>JANQFE010000054.1 GCA_028278025.1 Thermodesulfobacteriota bacterium | reverse complement strand
CGCACCTGCTTGTTTGCTACGGGCAACATGCTCGCTGGAACGACTATTAGTATAGTTCAGGCTGAGGCTCACACTGCCCTTGCTGCACAAACAGGTGCGAGCGCGAGCCCAACCTCCGAATCCACAGTTTTAATTATCGGTCAGCACTAGAGCATTCCTCAAAAAAGCGTAGCCTCACAGTTGAGCACTGCGAAGGCTGAAGCGGCTCGACTACCTGCGGGCTATGTGCTCGCTGGAATATCCGGAAACTACTATATTTTCCAATGCTCGCACCGCCGCTGTTGCTCTTACCGCACCAACCTTCGCAGTGCTCAAGGGCTAGAGAAAAAAGAGAAATGCTCTATATCAGATAAAAGCATTCAGGCACTTTGAACTTTAGGCACTTCAGTGCACTTATATCTATTCATACCGCAGTGCATCGATAGGGTTTAGCAGGGATGCCTTGTAGGCAGGATAAAACCCGAAGAACACACCGACACCGGCCGAGAAACCGAACGCCAGAATAATCGCCAAAGGTGAAACCACCACAGGAAGGTCTGCAAAGCGGGCTACGGTAATCGAACCGGCCTCGCCGATTAAAGTTCCTATAAAACCGCCGATCAAAGACAGCGTAACTGCTTCTATGATGAATTGAAAGCGGATGTCCCAGGTTTTTGCCCCAACTGCTATTCTGATCCCGATTTCACGGGTTCTTTCCGTAACCGATACCAGCATGATATTCATAATACCGATTCCTCCAACCAGCAGAGAGATAGAGGCAATTGCACCAAGCAGCAGGGTCATTATTTTGGTTAAATTTAAGGCAAATTCAAGCATCTGAGTAAGATTTTTAACGGTAAAATCATCGTCCTGGTTCGCACCGATCCGGTGTCTTTGGCGCAGCAGCTCTTGTATTTGTATTTCTGCATCTTTAAGTACATGTACGCTTTGTGCTTTTACCATCATGAATCGCACCATCCCGGGAATTGCCGTGCCGAAAAGTTTTTTTTGGGCAGTTGTTATGGGCACATATATAACATCATCCTGGTCTTGTCCGGTGAGGGTCTGTCCTTTACGGCGCAGGACACCCATGACTTTGAAGGGGACTTTTTTAATCCTGATGATTTTGCCCACCGGATCTAAACCAAGAAAAAGCTCATCTGCAACAGTCTTGCCCAGAAGGCACACCTTGTTTGCATAATTAACATCCTGATCGGTAAACGGCCGGCCTGCAGACAGTTCCCAGGCATTAATATACAGCACACTCGGGGTTGTCCCCCAAATAAGGGTTGACCAGTTCTGGTTGCCGTAAATTACCTGGGCAGAGCCGCTGTGCATCGGTGCGACATCTATTACTGCAGGGCATTCATTTTTGATTGCCTCAACATCCTCAAGAGAAAGGGTAGGATCCGTGCCCGAGCCCATACGTGCTCCGCCGGAGGAAGTTGCCCCGGAAAACACTATCAGCAGGTTACTGCCCATTGATGTGATTTCTTGTGACACCTTTTTACTTGCTCCTGTACCGATTGCCAGCATTGCAATAACAGCAGCCACGCCAATGATTATGCCGAGCATGGTAAGTCCTGAACGCATCTTGTTGGCCTGCAGTGCCCGCAGGGCAATTTTAAGGGTGACAAGGAGATTAATCATGATTTTTCAACTTGCTGGTCGCTGATTATTTTGCCGTCCAGGAAACGTATTATACGGTTTCCATAGGTTGCAATGTCAGGCTCATGGGTTACCAGGATAATAGTAATGTGAGACTGTCTGTTTAAGTTTACAAAAAGTTCCATTATCTCTGCACTTGTTTTTGTATCGAGGTTGCCGGTAGGTTCATCAGCCAGCAGGATCGGTGCATTGTTTACAATTGCCCGTGCAATAGCAACTCGCTGCTGTTGCCCTACAGAAAGCTGGTTGGGACGATGTTTTTCCCGTGATGTGAGCCCTACTATTTGTAATGCCTCAAAGGCCATGATGTTTTTTTGTTGCGGTGAGGTGCCATTGTACAGCAGCGGCAGTTCGACATTTTCCAGTGCCGTTGTACGGGGCAGGAGATTAAACCCCTGAAAAACAAACCCTATTTTTTCATTGCGGATCTGCGCCAGCCTGTCTCTGGTCAGCTGACCAACATCAAGGCCTTCAAGCAGATAGGTGCCGCAAGTGGGGCTGTCAAGGCATCCAATAAGGTTCATGAATGTGGATTTTCCTGAACCGGAAGGACCCATTATTGATATAAATTCCCCCTTTTTAATGGTAAGTGAGACACCATCGAGTGCTTTAATAAGGTTTTCACCAAGCTGGTACATCCTGCTCAGGTTATGCACTTCAATAAGGTCGGTAGTTTGTTTTTCCATGTTCTCCTGAGTGAAAAGGCAATAATTATGTAACTAGGGGTTAGGGGGTCGCAGGATATGATACCGTATGCTAAAAAAAACTTTGGGGCTCATGGTGATTATGAAGAAATTTAATTATTGGCTGTAGTTAGATAACCGGTGATTATTTTTTGTCCTTCGACCAGGCTGCCCGCAACGAGTTCGGTATAGGCGTAATCATCAATGCCTGTTTTCACCATAATGCATTCAGGGTTTTGACCATTGAGGATCCATATACAACGTTCACCCTGGACAGTTTGATAATCCTGATAATCTTCCGGTCTAAAACGCAAGGCCGCATTGGGAATACGCACAATATCCTTTTTTGTGACGATAATGATGGATACACTGGCAGTCATGCCGGGTTTTAGTTTCAGGTCGGGATTATCGACCCTGATAACAACGTCATAGGTAACAACATTTTGGACAACAATAGGGGCATTGCGTATTTGCAGTATTTCACCGGCGAAGGTAGTCTCAGGATAGGCATCCACGGTAAATTCAGCAGCCTGGCCCACTTTTATTTTGCCTATGTCGGCTTCATCGACATTGGTGTTTATCTGCATTTCTTTGAGGTCCCGGGCAATAGTGTACAGTGTCGGTGTTTGAAATGCGGCGGCGACAGTCTGACCCACATCAACATCCCGGGAAATAACAATCCCATCAATAGGCGAATAAATTTTTGTATACCGCAGATTTGTCTCAGCAAAGTTGAAGGCTGCCTGGGCTTGTACAACCTGTGCACGCGCTACGGCAACATGACTTTTGTCAACCTGGTATTTTGTCTCGATAGCATCGCGTTCGCTTTCGCCGATTACATTATCAGCAAATAGTTTTTTTTGTCGCTTGAGGTTTCGATCCGTATCTGCAAGAGTTGCTTCGGCCTTGGCAAGATTAGCTGTGGCTGAAAGCAGGTTTGCACGGGCCTCCTCCAATTGGGCATCAAAGGTTGCAGGATCTATCTCGGCAATTAATTGACCTCTTGTAACCGGGTCATTGTAGTCTACATAGAGTGCTTTTATCCTGCCTGATACTTGGGTTCCCACCAGGACTGTTGTAAGCGGGTTAACCGTGCCGGTGGCTGTAGCTCTTTCAGTTATAGTACCGCGGGTAATTTTTTCAGTCCTGAATTTGTGCCCATCGTTTTTAAAAACAAAAACATACAGGAGTACAAAGATAATGCATATAGTTATAACAATTCCATAGCGTAACTTCTGCACAGGGCCTTCTTCCAAGAAAAATGATTAATCTATAATTCCATCATGGATATTTTTTTATTGTCACATAATTATGTAATAAATTCAACTTTCTTGGTCAAAAGATTATATCTCACAAGTCTGTTATGCGGTGAGCGCCCGAAGCAAGGGGGAGATGCAAAGTGTATTTTAATATTAAGAAAAAAGAAGTAATATCCGATATAAGAAACAATACTTTGTTGCTTCCCCCAATCTCATATGCTATATATGACGGCTAAAACACTATTTTACATTTTGGTATTTTCTAGCAGTAGAATCCATCTGTGTGTCTGACAGGAAGTGATGATGCTGAGAAACAATTATATAACCATTTATTGGACACGTCTGCGCCCCTTTGTTTTGTCATTACGATATAAACACAGACAAAAAGCGGGATTGTTGACAGGCGTATTGCTCGCCATAGTGATTTTTGGTTTTTTTGCTGCAGGAGTGCAGCAGCCCTCTACGGATTATACTGTTTTTGTAAACAGCACAGAGTGCAATCGATCTCCGGTAGTTAAACGGTATGCTGTAAATCTTACTAAAACTGCAATTGCTTCTCTATTTGATGAAAATTTTTTTTACAACCCGTCACCGCCGGTTGTTTTTGATAAAAACACAGGTGACGGTCCTGTAACTGTTTTTACAACAATCAATCCTTCTATTCAAAAAAACCTCATTGGGCTTTTTAACCGTTATTCACCGCTGCTTGCTGCCGGTGTAGTCATAGATGCCACAACAGGAGCAGTGCTTGCTATGGGCAATCATACCGGAAACATGCAAAATGAGACCGTTCTCCCCGGGGCGACCGGCAACTATTGCCTCAGTGCACGTTTTCCGGCAGCATCGTTGATTAAAATTGTAACAGCCGCTGCAGTGCTGGAAAGAAAGGGGTTTGACAGTGTAAAATCATTGCCGGTATCCGGACAATACTATACTCTTTATAAGCACCAGCTTGGTTTGAAAAGAGCTCGCTATCGTTCTAAACCAATTACGCTGGAGAAAGCTTTTTCAAAAAGTATAAATCCTTTTTTCGGTAAACTGGGGATTCATTATTTGACTGAAAAAGAATTTGACGAAGTTGCTGAGGCATTTCTTTTTAATGTACCGGTAGATTTTGATATGCCTCTTGGAAAGAGCAATACTTTTGATCCTGACACACAATTTGAGAGAGCCGAACTGGCCTGTGGTTTTAACACCAGGACAACAATATCACCTTTGCATGCCGCCCTGATTGCAGCCCTGCCGGTAACAGAGGGTAAAATAATGAAACCGTATTTAGTTGAAAAGATAATCGGCTTTGACAACCAGGACGTATATACAGCAGGTCCTGAAACACTGAGTAAGCCACTAAGCTCCAGCAGTGTTAAAGGCCTGTACCGCCTTATGCAGGCCACCATCAGGAAAGGTACTGCTAGAAAATCATTTTCACATTTAAAAAAGTCTCGACACTATGGTGGCTGGTCACTGGGAGGCAAAACCGGAGCAATAAACCTTCCCGGGTGTCAAAGGCGGTGCGAGTGGTTCGCCGGTTTTGCAGAAAATGGTGATACCAAACTGGCGATTTCATTAGTAGTTGTTCATGGAGACCTCAGAAAGGTAAGACCATCTTTTGTTGCTGCTGAAATATTCCGCGGGTGCTTTGAGCAGCAGCCTGTAAAAACTGCTGCACTGAGAAGCAGTGGTAAAGATGTTAGCACATTTTGAAATTTCTACCTGGCAATATATATGTAATAATCTTCTCTTGCTTGCTTTTAACAAGCCAACCGATTATAACGGTATTGTGCAACGGCTAAAAAATTTCCGGGCAATACTGTTACTCCGTAATTGCAGCACTTCAGTAAATACTGCACAAGTAATATCTGATTATAGAAGGACATGTAATGAGAAAAAAAGTTGTGATTACCGGCGGCACAGGCTTTATCGGCAGAGCACTTTGCAGAGAGTTGCTGGCTAATAATTATGATGTTATTGTCCTGAGCAGGAATCCTGAGAAAGGGCGTGGAATTTCAGATGAGCGCATTATCTTCAGCTTTTGGGATGGACAAACAACCCGGGGCTGGCTTCATCACGTTGAGGGAGCAGCAGCTATTGTCAATCTTGCAGGGGATAATATTGCCTCGTCACTGCGCTGGACAGCACAGAAAAAATCAAGCCTGCTTTACAGTAGACTACATGCAGGCAGGGCAGTTACCGAAGCGGTTGAACGCACATCGGTACAACCCCGAGTGGTTGTGCAGGCATCGGCAATCGGCTACTATGGGAACCGGGGTGATGAGCTCCTTAATGAGTTTTCGTCTATAGGTACCGGGTTTCTTGCCGATGTTGCCTCTCAGTGGGAACAGACAACCCGGGCGGTTACACAATCCGGGGTGCGCCATGTCATTATCCGTACCGGTATTGTCTTGGGGAAAAACGAAGGATTCCTATCGCGGGTTGTGTTGCCCTTTCGTTTTTTTGCAGGGGGGCATCCGGGCAATGGTAGGCAATGGCTTTCATGGATACATATTGCCGATGAGGCGGCGGCTATCAGGTGCCTGATTGAACATAATGATCTTGCAGGACCGTTTAATCTAACGGCACCAAACCCGTTAACGGCCAAAGATTTTTTTCATATGCTTGGAACCGTCCTGCAAAGACCTTCATGGTTCCCAACGCCCGGTATTGTTTTGAAATTCATTTTTGGGGAAATGGCACAAGAAGTTCTGCTGGCCGGCCAGCGCGTGCTTCCCAAACGGCTTATGGATTCCGGTTTCCGGTTTGCATATCCGGATGCACTGACTGCACTACAGGATGTCCTGCAGTAAACCTTAATCGATTGTGAAAAGGGGCGGCTGCTGTTTGCTGAAAGCTTTTATTGAAAATATCAGACAGCGCCATTTGCGATTTATATCCTGATTGATACGAATGCTTAGCTTATGGCCTTTATAACCGATATGAAAAAAATTCGGAATAAAGCTTTGCGGGTCTTTGGATTGCTTGATCACAGTTACAAAAAACCGGTGTTTGATCAACTCATCGATTATCTCGTACGCCAGGACATCTTCACAATCTGTTTCGACGGCAATACCTTTGTACAGTAATTCTAACATGTATGGACGTTTTTAATGGAGTACATTTATCTAATGATAAACGATACTTTAAATTATATAGAGTTTGAGTTCCATTGAGGAAAAATTCCTTTGTTTGATTGCTTATGTATTCTACATCATAAGCAATTGCGGATTATATTTGTCAATAAGAAAATGTACTCAGTTTCTGTTGCTCCGTTTGTGCGTGCTGTAAAACTGAATTGTTAGCCAAAAATTACACTGTTTTGTAAACATCCTTGGCATAAAAAAACTAAACAAAAAGATTGAGACATGCGATATACGCATATCCGGGCAGTCCCAGCAGAAGCCATCCACTCATATCTGAGGCCCCAGCACTCAGGGCCGTAACAAAACTGTTAAGTTTCCGCCCGCCCAGAATGTAGTCTGATAAATCACTGGTTTTGCGATAGGCAACCAGGCCGACCGGTAACATTATTATTATATAGACTATAAAAACAGCTATATTCATTTTATTAATTCAAAATAAAATATAATTATAGTTATGTATAAAATATTTAAATTATAATATAATATTTTATATAAAATAAAATCTTGTTTGACAAGACAAATTCTTGTCAAACAAGACAGAATGGACCTGCCTTTGATAGGTGTAGTCTGCGTTGAAAATTACAACTACTAGATATTACTTGCAAAAAACGATTATGGGGGGCTTGCTGCCCTTGGCATAGTTTTTGTTTTAGATAATCGTAAAATGACTAAAGTAAATAGTACCATAATCCGTATATATTTTTAGTAACAATTTTTCAGAAATTACCATATCTTAGCTTGTTTTATAAGGGTAACACATGCATGTACTGATTCTTGAAGACAACGTTGTAACAAAGGCACTGCTGCAAAAATTTTTAAACAAAAAAGGTCATCATGTTTTCACTGCATCCGGTGCCCAAGAGGCATTGAATATACTTGATGAAAATGAGAATATCCAGCTTGTGCTTACTCACTGGTTGTTTAAGGAGATTGATGGTACGGCTTTTGTGCAGCATATTAAGAAGGAACAGGCCAGGCGTTATATTTATATTATTGTATTGACTGCCATGGATACCAAAGAAGAAGTTGTCAAAGCACTCAACTCCGGTGCGGATGATTATATCATGAAACCGTTTAATAAAGAGGAGTTGAGTGCCCGGATTCATGTTGCTGCCCGCATAATCAATTTTGAAAGAAAGCATAAAAGGAACCTGCAGGAGTTAAGTATTTTAAATAAACAAATGGCTGAAGCAAACGAAGAATTGAAAATAACGCAATCACATCTGCTTCAACAGGAGAAAATGGCATCGATTGGTCAACTTGCTGCAGGGGTTGCCCATGAGATTAATAATCCGGCCGGCTTTGTCTATTCCAATCTGGGAAGTTTAGACAAATATGTTAACAAAATAATAGAAGTAATGAAACAATATGAAGAAGGACTTGCCGCTTTTAAAGACTGTAGTGTACAGGAAGTATCCTCCTTTTGTGAAAAAATGGCTAAGCTTAAACAACAGCAAAAGATGGATTTTATAAAGGATGATATCAAAGATGTTATCTCTGAATCCCAGGAAGGGATGGAACGGATAAAGAAGATCGTTGCTGATCTAAAGAGTTTTTCTCACGTAGACCAGTCAGAGTTTAAATTTGCAAATATCAACGAAGGTTTGGAGAGCACCCTTAACGTTGTATGGAATGAGCTTAAGTATAAATGCAGTGTTGAAAAAGATTTTGGAGAATTGCCGCAGACATATTGTAACATGGGACAATTAAACCAAGTCTTTGTGAACATTCTGGTGAATGCAGCTCAGGCAATTGAGACTCAAGGAACAATCACGATTGCAACAAACCATATAAACGGTGATAAACAGGCCGGACCCGAGCAGATTGAAATACGTATAAGTGACACAGGGTGCGGTATAGAGCAGGCCAAACTTGATAGAATCTTTGAGCCGTTTTTTACCACTAAGGAGGTAGGCAAGGGAACAGGGCTGGGGATGAGTATAGCATATGATATTGTCAAAAAGCACAATGGAAAGATTACCGTTCAAAGCACGGTGGGAGAGGGCACAACCTTTACCATCATACTTCCGGTTATGTCTAAGGAGGATGCAGGCGCTGTAGAACAGATAGTATAAGTTGCCGAGCAGCTATACGGCAGGGATCAAGGATCAGCAGTATAATTCCAATCCCTGATTTAAAATAACAAGTGGTCAGTTACAAGGTGGATGTATGGGCGATATAGCGATTCTATGTGTTGATGATGAAAAAAATGTTCTGCGCTCTCTTGAAAGAATTTTTTTTGATGAGGATTACACTATTTTAACTGCTGATTCAGGTAAAGAAGGGCTTGAAATCCTGGGAAAGGAGCAGTGTCAGGTTGTTATCTCAGATTATCGTATGCCCGAGATGAACGGCGTGGATTTTCTGCGGGATGTCTGTAATAAATGGCCTGATACCGTGCGTATTGTACTATCGGGGTATGCAGATGTGGCTTCCATTGTTTCTGCAATAAACGAGGGCGAAATATATAAATTCATTCCCAAACCCTGGAATGATGATGAGCTAAAGGTAACCATAGCGAATGCGATTGAACGCTACAATCTTCACCGAGAAAACAAAAAACTTACGGGCGAACTTCTTGATAATAATAAAAAGCTGGAGGAACTGAATAAGAATCTTGAGAAGCGCGTAGGGGAAAAAGCCGCAGACTTGCTTATCCAAAACAGGGCGCTGAGGATCTCGCAGGAGATTTTGAATATTGTCCCTATCGGAATAGTAGGCGTTGATAATAGCGGTACTGTTGTACAGATAAATAACTACGCTAAAAAACTGCTGAACAAGGATAACACGGGCATGCTGGGTGAGCAGGCCGATTTATTTTTATGCGAACATACCACGAAGTTGATGGAGGCCGCAAGCGAACAGGGTAAAGCCACAAGCAATTCCGATGGCTATGATTTTATAGGAGCAGTTGTATGCGTGCCGCTTTTTCAGGAAGGTGAACAAACCGGGCATATTATTGTTTTTCAGCCTGACCACAGTTAATCCAAAAAGTGAAATAGACTATTATGGAAATAATACCTGGTAACCACACGATTTTGCTTGTTGATGATGAAGAGAACATCCTGCGGTCTATCCGGCGGTTGCTCATGGGAGATGATTACAATGTACTTACCGCCACCTCCGGCAGGGAAGGATTAGCGCTTCTTGATGCTAATGAAGTTTCCTTGATTATATCGGATCAGCGGATGCCGGTTATGACCGGATCGGAATTTTTGACCCATGCCAAGCAAAAGACACCCGATACAGTGCGTATAATGCTTACCGGATATTCTGACATTAATGCCACCATGGAAGCAATCAATAAAGGTGAGGTCTATAAATATATCACAAAGCCCTGGAGCGATGAGGATCTCAAGTTAACTGTTAAGGAGGCCCTTGAACGCTTCAGCCTGGTGAAAGAGAACCAGAGGTTAACCGCAGAGCTTAAGGAATGGAATGCCAAGCTGGAGCAGCGGGTAAAGGAACAGACAGTTGATATACGGAAACGCAACAAGGCATTGCTTTTGTTAAATGATAGATTGAAAAAGAATTTTCAAGCCAGTCTGGAAGCATTTGCAAGCCTTATAGAAATGCGGAACAAAAGATTTTCCAATCATTCCCATAATGTAGGAGCACTGGCGCAAAAGATAGCTGAGGCCATGCAGCTACCTGATAAAGAGATCGAGACTATCCGGGCAGCAGCCCTTCTGCATGATATCGGAAAAATCGGTATCAGTGACAATATTATCATGAAAAATGCCAAGAACCTTAATCCCAGTGAACGCAGGGAGATGGAACAGCATCCTATTAGGGGTCAGGCTGCCATAGAACCCATAGAAAGCCTGCAGGATGCCGGTGTTATTGTCAGACATCACCACGAGTGGTATAACGGCAACGGATATCCGGATGGCTTAAAATTTAATCAGATACCACTCGGTTCGCGCATTATTGCGGTTGCAGATGCAATCGACCGGCTGGCAAATCCCGGGCAGGCGGGGGGACGTTATGATTTTAAGAGGGCCTACAGAATAGCAAAGGCCGATAAGGGGGTAAAGTATGATGGAAAAGTTCTGGATGTTGCTGCTAAGGTGATTGAGGAACTGCACGGCAGTGTGTACCGCAATATCGGATCAGAAGAGGATGAATACCTGCCCGGTGACCTGTGCCCCGAAATGACCTTATCGCGGGATGTGCGCAGCGGTACCGGGGTTCTTATTCTCCCGCAAGGTTTTGAATTGACGATGGAAAAAATTGAATGTCTCAAGCGCCTACACAAGGTGGATCCCGGCAAAGGCGGTATTTTTGTATACAAGAAGAAATAACTCGTCAGTCGAAATATGTATATGCGTATTGTATCACACTATTATCTTAAGCCATGAATGAATACGATAAGAGGATCGAGAACATGGATAATAAATGTATTCTTATAGTTGATGATGACCAGAACATTGCCAGTTCGCTGAAACGGTCCCTGATAGATGAAGATTATGAAATTGTATATGCCCAAAGTGGTGAGGAGGGGCTCCAAAAGCTTGCCGCGTATAATATCCAGTTAATTATTTCTGATGAAAGCATGCCCGGCATGACCGGCACTGAACTGCTCTCTATGGTAAAAGACAAATATCCCGATATTGTGCGCATAATGCTTACGGGCAAGGCCAGCATAGAATCCGCAATGAAGGCAGTTAACCAGGGGGAGATTTTTAGGTTTTTTACCAAACCCTGGGATGATGTGGAACTTAAGCTGTCAATCCGACATGGGCTTGAACGTTATGAGTATGAAGAAGAAAGACGCAGGCTTTTGAGTACCATAAAAGTACAGTCTGATGAACTTACACGGCTTGAGAAGCAGTTTCCCGGTATCACAGACATCAAGGAAGACGAAACCGGCGCTATTGTCCTGCCGGAGCTGAGCCAGGAGGAATTGGAGTCGGTGCGGCAATGGTGCCGGACAAAAGACAACCCCTGAAAGAGACTTTACGCGTTAGCATTTTTACGTGGAGAACAACGGATGAAAGTAATGAAACTCCAGGCTGCTGCAGCGGGAATGGTGCTGGCCAAAGATGTAATAACAGAGAACGGGCAAATGCTTCTTGCAAAAGGGGCAACGCTTAGCAATGCAGTCATAAACAGTTTGATACATAAAGGTTTAACTTCAATCTATGTCATAGAAAGCGATGCAGCATCGCAAAAAGAGTACAGTGAGGAAGAACTTGCTGCTGTCAAGGAAGAATGCCGACAAACACTTCTTAAAAGATTTTACCGACCCCCAGCAACTGGGATGATGCAAGCCTTGTTTGATGCAATCCTTGAAGAAATGGTAGTACGAAAGACATCATGACTGAAAAGGAAATCTTAGCAAAACTAAAGCAAGGTGGTGATATCCCGTCACTACCGAGCATTGTGCAGAAGGTCAACAAAGCCGTTGCCAGTGATACCTGTACTGCAGAAGAGCTCGGTCATATTATTGAACAGGATCAGGCCTTGAGTACGAAACTGCTTCGACTGGCTAACTCAAGCTATTACGGTCTTTCACGCAAGGTTAATACGATTTCACGTGCTATTACTGTGCTGGGTTTTAACATGGTGAGGGATCTTGCCCTTACAGTGTCAGTGTATAAAATATTTAGTAGCGGCCACGGGAAAGGTGGCGTTGATGTTTTAGGGCTCTGGGCACATTCTTTTGCATGCGCCATAGCATCAAAAGTGCTCATGACAAAAAGGTTTCCTGAGGAAGCCTCCAGGGCTTTTTTGGGGGGCATCCTGCATGATATTGGAAAGGTCCTGATACTTCAAAAACTTCCCCAAGAGCAGGCAGAGATCAAGAATCGCCTGCATTCAGATAGCGGTGTTAATCTTATAGATGCAGAACGAGAAGTGCTGGGCTTTACGCATGCAGAAGTGGGTGCGCTTGTCAGTGACATGTGGCAATTCCCCAAGGATTTGATTGAGCCAATACAATACCATCATGCTCCCCGGGCTGCACGTATTTCACCTGTTCTTGTAGCGGCAGTACATGTCGGTAATGAAGTAGTTAAAGCCATAGCCCTCGGTAAAAGCACCGCACTACATGTTATGGCAATTGATGAAAATATGTGGGATACCTTGCATATCCAGGCACCTGACCTTCCGAACATAGTTGCAAATATTTACAATGATTTTGAGCTTGCAGCTGATTTTATCGAGGCCTGAGCAATCCGGAAAGGAACGGGCATACTGTTTGATACCCGGGGTACTATAAAAATTGAAATCTACGAAACAGTAACTCATTATGTTGAAAGAAGGAGAGGATCTCATGGATGAGAACATGCCTGTAACAATACTCTTTGTAGATGACGAGCCGAATATTATCACTGCAATTAAGCGAATGTTTATTGAAAAAGACTTGACAATACTTACTGCCACGACTGGTAGTGAAGCTCTTAAGTTTTTTGATTCTCATAGTGTAGACATAGCTGTTACAGATAATATATATGCCCGGCATGAAAGGAATCGAACTTTTCGAACAGATTAAGGATCGTTATCCAAAAACTTTATCTATTCAATCATTACTTATCTAGAGGTTACAGTGGCTGATTTTGATCAAGAAAACAATAAATTGACCGTAAAGATTGTTTATTACGGACCGGGTTTAAGCGGTAAAACAACTAATATTATGAGTCTTCATGATCTTGTTGCTAATGGTGGCAGGGGTGATTTGATGAAACTGGAGACCCAGGGTGACCGCACCCTTTTTTTTGATCTTTTACCAGTCTATTTTCAATCGGCAAACGGTTTTAAGATCAAGCTCAAATTATTTACGGTACCTGGCCAGGTAAAGCACAATGCAACCAGAAAAGCAGTGCTTTCACGTGCTGATGCGGTTGCTTTTATCGCCGACTCACAAAACGATCAGTCAATGAATAATGCCATGAGTTTTGAAAATCTGGAGGAAAATGCTACACAGGTCGGGCTTGATTTTAATACGCTGCCACTAGTTGTGCAGTTCAATAAAAGGGACCTGCCTAATATCATTCCAGAAGAATCTGTCAGAAAAAGATGGGAGCCGACCGGACTACCGGTTTTCTTCGCAACAGCACTTAGGGGGGCAGGTGTGCTGGAGACATTTACTAGCCTTGTTCAACTGGCATACCGGCAACTTACTGCAAAATACGGGCTGGCTGAGAAGTACGGGCTGAGTGAGCAGGTTTTTATACAGCATCTGGTTAAATAAAATAGCAATTAACAATGGCTGATACTTTTGATAGAAACAGAACATTTGAAGATTTGATTGACAGTGAAACTGTCCATGAGATTGCAGGGCTTTTTAGAAATGTTTTTTCAGTTGGAATTACTGTCATGGACACCCAGCGTCAGGATGCTGTTAGCTTGAATGCGGAAGATCAAAAAACTGGAAAAATCTGCAACCAGGGTCTTAAAGAAATTAGACAGCATCAACAGTTTCCAGATTTTGAATGGCAGGAAGGTTTTTTTTCTTTTAAAGCATCTTCGGGTTTTGATTTTGAACTCTTTGCCATTGACCATGAGTGTGAGACTGTGGGAATAGCTGTCATAGGACCATTTGCTGAAGATGCTGCTGCAAATCTATCACAGGCTGACAAAAACCAGCATCTCAGCCGTGATGCATCATTCATCAAACACTTCGGAAAGCTTTTTGCAGCTATACTGAAACATATTATCAAGGCAAACTTTAAAACAGCGGTAGTGTCTGAACTACACGCTGAAACTGTTGATCTGTCCTATGCCGATCTTCTTGAAAAGAACATAATGCTGGAAAAATCAGAGATGAAATACAGAGATCTAGCAGAGAATCTTGAACATGAAGTTGCGAAAAGAACCGAAGAGCTGAAAGAAGCTCAGCTGCGGCTGTATCAAAGCGATAAGCTGGCATCTGTTGGTCAACTTGCCGCCGGCGTCGCCCATGAAATTAATAATCCCGTAGGCTTTGTCCATTCCAATATGGGGAGCTTAAAAAGGTATCTTAACAATGTGCTTGAACTTTTCAGCGTGTATGAAGACACTTTCACAAAACTCAAGAGTTTTGGCAGCAAGGATATTGATGCAGCCTGCTCACCTATAGATACGCTAAAGCAAAAACTTAAAATAGACTTTATAGTTGATGATATTCAAAGCATTATATCTGAATCACTTGATGGAACTGCACGGGTGAAAAAGATAGTTGCCGACCTGAAAAGTTTTTCCCATGTTGACCAGGAACAGTTCAAACATGCAGATGTAAATCAGGGAATTGACATTACATTAAACATTATTTGGAATGAACTAAAATATAAATGCAGGATTGAAAAGGACTATGGGGAACTGCCCCCTCTGTATTGTAATCCCGGGCAACTTAACCAGGTGTTTATGAATATACTGGTAAATGCTTCACATGCAATTGAACAACAGGGCACCATACATATCTCTACACGGTTTATGGAAAAGAGCAGCATTTCAAAAACCGGGCATATTGAGATTAGGATAGCTGATACAGGCAGCGGCATAACAGAGGATATTATCGGCAAGATATTTGAACCCTTTTTTACAACAAAGGAAGTTGGAAAAGGCACCGGCATGGGACTCAGCATCTCATATGATATCATCAAGAAGCATGGCGGTGAACTGCAGGTTGACAGCACGGTTAGTGCAGGAACTACTTTTACTATTGTGCTTCCCGTAAAAGAAAAGGATGAATGTTCAGAAGAATAATTGCAGGATACAAAATTAACGAAAATAGTTTTACGGCACCTAGTACAATGTCACTTTTGAATTTGGGGGTAATGATTTAGCGAGGGTCTTTAGTGTTGATTGCAGCGGGCTATGTGCTCGCTGGAACGACCGTCTCTTATAGTATAGGCCAATTGCTCAGACCGCCCTTGCTGCTCAAAACCAAAGACCTGCACCGATCAACTGACAAATTAAAGTGTGACGCTGTACTAGTATAAACAGTAAGAATTAAGCTGTATCAGGTTCTATATTAGAAAAGTTAACATGCAACATTGTTTTAGATCTCATTACTATGTCCAGATACGCAGCATTATTTACAGACGACAAAGTTGATAAAAACCAGCAGCCACTGAAAGCAAAGCACAATCCCTACACTCTATTACTTGTGGATGATGAGCCGGGTATTTTACAGGCGCTAAAAAGGGTTTTTTTCGATGAAGCCTATGAGATTCTGACTGCACAGGATGGTTTGCAGGGTCTGGAAGTGCTTGAGAAGCAGCCTGGAGTAAATCTTGTTATCTGTGATTATAATATGCCGGAAATGAACGGGGCTGATTTTTTGCGTAAAGTAAAAGAGCTGCGTCCGGAGATTATCAGGATAATGCTTACTGGGTATGCCGATGTTGCTGCAGTTATGGGTGCTGTAAATGAAGGCGCGGTGTATAAGTTTATTACTAAACCCTGGAATGACGATGATTTGCGCATTACGGTCAGCCTGGCCCTTGAACAGTTTGATCTTATTAAAAAGAATACCGAACTAAAAGCACGAGAGCAGGAATACAAACAGGAAATAACAAAATTGAGCAAATTTGTTGCTCTAAACAGAAGCCAACTGGGGCCGCTGCTGATAAAAAGTGGTCTGCTGGATCAGAAAAAGCTTGATGATTGTGAAAAGATTATAAAACAGCGCAACTGTTCAATGCCAAGGGTGCTTGTGGATCTGGGTTATGTTAAGGAATCCGAGATTATAAAGATAGTAAACAAGAATTTAGGAATAGAGCATATATACCTTTCCGAATTTCAGATAGACAAGCAGACCATCAAACTGCTGCCCCAGAGTGTTTGTGAGAAGGGTAAATTCATACCGATTAAAATGCAGGGCAATAACATGACGCTTGCCATGGCAGATCCTTCTAATTACGCAACCGTAGATGATCTGCGGTTTGCCAGTGGATTTGATATTGCCGTAGTGATGGCTTCAGAAAGGGACATACTGAAAAAAATTAATGAGTGCTACGGGATAGATGATTACCTGATGAAAGCAACCGATGTTCTGGATGAATTAAATCCGTATGATGATGTTGAAATTGTGCTTGAAGAAGAGGAAGAAAAGCTTGAGGAATTGATTCTGTCAAAGGACCTGCCGCCGGCAATACGAATTGTCAGTGCTATCATCTCAGAGGCTACCAGGCTCAAGGCCAGTGATATTCACATTGAGCCGAAAATAAAGTATGCACTTGTAAGATTTCGGTTGGATGGTATGCTTCAGGATAAAATTCAAATTCCCCTTAATTATTACCTGCCGACTGTTTCGCG
Organism: Thermodesulfobacteriota bacterium; assembly: GCA_028278025.1. GTDB lineage: Bacteria > Desulfobacterota > WTBG01 > CAIYCZ01 > CAIRTM01 > JANQFE01. Next base: position 119,117 of record JANQFE010000054.1, on the reverse strand, counting down.
ATTAAAAATTATGGCTGATATGGATATAGCTGAGCGCAGAAGGCCTCAGGATGGACGGGTTTCAATTAAGACAGCCAATAAAGTAGTTGACCTGCGGGTATCAAGCCTGCCAACCATAAATGGTGAAAAGATTGTTATGAGGATTCTGGATCGGAACGCTTCTGTTGTAAAGGTTGAAGATTTAGGGATTCCGCAGGAGAGTCTTGAAAAAATAAAAAAAATAATTGCAAAGCCCCAGGGAATGATTCTTGCGACTGGTCCTACGGGCAGCGGCAAGACTACAACCCTCTATTCCCTTTTGACCGAGATGACATCTTCAAGCAAGAATTTCGTAACCATTGAAAACCCGGTTGAATATTTCATGGATAGCGCATCACAGGTTTTGATCAGGGAGAAAGCCGGACTTGATTTCTCACTGGTTCTCAGATCGGTGCTGCGTCAGGACCCCAATATTATTATGGTTGGCGAGATACGCGACCTTGATACTGCCGAGGTGGCCTTTCAGGCGGCCTTAACAGGACATCTTGTGCTGAGTACACTGCATACCAATAGCTCCATTGGTACTGTCAGCCGGCTTGTTCACCAGGGCGTTGAACCTTATACTATTGCATCTGCCCTGGAAGGTATTATTGCCCAGCGGCTTGTGCGGCGCATATGTAAGCATTGCAAGGATATCTATGCCCCCCCCGAAGAGATTCTTTCTTATCTGGGAATCATGCATCTCAAAGATTCGCTTTCATTTTACCATGGTAAGGGGTGTTCAGCCTGTAATAAGACTGGATACTCAGGCCAAATTGGGATATATGAAGTGATGATTATTAATGAAGAACTGCGTGAGATGATTACTAACAATGCAACTGAACGTGAGATGAAATTAACTGCCAGGCAGCTTGGCATGAAAACACTGTTTGATGACGGTATTGAAAAAATTAGAAATGGTGAAACCACCTGCTCGGAAGTTTTACGGGTGCTTGGCCCCAAAGAAGAGTCCGGTATAGTATGTTCACAGTGCGATCGGGAGATAGATTCAAAACTGGCACTGTGTCCTTTTTGCGGCCATCAGTCACGCGCTATATGCAGCCAGTGTAAAAACATGTTAGACACTGAGTGGAAAATCTGTCCCTTCTGTGGCACCGTTCAAGCAACTTGCAAAACATAAATTAATATAACATGCAAATGGCTCGATTATTAATTGTAGATGATGATAAGAATTTTTTAGAATCACTGAAACGCCTGTTTCGCATTGAAACATCCTATGAAATCTTCTCCGCTATGCAGGCCCAGGATGTTTTTGATGAATTTCACGACCTGCATCCGCATGTTGTTATTAGTGATTACATGATGCCCGGCATGGATGGACTTTCTTTTATAAAGCAGGCTAAAGAACTCTCTGGCCTGATACCATGTATATCATGATTACTGCTTTTGCCTCTCTTTCGCTTACCCTTGAGGCTATAAATAATGTCGGGATTTTCCGTCTTCTGATAAAGCCATTTGAAGAGAATGAGATACTGGAAGCAGTCTCAGATGGATTGCGTTATTACCGAATGAATAAAAAGGCTCAAAGCTTCAGTCAAACCGTTTCGCTGAAAGATAAAGAGCCTTTGTTGCATGAAGTGATCAGTGAAAGTGTCCATGAACTTAAAAATCAGCTCCTTGTTGTCGGATTGAGTTCAGAAAATGCAATGGAACATCCGGGCAATAACAGTTTTGAAGGAATGTTGCACAACTTACAGCGTATTAAGGCCGGAACAAATAATATGGTTCATATCCGTAGGGAAGGATAGGGGTTCGCCCCTTTTTTTTCGATAAGATCTGCTAACAACCTCTTTTTTATTACTTTTTTATAGTAGGCAGTATTTTAAAAAAGCTGACAAACAACAACAGATGAGTATAATGAGGCGATCCCATGGCAGTAATTTTACTGGTAGACGATGAAGAACCAATACGTATCACGCTCAAAGAAATCCTTGAAAGACGTGGCTATACGTGTATAACAGCTGGCAGTGCTGAAGAAGCACGCGAGTGTTTAAAAGGCCAGGCCTTTGAGTTAGTGCTTATGGATATCCGTCTGCCCGATGAATCAGGGATGAATTTGATGAAATATATACACAGTGCATACCCGAACTGTGCTGTTGTTATGGTAACCGCTGTAGAGAACATGTCGGTTGCCAGAGAAGCAATTCAAGAAGGTGCTTACGATTACATTAATAAGCCTATTGAACGTGACAGGATGCTTATCAGTTTGGTCAATGCTCTGCACCGGCGCGAGCTGGAGGTTGCTAACCGTACATATCGCGAAGGACTTGAGGAAATAGTAGCTGAGCGTGCGGGTGAACTGCAGTCACGCAACAAGGAGCTCGAAGAGACCATACAGTGCTTGCAGGAGACCCAGTCCCAAATGGTGCATGCAGAAAAAATGGCTTCGATCGGCCAACTTTCAGCAGGCATCGCGCATGAAATCAATAATCCGGCCGGGTATGTATACTCGAACCTGCTCAGCATGAATAAATATATTAAGCGTCTACTTGAGATATTGGCAAAATATGATGAAGCTCTTAAATCATTACAAAATAATAGTGAAGTGCTCACAGAGGTTTGTGAGGAAATAGAGGGATTGAAAAAGAATCTTAAAATAGATTTTATAACTGATGATATGCAGAATCTTGTAGCCGAATCAATGGAGGGCATGGAAAGATTAAAAAAGATAGTTGCAGATTTAAAAAGTTTTTCGCGGGCAGACCAGGAGAAACTAAAACATGCTGACATCAATGAAGGAATTGAGAGTACTCTGAATGTAGTATGGAATGAACTAAAATATAAGTGTACCGTTGAAAAGGATTATGGGGAGCTGCCCCTGACCTATTGTAATCTGGGGCAGCTTAACCAGGTTTTTATGAATTTATTAGTAAATGCCGCCCATGCTATTGAAAAACAAGGAACTATAAAAATTGCAACACGCTATGTTGAGACAGAAGGTACACAGAACAGTGGAAATATAGTAGTCAGAGTCAGTGATACCGGCAGTGGTATCCCTGAGGATAAGTGCAGCCGGATATTCGAACCGTTTTTTACCACTAAAGAGGTTGGCAAAGGCACAGGACTGGGATTGAGTATAGCCTATGACATTATCCAAAAACATGACGGAACAATCGAGGTAGACAGTGAGGTGGGAAAGGGCACTACATTTATCATTACGCTGCCCCGGGTACAAGAAAGAAAAGCCGAGCGCGGCGATCCCGGTGCATAGCCATGAGGCAACAGAAACCGGTTATCAGCAAGTAATCTCATATCAGGTGCGATACTTTAACTGAACCCATCAAAAACAAATTTGGCCGCAGAAAATATTGAGAACACACAACTATGAGTACAACCAGCAACAATGCTCCCCAAACGATAACCTGTCATTATACATTCATATTTGATCACGGTGATCAAAAAAAATTCCATATAGTGTTTAACAAAGATACCATGAATCTTATTCAGGAGGACAAAAGCTTCTGTCCTGAATGGACCTTGCTCAAATTTTACCGGTGTCCGCATTGTCCGCTGGATGAACAGCTCAGTCAGTACTGTCCGGTGGCAGTAAGCTTTATAGATGTAGTGGAGATTTTTCAGGGGGCTGTTTCTTATGAGAACGTCAAGGTGTTAATTGAGACGGGGGAAAGGACCTACAGTAAACAGACAGATCTGCAGGAAGGACTAAGTTCGCTGATCGGTCTTTACATGGTTACGAGCGGCTGTCCGGTAATGGAGAAGCTCAAACCCATGGTCAGTTTTCATTTGCCCTTTGCTACTGAAAAAGAAACAATGTTTAGAGTGATTTCCATGTATCTGCTGGCCCAGTATTTTATAAGCCGAAAAGGTGCAAAGCCGGATTGGGAGTTGAGCAATCTTGTTAAAATATATGAGGATATACGTCTTGTAAATAAGAGTTTTGGTAAAAGACTTGCACATATTAAAATTGAGGATTCAAATATTAATGCCCTGGTACGGCTGGACTGTTTTGCAGATGCCATAACCTTCTCAATTAGTAAAAACATTCTTGATGAAATAGAACCGCTGTTTAGCGCATATCTCTAAGGCTAAGTCTGGTTTGCACTGTAAGAATTAGAATCTTATGCTCTCTGGCCCTTACCAATAACCGTTGCCACTTTGGCCATGTCCGCATCAATGATATCCTGCATGCGTTTTTTCAAATCATCGGGAACTTCCGGCATTGCCATAAACTGCTGCATTACCATTGTGGTAAAATCATAGGGGGTTGCTGCCGGCTCATCGACCACAATGGGATTTTTTTCCGAGAGTTCAAATAGGAAGTCCAGCTCCTTGACCGTAAAAAACCGGGGGAACAGTACCCGCTTGGTATAATCAGCCATGCGTTTCGGATTTTTAACCCATTCAAAGTGTTTCCCCCAGAACTGGTCATACTCTTCAAAACCTTTTTTACCATGCAATTCCATTTCAGTGCATACAGCACCCATATAGCCTGCCATGGTTGCGCTCTGGTAGAGACATTCAGCAAAGGCGGCTGAATCCCCTACGAAAAGTATATTACCCCGGTAGGGTGTAATCATCGGAGTGAGCATTTCAACCACAGCACCGCTTGTATCAATGATTTTTGCGTTTTTGAACCAGTGAGAAAAGGGACCTTTTTTAGTAAAGTGTTCAATAATGGCTGTGGACGTTGATGCCGGCAGAACAGACATGGTTTCAAGCCTGAAAGCATTCTTGCCGTTAGGGCTGGGAACCATAATCAGGCCGCCGGCCATACCGCCGAAGTTGTTTGCACCGAAGAAAAACATATCACCACGATCATAGGGGCATTCCACATCGGTCATTTCGTATTCAATCGTCGGACCCTTGCCAAAAAGAGTTCGGCCTTCATTAGCACCGATGCTGCGTGCAATACGTGAAGATAGACCATCGGATGCTATCAGTTTTTTGCAGGTAAGTGTTTTGTTTTTGCCGTCCTTGCGCACAACAAGCTCAACCTGCTTGTCAGTCTGGGATGCTTTTACAGCAACAGTAGCAGTCATGAATTTTGTTCCCTGTTTTTTTGCCCATTTGTAGCGGTCGGACTGACACTTTGACGGCACAAAAAGGTTATAAAAAGGTTTCTTGCGGGCCGAAGCCTGCCAGTGCTTGCCCGTATCAGAAAACATATGGGAATGGTAGATGCCCTCCATGGTGCCGGAATATTCAAGGGTAAAACCGATTTTTGTATATTCAAGACAAGTTTTATTGCCTTCCGGAGTCATCTTTATGAATTCTTTATTAAAGGGCTGGTCAAGAAAGCAGTATCCTGAAGCAGTGCGGTAGTTTTTGTCAAGTCGCGGTTTTTTGTCTACACCAAGAACCTTTAGGCCGCGTTTAGCAAGTTCGCCGCATGCCATCAATCCAGCCGGGCCACATCCTACTACGATAACGTCATAATCAGTCATACCTTTATAAACCTCCTCTTAACAAGTCGCTGTTTTATCCGTCTTATGTAAAACAAAGCTTACCGGGATTTAGTATATTGTTAGGATCTGTCTCAGATTTAAGTTTTCTGAGCATCTGGGTATAGTTGCCGGCACGAGCATATACCATGTGAGCCCATGCACCGTATGGCCTGTCAAAATAAGCACCGCAGTTTATAAGTTCTGCAGACGCTTGCAGCCATAATGCTTTTACCTGTTCCCACTCGGCACCGTCTGAAGGGGTGCTCTGTCTGCAGTGCAGGTCGAATTCACAGTGTAGACCTCTGCCGCGTTCAAGGGGTAGCAGATACATACCGATGTCGTCTAAAGGGTAATTTTTTTTGAGAGCCTGATCAAGTAAAGTTTTTTCAAGTGCTGCGATTTTTTTCAGTGGGGCCTTGAAGCTAAGGTCGTGTACGGTGCCCTTGTAATTGAATTTTTTAAGGATACTCCATGGCCGCAGCATTTCAGCACGCATGGTGGTTTGGGCTGCAGGAATATGAGGGAGGCTTTCAAGTAATTCCACGTTGAGTATATCACAGAGCTGTTCCAATGCTTCAACTTCATATGAAATTTTTTCTTCAGTTCGGCGCAAGGGGCCATTAATACAAACAGTCAATACCCAGGAAGGCGCAAGCCTGCGCAGTTGTTCAAAATCAGGTGAAGGTATCGATTCAACAGGAAACCGATTAGGGATGTCCCACGTATCGGTAAACAAAGCCGCCAAGTTAAAGTTGTTAAGCAGAAAACATTCAGTGCCTATTTCTTTTCTTTGAATTCTTTGTAACGGTTCAACCGCATCAGCAAGAGTTGGAAAAGGAATAAAAAAGAACTTTTGTGCCTGCGGTACAGGTTCTATCTGTACGACCATTTTAGTAAGCACTCCCAGGGTGCCCTGTGAACCTGTCCAGAGACGAGACAGTGTGTTTCTGATGGGGCCGTTTGGTGCCCCCGGTCGACCTCCGGATGCCCAGTTGCCGGTGCGGAACAGTTCACCGTCCGGCAGCACCAGTTCTGTATCCAGAATCAGGGAGTTGCCATGCTCAAAGCTCGGTGCGGCCAGAACCGGGTCACGCTCAAGATAGCTGGAAAGAACCGAGCGCTCAGGCACACAGCCAAAGGGAACCATAACACGAAAGCCTTTTTTAAGCAGAGTGTCCTGCAACTGCCGATAGGTAACACCCGGCTCTATTACAGCAAACCAGTTTTCTTCATCAATTTCTATGATGCGGTTCATATTGGACAAATTCAGTATAATGCCGCCCTGGTCCGGTATTGTGGCACCATGCAGGTTTTTACCCGAGCTGTAAGGTATGATGGGTATTAGGGTTTTGTTGGCATGTCTGATCAGTGCTTGTATCTGCTCAACAGTATCAACAAACACTACGGCATCAGGTTTTCGGGGAGCAACAAAACTTTGATCGCCTGAATATTCATTCAAACGAACTTCATCAACCAGAACACTGCCTTTACCCACAATTTTTTCTAAATTACTTTTCAGGTCTGACATGTATTTTCCTCTCGATTTAGACCGATCATAACTTGTTTTTTTACTTTTTTTCGACCGGCGGCATGCCGTGCATCTGTCTCAGCTTGTTTAATCCTGCAACCGCCTCGTCGGGGAAATTATCATATTCTTCTTTAGTAAACACTTGACGTCCGGGTGCACAGATTCCGCTGGGGTCAAAAATGTGGCGGATTTTCCTAAAAAGCACATGTGCATTTGGACCGACTTCGGGCATAAATGAAGTGATCGGTTCAATGGATACCCCCAGTCCGTTGGCCCCCGGGCCGAACTTATCAGCAATGGTATTTACGATTCCGCAGGCAACCAGGGCCTGTCCGCGTTGCAGCAGCTCCGGTTTGGTCATGTCAGGATAGACATCCGCCTCTGTCAGCCAGAACCTGCCGCTGTGGTTGCTGGAATACAGAAAGGGAGTATCATCCATACCACCGCGATCCGTAACATAGGTTTCACCGAAGGTATCTATTGCTTTTGACCAAACCTCCCTGGTTTTGCGGGCGACCGTATCTACCGGCCCCCCCAGAATGTTGGATCCGCAGTAGGCATGCCGGTTCATGCGATACCCGGTAACGTGGCGGATGCAGTCAAGATTCCAGGGAGCCAAGGCATACAGAACATCATCTTTATAGTCTTCGGAAAGGAAGGTGCCGCCGGTCTCTTGTATAATATCACGTATTACATTTTCTTCGTAGGTAATCTGTTTTTCTGAAACAAAACCCGCGATAATGACATAAAGATTATAGGGCGGGAAAAACTTATTTGCGACCCGGTCAAGTGTCAGGTCCTGTGTTTGAGAGCAGTAATAGGCATTATATACTCCGGTAGCGTTCAGACCGGCACAAATAGAGGCATGCCCGATTTTTCTTAACGCTTCAAGCTCTGTTTCAAAGTCGGGAAATTCTACCCATAACAACTTATGATGTTTCGGAAACGGGGCCGTGTCATATTTGGCTTCCTTATAGGTATGAATACAGGGCCTTCCGGCCGGAGGTTCAGGCAGTTCTTCACCGCCCGGCCAGGCATGCAGTTTGACAACAACTTCGGTAATAATACCCGTTGTTCCGCCGCTGCCCCGTACCAGTGAAAACAAATCAGGGCCGGGTCCGTATTCCCAGAAACAGTCTACGCCTGCGACTGTGTCCGAGCCGGTAATGATCACATCACCGGTTGGGGTGACCAGTTTTATGCTTACGACATTACGTGAAAGTGTGCCGTATTTATGATCGGTTTGCCAGACACCTGCAAAGGCACTTTGTGATGAAAGTTTGCACAGCGTGGTAGCCAGCGGACTTCCTCCATTCCACAAACCCTTTTTCATAGCATCAGCCTGCACCTGGGCATAATCTGCATAGGCTTCCAGACGTGCCGTCATGGTATCTTCGTTTATTTCTAAAACCTTGTTCATGCGGCTTACGTGTACACACACGGTAGGTTCGGGCGTTGGCGGACCGTTAAAGGTAATCATACCATTGGTAAAGGGTATCACCGGAACAGTATAACGATGGCACACTCGCATAATAGCCTGTACTTCTGCAGTGCTTGCTGGCAGGACTATACATGCAGGAATATTACTGGGGTCCTTGGCGTGTTTCTTAAGGGTTCCACCGGAATCAACAGAGAATTTACTGTAGCATTCAATAATCGCCCGGTCCTGGGAAATGTATTTCGGCCCTACGATATCCTCAAGGGCTTTATAGACTTCAGGAGCAATTGTGCCGGGAATACATTTTTTCTTTTCCATGGTCACTCCTTGTATGGTTCTGTGTTAACAGTCAGATCTGTAGAAAAACATAATTTATATAATTATATATAATATAGTGCATATAATATTGTACATGCATAAATAAGTTACTATTCATACTGCAACTGGGATAATATGTCAAGGTAATTTAAATACTTTTGCACAATGAAGTAAATTCAAGACGTTAAAAAGGGTACCCCGGATGTGCCGATACGGTATTCTGCCTGGAGATGTCTTGTAATAAATCTTCTACAACGGCAAATCAGGTATATTGGCAGTACTCTTCCGGTTTTAATGGATGTTGGGTATCTAAAGATCGGGTTTGCCGGAAGCACTTAAAAAATTTAGTAATTATTAAAGCAAGGGCTTAAAAAAACCGAACAACAGTGTATACTTATAGAACTAAGAGGAATTTAAATATGAAGGATGTTTTTGTTGCCAGGCAGCCCATTTTTGATTCAAAGAAAAACGTTTCTGCCTATGAATTGCTGTTTCGCTCAAGTATTGAGAATTTTTGTGTACCCCTCCAGGATGGCGACCAGACCACTAATAAACTTCTTTCAAATAGTTTTTTAGTTATCGGACTTGATTCTATTACAAAAGGAAAAAGAGCATTTGTAAATTTCACCCGGAACCTCATTTTGCAGGGTGCTCCCAGTTCAATCCCTAAGGAATTAATTGCCGTAGAAATCCTTGAAAACGTTGAGCCTGACAACCAGGTTGTTAATGTATGTAAAGAATTAAAAGGGTCGGGTTATATGCTGGTGCTGGATGACTTCGTATTTGATACTAAATTCTGGCCACTCATAGAACTTGCCGATATTATTAAGGTGGATTTTTTAACAACAAAAGGTGAAGCAAGAAGGGCAATAATAGAAGAATGCGGCCGCAATGAAATAAAATTTTTAGCTGAAAAAGTTGAAACCGTTGAAGAATTTACAGAAGCCCGTAACATGGGCTACACATTTTTTCAGGGTTATTTTTTTAGTAAACCCATAGTAATTTCAAGCAAGGATATTTCCAGCAATAAACTTAGTTACTTAAGGGTGCTGCATGAGATTAACAGGCCGGATATGGAATTCAATAAACTTGAGGAAATTGTAAAGCACGATGTTGCCCTTTCTTATAAACTGCTCAAGTTTATCAATTCGACTTTTTTCAGGCTTACGGTTAAAGTTGAGTCAATTAAGCACGCCCTGGTGCTGCTTGGCATAAAAGAAATCAGAAAATGGGTTTCTCTTATTGCACTGGGCCATATGGCGGTTGATAAGCCCCAGGAGTTGCTTGTCGTATCATTGATCCGGGCACGTTTTTGTGAGAGCGTTGCCGTTTTAATAGGGCAGGTGGATAATGCTTCTGATTTTTTTATGATGGGGCTGTTTTCTGTTATTGATGCACTGCTGGACAGGCCTATGAAAGATGTTTTAACCGAACTGCCCATCTCTGATGGTATCAAAGAAGCCCTTGTGGGGAAAGAAAACATTTTGCATGATGTGTATAGGATGGTCCTGTCATATGAAAAAGGCGACTGGGAGTCCATCAACCAGTATTTGACGAAACTGAATCTGAGCGAAAAAAAACTCCCTGATTTTTATATTGATTCAGTTAAATGGGCCAATATGGCACTTTGATGTTTTAAAACTCGCACCGCCGCAGCTGCTCTTACCACAGCAGCCTTTGCAGTGCTCAAGGGCTATAGAAAAAAGGGGAAATGCTCTAGTGATGAATAATTTACTGTTTTTATAACTATCTGCACGTTTTGTTTTGCATCTTTTGCGAGCTCTGCCTGCATTGTTTCCTGTATAATAAAGAGATATCCTTGGCAAGTTTTTGTAGGTGCGATATAATTACTGTTTATATGCGCAATTGCACCAACCATCTTCCAGTCTCCTAAAAAAATCATAAATAATTCTCAGAACAAGGAGAGGAGTTTTCTATGATTAAACGGTTTTTTGCGCTGGACCAGCATAATACCACCATTAAACAGGAGTTTATTGGTGGTGTTACCACTTTTGTAACCATGGCATATATCATCGTGGTGAATCCAAAAATTCTGGAGGCTGCCGGTATTCCTTTTGGGCCTTCAATGGTGGCAACAATACTGAGTGCTTTTTTTGGTACTATGGCGATGGGTCTTTATGCGAAACGGCCGTTTGCTATTGCACCATATATGGGTCAGAATGCTTTTGTTGCCTATACAGTTGTGCAAGTCCTGGGGTATAGCTGGCAAACAGCCCTTGGCGCTATATTTATCGGCGGCTTAATATTTACACTGCTCACTCTTTTAAAAGTACGTAGCTGGCTGGTAGACCAGATACCGCAGGGACTGGCTATCAGCTTTGCGGTCGGTATCGGGCTTTTTTTAACTTTTATTGGACTGCATGATGCCGGTATTATCGATGTGGGTGTAAAAGGCGCACCGGTTCAGATAGGCAATTTGCGGGACACATCAGTGCAACTGGCAATATTCTGTTTTATTTTTATTGCATTTTTGATGATTAAAAAAGTCAGGGGCGCAATTCTTATCGGTATACTTACAACCACCATTTTATCGATACTGACCGGAGTAATAGGTTTGCCCCGGCAATGGGTCGGTATGCCGCCGGATATCACCCCGATAGTCTTCAAACTTGATATTTTCGGTGCACTCACCTGGGGCTTTTTCTCTGTTATATTAACGGTGTTTGTCATGGATTTTGTGGACACCATGGGGACCCTGCTGGGGGTTTCTTATAAAGCCGGTTTGCTGGATGCCCAGGGTAGGCTTCCGGGAATTGAAAAACCCATGATGTGTGATGCTGTGTCGATGATGGTTGGTGCTCTTCTGGGGACCACAACCCCCGGGGCGTACATAGAATCCGCAGCAGGTATTGAGGCAGGCGGCCGAACCGGGCTGACAGCGGTAGTGACTGCCTTTATGTTCCTCACAGCGCTTTTTTTTGCACCCTTTTTTTCCATCATTCCTGCCTGTGCGTACGGTCCTGCTCTGGTTATTGTAGGTTTGTTGATGCTCTCAACTATAACCAAGGCACAGCTTGATGATATGACCGAGGCTGTACCAATTTTTTCAGTGATTGTGCTGATGAGTTTTACCTATAATCTTGCAATTGGTATGACGGCAGGGTTTGTACTGTATCCACTTATGAAGCTGCTTTCAGGAAAAATGCGTGAAGTGCCCCCGGGGCTTTGGATCCTGGGCGGTCTTTCTTTGTGTTTTTTTATTTTTTATCCATACTAATAATTTGTCCGGAAAACCGTTCCCGGCTTTGCGGACAAATTATTAGATGTATGCCCCTATTGTACTGCAGGGTGTTCGCGGAATGGTGCTGATCAATCTGCGGCTATTTGATATTTAAAGGTTGCCAGGACGTTGAGCCTGGCGATTGTAAACTCTTTAGGAAATGGTTTGAAGGGGGCCGCAGCATATATTGTACGTACCGTATCCTGATTAATGACGGGATGTCTGGAAAACTCTAGAATTTTTACATCAACGAGACTGCCGTCAGGTCGTAGTGAGAAACGCAGTGTCAGTTCCCCCTGAAGGTGCTTTTCTTTTGCTTCAACCGGATATTCCCATATAGAGCCTATTTTTTGTTTTAAATGAGCAAGATATGCTGAATATTTTGTATCCTTGTGTTCATCAGTAAAAAGTGTAACCGTTGCTTCTTCTTCCTGGAGAGGAGAGTCGTTTTTTAAGCTGCCGATTTTTTTTGAACTGCCTTTTGTTACAGGAACTTTTTTGATTTTTTCTTGTGGTGGTACTTTTGTTAAAGGGGTAGGTATGATTTTTTTTGAGATTTCAGAAGGAGGTGGGATGAGATCTACTTGAAAAGTTTCGGGTTTAATACGGGGGTTTTTTTCAGAAGGTCCAGGGAGTGCACACAGAAGAACAGTATGGATGGCAATAGATGCAGCTATAAAGGGTGTAAAGCGGCGGCCGGCATAGAATTTAAAAAGATGCGAAATGTGTATTACAGTCGGCTTCATTAAAAAACTGTTATGAGTGTTGGCTAAAGGAAATCTTAACTAAAAAATAGGGCAGATATTATTTCTTTCAAGGCCTTTTTTTACCACCACGTATATAATCAAAAAAAAGTTCCTTAAGTTGATGTTCATCTGCATTATTAAGGCAATAGAGCCCTACTTCAACAATAGCCCCCTGGGACATGCCCGGAAATTTTTCTGCAAAGTCATTTAACATCGCAAGGGAATCCGGGCTGAGACGTATTGCAATTAATTTCTTCTTTTCACTTTTCACGGTTTTTTTTAAAAGATAATTTTTTCTTGACAACCGTAATACAATTGCTATATATTAAATATATAATATATAGCATTTTAAGAAATTAATGCAACTAAAAAGTACAATCAGGGGGGAGACACAATGGGAAAAATTTTTTTAGCACGTGATACACAGCCGTTTATGTATGACAGTGATGACCGTAGTCTTTGGCTCATGGAGGGAGACCTGTTTGTCGAGGTTGCCTGCCTTAACAGTATTGCCCGTATCCGTACATACTGTAGAGAAATTTCGCAGGAAGAGGCAGTTGTCTTAGCACACACTGAGCAGTAAAAAAATAATTATAGATTTCAAACGGGTAATCAGGATAGTAATAATCACCGGAAGATACAATCTGGCTTTCGGTGTAAGTTATTTGCAGATCGTCTGAAGATGGTCCGACCCGGTGCACAGGGCTGCTCTTCCCGAAGGCCCACGTGCCGTATAGATTTATGATTCTATGTCAACAGATACAGACACCGGTTTATTTGTGTTTAAAAAAAACCGGTAGATACTGCATCAGTAGATTGGCCACTTCCACACAGCCTGCTTTTTCGGACTTCATGTAAACATACGTGTAAACAATGCCGAACCATATGGAATACAGCGGGTAAAGGGGCAGTTTAATCAGCACTTTTATCACGGGTATCGTCCACGGCATCAAAACACAGGTCTGAAAAAATTTATGCAGATTTTCCAGTTCTTTTTTTTCTTTGTTCTCCAGAAGAGAGTTTTTAAAATACGTGCCGGACATATCATCCAGATATTCATCTTTTAAATATCCCTGCGCCATGGCATAGTCCACGATTTCAGTTTCCGAATAGGGCGTGAAGATGGAACACCATGGAAAATCCGTTTTGATTCTTATGTTGAGTGAAATCGTTTCAAAAGCATTTTCAACTGTTTCCCCCGGAAGACCGATGATGGAGTATGCTCTGAATTTTATCCGGTGTTTTTTTAACAGGCGGGCGGCAGCGACGATCTGTTTTTCAGTTAAATTTTTCTTTATAAGCTTTTCCCGCAATATCTCATTGCCGGATTCGAGCCCGAACCAGACGCTAGCGCATCCGGCTTCTTTCAGCTTCCTGACCAGTTCCTCATCAAGAAGATTCGCCCTTGCCAGGCAGATAAAAGGCAGGTCGATATCAGATTTTTTATATTTATCCAATAAATGAATAATTCTTTCCCTGTTCAATATAAAATTATCGTCGGCAAAATGGACAGTTTCAAAAGAATAGTTGTCTTTCATATGCCTGATTTCTTTTATGATCCTATCGGGACTGTGGAACCTGACATATTTACCTTTCCCGGAAAAAATCTGTTTCAGCTTCTTGTTGTAGCAGAACGTACACTCATAGGGGCACCCTCTGCTTGTTATTAAGTACTTGGTTTTTTTATTTTTTAACCTCGGATACCTGTCGTAATACAGACCCTTGTCCGGGAAGGGCAGGATGTCAAGATCCTCAATTAACTGCCGCATGTCATTTTTGACGACTTGATGATCTTTTTTTACCCACAGATTTTTTATCTGTGAATAATCCATTTTCGCGTCCAAGGCATCCATGAGTTCAAGCATCGGAAACTCACCTTCCCCCATACAGATGATATCAACGGGTCCCTGATTGATGACATCAGGGTACAATGTCGGATGCAGCCCCCCAAAAATTACAGGCGCATCGGGCAGCTCTTTTTTTAAATGTTCTGCAACCTTCAGTGCCCAGTGCTGCATACCGGGCATGAGAGAAAATGCAATTAAATCAAAGCCACTATTCTTTGCATAGCCGGCAATTTTATCCGGGCTGTTTTCGATCAGCAGATCGCATGTGTGGCCGTTGCTTTTTAACAGGGCGGAAATATACGCAACGCCCTGATTGTCGAACTCAATATTTTGCAGGAACAATACACGCGCCATTAAGCTTTTCCTTTTATCAATTTGTAGGTAACAATTATCGGTTATATTTTTATGTTTTTATATGAATCTATATTAATTAATATATGCATGTAACATCCGAAGCCGTATTGCAGGCCGGCTCAAAAAGCTCACATACCAGCGTGGATGCTCTTTGATATTTGGTAAGAACGTGCTTTGCGATGGAAAAAAGTATAGGGGTGGTGCGTTTGGATGTCAACAAAAAAGCTGTCACAAGATATAGACACGGCGCGAGCAGATTAAGAACAGGACCATACTGCTACGAGGCAGAGAAAACTATTGTTTGCAGCTTGCATAAAAGACCGTACAGGAGTATATTGACCACAATCTTGATTTTCTTGACAAAAAATAAAATCAAGATATTATAAATGGTTAAATCAGCGGAAGTGGAAAGGGCACTGGTGGCCCTCCTGGACTTCAAATCCAGAGGAAGGCGTGAGAAGCGTCTTCGGTGGGTTCGATTCCCATGCACTTCCGCCATAGTAAACCGGGCAACAGCCAGTAGGGATCAGAGTTTCTGAGACAGAAAAACGCATTAAACCTTTTTGCAACCTGAAACTGAACATTAGAATGTGGGCTTAACATGAGGAGTCAAATAAGGCGATGGTAAAAGAACGGATTTTCAGCGGCATTCAGCCTACGGGTGTAATTCATCTGGGAAATTATGTTGGGGCACTAAAAAACTGGGTTGCCCTGCAGGATGAATATGACTGTATTTTTTCAATTGTTGATTACCATGCCATTACTATAGAATATGATGTAGAGAGTTTCCGTGAGAGTATTTTGAATGCTGCTCGTACTCTTATGGCGTGCGGTATAAACCCTGATACATGTCGGTTGTTCATACAATCCGCTGTTCCTGAACATACAGAGCTTACCTGGATACTTAATTGTATTACTCCCCTTGGTGATCTTGAGCGTATGACTCAGTTTAAAGACAAATCTCAGCAGCACCGGGGAAATATTAACGTGGGACTTTTGGATTACCCTGTTCTGCAGGCTGCCGATATTGTGCTGTATAAATCCCACGTTGTACCGGTGGGTGAGGATCAGCTTCAGCATATTGAACTGACCAGGCGGATTGCCAGGCGATTTAATAACAGGTTTGGGGATACATTCCCGGAACCACGTTATCTGCTGTCCCATACCCCTAAGATTATGGGTCTTGATGGTAAGACCAAAATGTCTAAATCGCTTAATAACTATATCGGGATTCTTGAACCGCCCGATGATATATGGGAGAAACTGAGGACCTCGGTTACCGATGAAAACCGCAAGCGCAGGAATGATCCG
The DNA here is from genome assembly GCA_028278025.1 of Thermodesulfobacteriota bacterium. GTDB lineage: Bacteria > Desulfobacterota > WTBG01 > CAIYCZ01 > CAIRTM01 > JANQFE01. The sequence continues at coordinate 102,890 of JANQFE010000054.1, read as the reverse complement.
GGAAATCCGGAAATCTGCAATCTGTTTACTATGCACAAGTCATTCTCATCTCAAGATGATATTATTACAATCAATAGACAATGCCGCACAGCCGAAATCGGCTGTATTGAGTGCAAGAAAAAGCTTTTTGAAAACATGATGCGTGAGTTGGAACCAATCCAGCAAAAGGCGGCAGAACTGAAAAAAACACCTGATGTTGTATATGGAGCACTTGCAAAGGGGGCACGGCAGTGTCGTGAGATTGCAACCCGTGTTATGGAAGAGGTGCGGGTTAAGGTAGGGATAAGAGTACAGCGTGATGCTTAAATTCGTTGGTATGCTTTAGCAAGGGGCTTTGGTTTTGATTGCTGCAGGCAACGTGCCCGCTGGAATGGCCGTCTTTATAGCATCGTCACTCACTCGCAGCGCCCTTGCGGCCTGTCCCGAACTTGTCGCGGGGCTCAAAACCAAAGCCCCTCACCGCTGAACTGGCAAAATAAACTGCTGCAAACTTTCCACAAGTCCTTTTTTGATCGCCGATGAACATATTGCGTTCTCTAACCACTTAAATCTACTTCATATAATCCGATCAATAGAACCTACACTTTTCAAGAAAAAACTACAGTATTTGCAGAAAAATACCGAAACATTTACATAATTCTGCATTGAATTTTTATATTCTTTACAAACAAAAGGTTTATGGTTTTTTAAGAGAATGCTTTGTTTAGTAAAAAATAATATTATGCAATAAAATAAACTAAATACTATTAAATATAAAAGGCAATACGTTTTGCAATTATATCAACAAAAACTTTCCTCTAAAGGGTTCACGCTTATAGAAATTGCTATAGTCCTGGTCATTGTTGGTTTGCTTCTGGGTCTGGGAACGTCATTGGTTGGTCCCTTAACTAAAAAGTCAAAACGTTCAGAATCACAGGAGGATGTTAATGCAGCTGTTAATGCCATCATTGGATATGCTGCATCAAATAATCGTCTTCCGGTATGGGGTGATAATACTGCCGATGGGACTCTGGATGAATTTTGTGAAGTAGTAACCGATAGAACTGATTCTTTTCAAAAGCCGATCTATTACTTTTGTGAAAATCTTTTAACAGCGGTCGGTAGTGTGTGCAGCAGACAAACAACTACACTAACTATATGTCGTGACGGTTCATGTACCGACAGAATTCCGAATGTTGCCTTTATTGTTGTAAGCGGTGCAGAAAACTATAATCCTCAAACCGGAATTGTAACTACCGGCTGTCCAGCCGGACAAACCTGCATCGGGGTGTTTGCGCCGGAAACTGCTGATATAGATGATTGTACCGGTGGCGGCAATTGTCCTAATTACCAAGCTTCACTGAGCAGGATAAACCGTGCAGAACCTTACGATGATATTGTTGAATGGGTGCGCCTTGATGAACTGCAATCAAAAATTATATGTGCTTCTGCTCAGTCAAAACTAAGGATTACAAACGACAGTTTGCCATCCGGCGTAATAGACATGCCCTACAGCGCAACAGTATTTGCTGAGGGAGGCGTACCATTCAGTTCAGGGGGGGACTACAAATGGTGCCGGGAGATAAACGGCACTACGCCCAGTGGGCTGCTGTTTACACTGGGGACCAGCGGCACATATGATGTAATAAGTGCAGACTGTCTGAACTTAGCCGAAGGGTCATGGGGACAGACCGACAGTATCACTATTGAAGGTATACCCGCCGATGGGGCTTTCAGCTTTACCTTTTATGTACGCGACAATAATGATTCATCAGGTGTATATGACAACATTGTTGAAAAAACGCTGAGCATATCAGTCAGCGCCCATGATGGACTGTGCAGCCAATCCGGAGGGTGTTCCGACGCATGCAGCGTTCATGTGGAAAACGATTCAAGCGATACGATTCATTTGGTTGTGCCTGGTGATGGCGGTGGGCCGCCGCGGGTTTTTGATAAAATTGATGCAGGCAATGAATTGACTATTACCAACCTGAAGGGTGGTGATGAGATAGCTGTATATAACCAGACCTGTGCAGGTGGTAATCAACCGGAAGGAATAATAACGCTTGCAAACGTAATCGGCGAATATGCCACCTTGACCTATCGGGGGCCGGATAAGAGTCCTGTATGTCGTTAACTGTATCAGCCCAGGGAGATGCATGTGGCAAGAACAGTAATAATAAGTTTTGAAACCGACATAATAAAAGTCATTTATGCCACCAGGAAAAAGAAAGGCTTTGTCATTGATGATGCCCTGAGGATTAACGACAGTGACTTTGACAGTTTTCTGGCACAGGAAAAGACCAGAGAATTTATTGTGACCTGCTCATTTTCTCAACACTTTACTGAAACCATTTTAATTCCCCCAGTGCACAAGAAACATATGCGGCCAATCATTAACAACGAAGTTAGAAAGCTGTGCCAGTTTAAGGAATTTTCTTTTGTCTATACCGTGCTTGGTGAAAAAACCATAGAGAAAAAACCTATGCAGGAAATCTTTGTCTACGCGGTTAATACAGAAATGATCAGGTCTGTTGTGGACAGGTTTACCCGCAACGGCAAAGCCGTACGGGCTCTTTATCCCGACATATTTGCTGCTGCAGCTGTATTGCAGCCGGAAGACCATCCTGTGCTGGGTGTGCTGGAAACCGGTCTCAATAAAAATCTGCTGGTTGTTAAAAACGGCAAAGTTCAATTTATTCGGGTGGTGCAGGCATTTGAAACCGGTATGAGAGACCATGATATTCAAAATATTAATATGACTGTCAACTATTGCAGACAGACGATGAAGGTCATGCTGTCTCGGATAGTCCTTTTGGGAAGCCTGTGCAGCAATTTCAGTGTTACCGGCCATGCCGAGCTGCCGCTGGCCTGCTTTACGCACCCTCTGCTGAACCAAAAAGTCAGTGACCAGGCCCTGTACCGGGAATTTTTTATTGCACTGTCTGCTCTTTTTGTTCCTCGTGACAGTGACATAAGTCTTTTGCCGGGAGAATATACTAATTTGTACCACCTAGAAAAATTTGTCAGGTGTGCGGCTGCAGTTTTTCTGGTAGTTAGTCTGTTCTGCGTTGCTCAGTCCGGATTGACTGCAAAAGACATTTTCGAACTGCGTACTTCCGTAGCGTCAATACGTAAGAATTTGCCGGATGTCAACACTGCCTTAGCACAATACAGATATGGAAAAGAAAATTTCAGCAGATATGAACCATTTTTAGAGTCGTATCAAAAGTATTTATTATTACCCGACAATTATAGATTATTGTATCTGCTTTCCCGGCTGACTGTAGAGAACATTGATATCAACTCTATCAGAGTCAGTACAGGTGATGCTCACAGAACGTTAACAATTGGGCAGCGGCAAAAATATGTAGTAGAAATCAGCGGCAGTATTGCATCCGACAGCTATGGCCAAATGCAGACATACTATCAAAGGTTACTACAGTCTCTGCTTGCCAGCGGCCAATTTGTCATTGAATCAAAAAAATTAGATATTCCGCAAAACCGTTTTTACATACAGGCGTATTACCAATGAAGTATATACTGCTTGATAGAACAATAAACCAGTATCTTATAGCCGGTACCGTTCTCAGCGTGCTTATCTTTGTTATGTTGCTGTTGAATAACTATAAGCAAAGTCTTGATTATGCTCTTAAAAGTTTTTCCCGTATTACCGCAAATAAGGTAAAGATGGATAAGAGTGTTGAAGATATGGACAGGATAAAACAGGCAGTCGACATAGCGCTGCCCGCCGGTAGTTCTTTAGACGCCGAAGAAGTTATCCTGCTGACCCTTGATAAGATAGAAAAAAGAATTAACGGGGGCAAAATAGTTATTCGTGATATTAGCAAAGAAAATGGCGAGGTCGTTCTCCCGGTGACCATAGAAATGGTTGTTGATGATTTTAGCACTTTGGCCGACAGTGTTGCCCGGCTGCAGTCTTTTGTTTTTCCCTATATTGTTTTTAACGATCTTGCAATTAGCAGGGATCAAAGCCGCGGATATAAGGGAGTTGTAACATGCACTATTGATGCCGCGCTTACATTCCCGGATTTAGAATATGCTGAGGAAATGCAAACCGAATAATACCGGACTGAGTGTCATATGGATCAAAAATTAAAACTGAAGATTGCGGTGCCATGTGCATTGATTATCATTGCTTATATTGCCGGCAGTTTAAGTTTTTATGAGCCGGCCTTAACCTCTCAGGAAAAGAAGGTTTTTAGTTTTATACCTGAGAGTTATCAAATGCCCGGACCAAAGTCTATTGAGTTGCAGGGAGACCTTAAAAGTCCTATTAAGATCCAACCGCAACGTCAGTATGCAACTAATGTCGCGGCCCGTTCCTCCGGCAGAAAGACAACCGCCGAGAAGAAGAAAGTTGTTACTATGATAATAGTAGGCAGTGTCTCAAAGATGGCCGTCATAGACGGCACTCTTGTCAGGGGGGGAGATATGATCGATGACATGATTGTGAAGAGAATTGAAAACAACAGGGTTTTAGTAAGCAATGCCAATGAACAACAATGGCTTCATGTGGAGGGTACACAGTGATCACAAGAACATTTTTTCTTCTAACGATCATTACTTTATTATGCACTATTCAGGTAGACCCCGCAGTCGGCGACCAGGATACATTGGCACTACCGGACAAAAATTATACGATTCAGACTGAATCGACAGGCAACAAGGGAATAACAGAACCGACTGGTGAATTTTTGCCTGATGCTGAGGATCTCCTGCCGCTGCACAACAAGATGGTTTCCATTGAATTGCGGGATATTCCTTTACGGGAAGTGCTGTATTCAATTGCAGAGAGTGCAGGACTAAACCTCATTATTGAAAGAGGTGTTAATACGGAACTGCCCTTAACGTTGAGCGTTAAAAATATCAGCGCAGAGGATGCCCTGCAAATTATTTTGGATGCAGCCGGCTATTTTTATCGGCGCAAGGGCAATATTTTGTTTGTAAAAGCTCTTGATACGATAGTGTTTGAATTTGGTCAGCCTGCTATTGTCCAGAATTATTCGGTTGAAGTGGGCGGAGATATACTGGGATCAGCTATTGAAGGTGCTCAATCGTTTTCCGGGCAGGGAGGCGGTGGCGGGAGTGAAGGTAGTGGTGATCAGGATATCAAGGGCAAGGTAGAACAAAGGATAACCTCTGATAAGAAGGCTTTTGATTTTTGGGAGTCCATTGAACAAGCGATAAAAAATATTTTGGATATTTCTGATAGTGAACAGCAGGTCGCACAAGGGGATGATCTGCGACCGTTTTTCAATATTAGCCGCATGACGGGCACCATTTCGGTTACTGCCAACAAAGATGGCCTTGAAAGGGTTGAACAGTACCTTGCATTCCTTAAAAAAGCCCTCAATCGCCAGGTGATTATTGAGGCCCGTGTAATGGAGGTTAAGCTTTCAGAGGGGCTGCAATATGGTTTTGACTGGTCATGGTTGGCTTCAGATTCGGTGACCGTTCAGGGAAATAATTTCAGCAGTGTTCTGGGTGACGGTTCTCCCAATATTCAGGTAAATATTACCCGCGGTGATTTTAGCGGGGTGGTACGTGCTATTGAATCGCAGGGCAAGGTAAAAGTCCTTTCGAATCCCCGCATAAATATTATGAACGGCCAGACAGCACTCCTAAGCGTAGGCAGAAGCCAAAGTTTTCTGTCATCCATTGAAAGCGATATAACCACGGGTGATAATCCGGTTATTACTTTTACAACTGATACAGCCAGTGTGCTCACAGGCGTCATGATAGGCATTGTGCCCTACATAAACGAAAAGGGAGAAATAGCAATGTCTATAACTCCTATAATTTCCGAACTCATCTCACTGGATGAGCGTCCGGTAGGAGAACAGGGAACGTCTATTTCGCTGCCGACAGTTGACTTGAGACAGCTCAGCACAACGGTGAAAGTTAAAGATGGTGAAATGATAGTTATCGGAGGATTGGTTCAGACCAGAAAAAGAACTAATGACAATAAGGTTCCTTTTATCGGAAAAGTACCGCTTATCGGATATTTGTTTACACGATTTGATGATGTGGATGAGCAAACAGATATTATTATTTTGTTGAAGCCAACACTGACAACTTAAAGGGGAGAACTGCATTGAAGATTGGCGAGTTGCTTATAAAAAAGGGTGTGCTTACTGAAAACGAGCTGGAGATTGCACTCAAAGAGCAGAACGTAATAGGTGAAATGCTCGGTAAGACACTGGTAAATCTTGGTTTTGTCACATCAAAAGAGATTGCCGAAATACTTGCAGAGCAGTCCAGTATTGAATTTGTCGATCTCACCGAATGTATTATTCCTGAAGATGCCCTTAAAATGGTGTCACGCGAGGTTGCTGAAATGGCTGAATTTATACCACTGAATCTTAAAGACGGAGTGCTGTCCATAGGTGTCACCAATGCAAATAATATACAGGCTGTTGACAAGGCTACCAGCCTGACCGGCAAACCGCCCCGAATCTTTTTTGTTGATAGTGAAAGTTTCTATGATGCACTTGAAAAGTCCTACTATTTTCTTGAAAACCCCATACCGGTCAGGATTGCCAATGCAATACGGGAGCTGAAGGACCAGGAAGAACCTCCGGCCTCTCTGATAGCCTCACTTGCCGAGTTGCTGCTTATGGATGGGATCAAGAGTTATGCAACCGATATCCATATACGTCCCATGGCAGGATCTGTGCATGTTTTTAATCGGGTAGACGGTGTTATGCACCATAGCCACACCCTTCCCAAAAATGTTCAAAACGGTATACTCTCCAGAATAAAAATTTTGGCTCAGCTTAATATTGCAGAAAGCCGTTTGCCGCAGGACGGATCATTCTCTTTTGAGTTTCTCAGCCACAAGTATGAAATGCGTGTGTCCTTTGTTCCTACAATATATGGCGAAAACGTTGTTGTTCGAGTTCTCAAGGCAACGGCATCAGTGTTGCGACTGAGCACCCTGGGATTTAATGAGCCGGCAACCCAGAGGCTGCGACAGTTCTTTGCGAAACCTTTTGGAATTATTCTCATTACCGGGCCGACAGGCAGCGGGAAAACAACTACGCTGTATTCTGCTTTGCGTGAAATTGATTTACTCGGGAAAAATGTTATCACCGTTGAGGACCCGGTGGAATATAGGCTCAGCATGGTCAGGCAGACCCAGGTTAATCTGAAGGCCGGCTATGATTTTGCCCTTGCCGGCAGAAACTTTATGCGTCAGGACCCTGATGTTATGCTGCTTGGGGAGATACGTGACGAGGAGACTGCTGCGATGGCAATCAGGGCAGCAATTACCGGGCATCTGGTGCTGTCAACCCTGCATACCAATGATGCTGTTACTGCTGTCCCGAGGCTTTTTGACCTGAATGTTGATAGATTTATGTTATCCTCTGCACTGCTTGCAGTGGTTGCTCAAAGACTTATCAGGAAGGTCTGCATAAACTGTAAAACTGAATACACGTTTGCAGATGGTGAACTGAGTAAACTTGGGCTGAATGAACTAGAGGGCACGGTAAAAACCGAACAACGGGGCACAGGATGTGCTGCATGTAATAATTCGGGATATCTCGGGCGAATCGCTATTGGAGAAATACTTCTGATTGATGATGAGATCAAAGAGTTAATATATCAGGGTGCTTCTGTCAATGTTATGCGGGAAGTTGCCATTAAAAACGGAATGATATGTTTTAAGGATGATGCCATTAAAAAAGCAATGGACGGTGTAACAACATTTGAAGAGGTTGTGAGGATCACCATATAATGCCGCTTTTTTCATATACTGCTGTCAATCAGGAGGGTGTACTGATCAGGGGTGTTGTAGAAGGCAGTGATCCGGATCAGGCATCTGAGAGTATTACTTCCAGTGGCCTCTATGTCATAGAGGTACGCAAGGCGGTTTCATATATTGCTTCTCTGAGAAAACGTCTGTTAGCCCCAAGAATAAAGCGAGTAGCAGTTATTGAATTTGCAAATAATCTGTCGGTAATGTTGCGTGCCGGGGTGCCGTTGCTCAATGCGCTTACTGATATAGCTGAAACAACTGAAGAGAAATATTTTAGAGATATTATATTTGAGATTCGGAACATGGTTTCATTCGGCTCATCTTTTTCCGATGCACTTGACCAGCAAAAAAATATCTTTCCTAATATTTTGATACGACTCGTCAGGACCGGTGAAGAAACGGGCTCTCTTGATAATACTCTCAGTGAGGTTGCTGGACATCTACAGCGCATTGAGGATCTGGTTGCAGCCGTTAAACGTGCTTTTGTATACCCGGCATTTGCACTGGTAACCACGGGCGGTGCACTGATTTTCTGGCTGGTATTCGTGCTCCCCAGGGTGCTGGTTGCATTTACTGAGATGGGTGTCGAATTGCCGCTTGCAACGCAGATACTTCTGGCGATAAGCAATTTTATAAGCACTTACTGGTACATATTCTTAATAGCCCCTGTGTGCATGCTACTTATAATACGAATTCTCAAAAAGCAACGGAAGACCAGTTACTATGTTGACCGCACCAAGCTACATATACCTGTTTTTAAACATATTATATACAATCGGCTGCTGGCCCTGTTCTGTGAGCAGCTTAGGATACTTATTGTTGCCGGTATTACGATTGACAGGGCGCTCACCATAACTGCTGATGTTATAGGTAATGAAGTTTTCAGAGTTGCAATTGAGGATATAGTGAAAGAAGTAACCGCCGGCAACAAGATTTCCGATTCGATGAGAAAACACGGGGTGTTTCCTCCAATGCTTGTCCGGATGGTTGATGTAGGAGAGTCAAGCGGGGTGCTTGATGAGCAGTTTGTCTTTCTTTCACAGTATTTTCTCAAACGGCTTGATGATATTTCCGAAAAAATCGGCAAGGTACTTGAGCCCATGATCATCGGAGTCATTGGAGTTGTTTTTCTCTTTGTGATTGTGAGCCTTTTGTTTCCAGTGTATGATTTAGTGATACAGATTGGAGAATAAATGGATATTCTGAATTTTTTTGGTTTACAAGAAGACCCGTTCCGCCTGACACCTGATCCGCTTTTTTTCTTTCCTTCGGTCATTCATAAGGAGGCCCTTAGTTCACTGGATTACATAATGCAGCAGCGCGAAGGTTTTTGTCTGGTAACCGGGGAACCCGGCACGGGAAAAACAACCCTGATTAACGTATGTAAAGAAAAGTGGCAAGAACAGGCAGAAATAGCATTAATACTTACCCCACGCCTCTCTCCTGATGAATTTCTTTTATCAGTCCTTGAAGATCTGCAGGTTCATTTGCAAGACAAGAACAAGAACGAGATAATGAAGGCCTTCAGGGACTTTCTTATTACCAAGCATGAGCAGGGCAAGTTAGTAATTATTATCGTGGATGAGGCTCAAAATGTTCCAGATGAGACCCTTGAGGAACTCAGGCTTCTTTCGAATCTTGAAACCAACAAGGAAAAGCTCCTGCAGATAATTCTTTTAGCTCAGCCTGAACTTGAAGAGCGGCTTAAGGGGGACAAGCTCAGACAGCTAAATCAGCGTATAACTGAAAGGATAAGCTTAACCCCGCTGTCGAAAACAGAAACAATCGAGTATATTAACTATAGATTGATGAAAGCGGGTAAGGGCTTTATGAAGATTGAGGGCATGGTAGCCGATCCCATCTACAAGTTTTCAGCCGGAATTCCTCGTATTATCAACTTGATTGCCTCCCGAACCATAATGGTTGCCTATCTTGAAGGCAACAACACGATTGAACGCAAACATGCAACCTATGCTATCAGTCATCTGGCAGAAAAACGCAAAAAAAATCTGTCACGCAGTGTGCTTATATATGTTATACCTTGCTGTATTCTGCTTTGTAGTGCTTTTGGATTTGTATATTACCGGAACAATCCACAGAAAGATGTTTATCAGGAACATCCCGTGGAAGTTACTGATACAATTAAACAGCATGATCAAAAAATAGATATAATAATAGATTCTGAAGTTCAACCGGCAGTGTCTCTTGAGACAGAAGATCCAGCAGTGCCGGAGGAACCCCTTCAAGAAGATATTGCAAGCAAAGCACCCGAGGAAACTACTGAAGTACTACCGGCAGTAAAGAGGCAGGCTGTAGTTAATGTAACGGCGGCAGTTGTCAGGACCGGTCCAGATTTTGAAGCAACAAGAATCGGTCTGCTGTATGCAGGGGTGCTTATAGATATTGAGGATGAAACAAAAGATGCAGAGGATAATGTCTGGTACAAGATATTTACTGCAGGGTTTACTGAAACATGGATTTCTGAACGGGTAGTAACAATTATTACTAAACCGATCAGTCTTCGTTAGCTGCATTTCTCAACCCAGGACCCCCCGTAGGCGTATCTACGACTTCCAGCTGTTCTTACCGTATCAGCCTGCCCCGTGCTTAATGGTTATAGAAAGAAGTGCAATGCTCTAGCGCGGCTGTAGTGCTTAACGTCATATACGTCCGTTAGTGTTTAGTAGGTAGCACTCGTTACGCGGTACTCAGAACTCGGCATTCCTACTTAAGCACTCATTGCTCGTTACTCATCACTTTTTCGGCATGGTTAGGTAGTTTTATGAAATGACTACCTATGGGCGAGGATAATTGCGTGATTCCAGTTTTATCTATACAGGCATTATTCCACAGGGCCTACTGCTTCCAGCTTCAGTTTGTAGTGAGCCGCCTGTTTGAGTTTTTTGATTCTGTGATACACCAATACAATGTTATGTAAAGCAGCCCGGTTTGTTTCCTCAAGAGAGAGAACCTGCAGGAAATATTTCTCAGCCTCGGCATACTGTTGTCTGCTGGCACTGATGATGCCTCTATTGATCAGGGCAGGCACATAATCCGCTTTAAGCTCCAGAGCATTCTTGACATATACCAGAGCATCTTCATGCAGCGACATTGTAATAAAAAGGTAAGCGATCTTGTTGTGTAGTCTGTAATCCTCAGGGGTTATCGCTGCAGCTTTTTTATAATATATAAGAGCTTTGCCACATTCTCCATTCTTTTCATAGGTATCGCCGGTATATAGATAATAGTCCCGTGAGGACAGATCAGGAGCGGGCTGTTCAGCTACCGGGCGGGAGTTATTAGGTTTTGCTTTTTGGGCCGACACCTCAGCAGCCTTTATTGCAGCAGTCCCTGCAGTCTGTAGCGCTGGGTTTCCAACAGGGCTACTGCGTTTTCGATTGGGCTGGGCTGCGGGTTTTTTTTGCACAACCGCAGGTGCGGGGGCCCGGGAGGCTTGTTTTTCAGCAGGTTTGTTTTGGATAGCTTTGTCAGGTTCCGGCCGGCTCGGGTTGTCCTGTGGGCCAACACCACGGGGTTGTATACCGGTAGATTGAGGATGGGTAAGTCTGTTATGCGGGAGTAAATAAAGCGTTACCATGCTGCCTATAAGTAGTATGCTGACGCAGGCAATAATCATAATCAGCTTTTTGGCACGTAGGGTCTTTCTTTTTTGATTTTTAACTGTGGCAGCCAACCCCGGCGGGACATTTGCCTTGTGGGCGGAATGTTTTATGTTCGACAAAAGGTCTGAGAGCAAGCTCATATTTTTTGTACGTGTGTCAAACAATACAGAATGTATGAAAGTAAGAACATAGTCTGTAAATACAAGAAAGGGGAGCACGGCATGCTCCCCTTTATCAGGCACTTATCACATATTAAAAGAAGTAAGCTGTCCAGCCGATTACTTCATCCGGATTACTGTTGTAATCTTCATTGCCTCTGACACTACCGGTGTTATAGATGCCGTCATCCATTGCTCGGTCCAACGCCTCGGATGTTTGAGCGGGTAAGTTCTGAAACCGAATGGTGTTGCCGGATTTTCCATATAAATTGCCATAGTATATCACCTGGACATCGGCACCGTATTTATGAGTCATATAATTTGATCCATCATATTCCCCGGTGATTAACTCGGCCAGTGCCAGCTGCTGGAACACATCAGGTGATTCTCCCCCGGCTATGAGGCCATTGCCATTGCCGTTGGTGGCAGCACCCCAACGGGTATTAGCGTTATCATCATCGCCGGGAAGTTTTCCATATCTGTCCTGATATGCATATATAGCGGCAGTTAGTCCTTCTGACTGTCTGATTACATTTTTGATTTTTGCATTATCGATAAATGTTCTGCCCTTAATAATACCGCCAATGAGCAGTCCAATAATAACCAATACAATTGCAATTTCCACCAATGTGAAACCTTTTTGATTTCTCATAAAACCCCCTGGATTCTGTCGGAAAGTTTCATATTAATTTAAAAATCACATTTTATTTTTTTAAACACTAATTTTTTCGGACATTTTATTTTGTAACTTTAATTAAAATTGTGTGAGAATTGTATGAAAAAGGTATGAAAATTGATAATATTTTTATTAAAAAACTATTTTTTTATATATTTTAAAATATATTTAATAAAGAGAAATAATTTTAAATGATGAGTTCCAGGGTAGATTTATTTGGATGGTGCTGAAAGCATGAATTCCCTATACTTTTATTAGAATTGACCTACCACCAGCTAAAAGCTGGTGGATTGGTTCCCGACTAAAGTCGGCTAAAGGAAAAACAAAACACCTCTGAAATTCTCACGAGGGGTATATTTTTTCATAGCACCTTCGGTGCCTACTCAAGTCTTCGCCTAAAGGCGAGGGTTTTTCTCCCCGAGTGAGACAATAATAGGCTTTTAAAGAATGCAAAAAAATATTTATAATAAAAAATTTATTTATACCCTATAAAACGAACCCATTCAATAATATTTTTATTAATTGCTAAAATTCCAATATTAACTTCTGAGGTTTTGGTTTCTTCTTTGGCATTGATCAGTACAATAAAATGTCTGGTGTCGTTAATTACATCACTTACCCGTTCCATATGCTGAGGTACGAAAACATCACCAATATAAATTTTATCATTGGTCTTAATACGCACCCGGGCCAATTCGCCATCTTTTTCAATTGCGCCACTTCCAAGGATACTGTGGCAATACCGGCAGATAATTGCTTTATCGTTTATTAATTCTGCACAGAATGGACATTGTTTAATGTGTTCCATATGGGCCTCACTGTATTACGTTAGAAAAATTGGTTATCACGCTACACCGATTTGCACTGTTGTAGCTACTATACTTATACTAGATCGGAAAAGTAAAAAAGAAAATAAATATATTTAGAAATTTAATGCATATGCATAATGCTACTGGAAAGAAAGCACGAAGGGAAGTTTATGCGGGTGGCGATACCTGTTGCAGAATAGAAAAGGATTAAAAAAAACAGCTAAAGAGCCATAATTCGATCTTCCAGTTCTTCAAAACGAAAAAACTTGTTATATTCAATGAGACCAGCTAGGGCTCGGGAATATACACGCACGCCGGTTTCTTCCAGAATTGCTACCGGATTGAGACCGCCTATGACAATCGCACCAACACGGCCCTCGCTTACAGGAATTTCAAGCAGAGTCTGTCCGGCATGACCAATGCTCATGAAACCGCCCAAGCCGACTTTTTCAAGTTTGTAGGCAAGCTCTTCTACAAGGCCACGGCTTTCAGCCGGGAATTCACGGAAGCTGGCACCAATGCGACCATTGCCGGACTGTATAGCGCCAACATAATTAGTCATGCCGCTACGTATAAATATTTCAAGCGGGTCAATGCTGGTACCATCGTAGGTAATGATTTCGACAAAGCGAATCGGTTTTCGTTCACGAAGCTCCAGCAGGCCGCCAAAGCGGGAATTCGTAGGGATACCGTATTTGAGCAGTACACCATTCAACGTAATAGAACACACCGTGCCGATCCCTACCATGCCCTGCGGTACGGTAATATGACCTGAACGTTCTCCAGGCTCCAAAATCGTTACCAGATGTCCCATAGCGTAGCCATACTGAAACACTTTACTGATCATATGGATACATTTTTTTAATTGCTCAGGCTCAACAAGCGTTATATTAACCACAACGGTTCCGGACTGCGCCATGAGATCAAAATTCATACGATAGGTTATTTGGTCAATTTTAGCTGATAAAAAACCGACTCTGTCAATAATCCTGGAAGAATCTACCTCAGTTAAACCCAGCTCGGTAATTTTGCGACCCCGCTTGCCCACGCTTTGGGTTAAGCCTTCCGCATCCATTTTTTGAAGATATAACCGTACTGTTCGCTGGCTGATATCTTGGCCGAGGGCTGTCAGCTCTTCAGTAATTCTTTTACTGCTCAGAGGCTTTTCAGCAACTTTAAGGACGCTTAAGATTGCAAGCTGTTTCTTTTTAATCTTTTCACTCATAAAGGATATACCTCTTAATCATACACTTTTGAAAAAATCAATTGCCAAAAAGATACTAAAAATTGCCAAACACAATTTACCGGAAGATCCAGAGGGTAACTTAAAACATATTAAAAAAAGAGGTAAATTCAATATTTTTTTTACAGCCCTTTGATTCCAGTAAAAAAATAGAGAACATTTTTTTTGCCGAATAAAATCATTTAACGGCAAAATTGCCAAACAATGCTATTCTAAAGAAACTATGCTAAAAAGGCAAGTAAAAAATCATGTTGCTTTTATTAACTACAATTATTGACATATATATTATCTAATGATATAAGCTTAATTCTTCCAAATAAAAATACTAATAATATGGCAATTAATTGCCAATAAAGCGGCAACTAATTGCCGGTTGAAACCTTAAGCATAGGAGGAACTGTTATGATTCAATGGCCAAAGTCAAATGATGCAATCGGAACTGTCAATAGAGGCAATCCGGCAGAATCGGGGCTGTGCACGCTCTGTCGCGCAGACTGCAAAGGAAAATGTGAAACCTGGCTTTCAAGTCTGAAAGGCAGAAAAATACTCTATCCCAGAGATTATGGAATTATTACTGCAGGCAGTGCTAATACCTGTCATGTTGGTGTCTCATATAATTCTCTCAGGATTCAGGGTTACCTTTACGGTGCCCAAGGCCTGGCAAAAAAACTTTCAAATGATCCTGATGACTGTGTGTTTCCAAATGTAGATGTTTCAGGTGAATTCGGCGTTAAAAAGAAGACCAAATTCAGGCTTCCTATCATGTCCGGTGCTTTGGGCTCTACTTTTGTTGCGGCAAAATACTGGGAATCTTTTGCGGTAGGCGCTGCCCTGGTAGGTATACCTATTGTTGTGGGTGAAAATGTTGTCGGGGTTGATAAACAGGCCGTCATTAAGAAAGGAAAGATTTCAAAAGCCCCTGAGCTTGACCGGCGCATTGATACCTTCCTGCGCTACTATGACGGTTATGGTGCTATTATTGTACAGATGAATGTTGAGGATACCCGCAACGGTGTTGCAGAGTATATAATTAACAAGTATGGCGACAAGGTAATCATGGAGCTCAAATGGGGACAGGGCGCCAAGGATATCGGCGGTGAGATTCAGGTTACTACATTAGAATATGCTCAGTTCCTCAAAGACCGCGGTTATATTGTCGACCCCGATCCGACGAAACCGGAAGTCAAAAAAGCTTTTAAACACGGCGCCATAAAATCTTTTGCCCGTCACAGCAGGCTGGGATATACAAACCTGTCCAACTTAGATCTGGTGCATGCTGATTTCATGAAAGCTGTTGAAGGGCTGCGTAAGCTTGGATATAAGCGCATTTCCCTGAAGACAGGTTCATACGGTATGGAAGCTTTGGCAATGTCAGTTAAATATGCAACCGAGGCCCAGCTTGACCTGCTCACCATTGACGGTTCCGGCGGCGGCACAGGCATGAGCCCCTGGAACATGATGGAAACCTGGGGTGTGCCTTCTATTCACCTGCATGCCAAGACCCATGAATACGCGTCAATTCTTGCTGCCAAAGGCGAAAAGGTTGTTGACATGGCCTTTGCGGGAGGTCTCGCCCGTGAGGATCATATTTTCAAAGCGCTTGCTCTGGGAGCACCTTTTACCAAATTGATATGCATGGGAAGATCTTTGATGATTCCCGGTTACCTTGGTTCCAATATTGAAGGTGTGCTGCATCCTGAGCGCAAAGAAAAACTGTCCGGCCATTGGGACAAGCTGGCACCTGCGGTTGAAGAGCTCGGCTCCAGTGCAGATGAAATCTTTGCAAGCTACTATGATGTGCAGAAAAAAGTCGGTGCCGGTGAAATGAAAAATATTCCCCTTGGCGCAATTGCCATGTGTACACTTGGTGACAAGCTGGAGGCAGGACTGCAGCAGCTTATGGCGGGAGCACGCAAGTTCGCACTCGATGAGATCACCAGGCATGAGATTTTTTCCGCAAATAAGGAAACAGAAGAGATTACCAAAATCCCGTTCATTACCGATGTCCAGGATGAAAGCGCGAAAAAGATTTTAAGTTCATAAGAAATTCTCCAAGGGGTGCTTTTAAAAAGCACCCCCTTTTTATTTTTTTGCAGCACCATTCACAAATCAATGTATTACTTGATTATTCTGCGATACATGATGTATAAAACCTGACGTGATCGATAGAGGGTCAGTAAACTCGCCTTGCAGCTATAACAACGTATAAAATAACAGAATAATTAAAATAGATATTTTTAAGCTCAAGGAGTTATGTATGCCAAAACGTGATGATATTAACAAAATAATGATTATCGGTTCCGGTCCTATCGTAATCGGGCAGGCGTGTGAATTTGATTATTCTGGAACGCAGGCCTGTAAAGCTCTGCGCAGCCTTGGTTACGAGATTGTATTGGTTAACTCAAATCCTGCCACTATTATGACAGACCCGGGGATGGCTGATGTTACTTATATCGAGCCTCTTACCCTTGAAACCATGGAAGAAATAGTGGCCAAAGAAAGACCGGATGCGCTGCTGCCGAACCTGGGGGGGCAATCCGGACTTAACCTGTCTTCTGAGCTGTACAATGCAGGTGTGCTGGACAAATACGGTGTGAAGGTTATTGGTGTTCAGGTAGATGCAATCAAGCGCGGTGAAGACCGCCAGGCATTCAAGGATACCATGAATAAAATCGGCATTGAGATGCCCAAGAGTAAAATTGCCAACAACATGGATGAGGCTGAACAGTATATTAAAGAGATCGGACTTCCCTGTGTTATCCGCCCTGCATATACCATGGGCGGTACCGGTGGTGGGCTTGTATTCAACATGGAGGAGTTTCGCAGCATATCTGCCCGTGGACTGCAGGCAAGCATGGTGGGGCAGATACTTATCGAAGAGTCGGTGCTTGGATGGGAAGAGCTGGAACTTGAAGTAGTACGTGATGCAAAAAATCAGATGATTACCGTCTGTTTTATTGAAAATGTTGATGCCATGGGAGTTCATACTGGGGACAGTTACTGCACCGCCCCGATGCTTACCATTGATGAGGAGCTCCAAAAGCGCCTTCAGAAATATTCCTATGACGTTGTTGAATCCATTGGTGTGATCGGCGGCACCAATATTCAGTTTGCGCATGATCCAGAAACCGGGCGTGTTGTTATTATTGAAATAAACCCCCGGACATCCCGCTCATCGGCCCTGGCATCCAAGGCAACCGGGTTTCCTATTGCCTACGTCTCCGCACTCCTGGCGGGCGGACTCACCATGGATGAGATACCATACTGGCGTGACGGCACTCTTGAAAAATATACACCCTCGGGCGATTACGTTGTTGTAAAGTTTGCGCGGTGGGCTTTTGAGAAATTTGAGGGTCTTGAAGACAAACTTGGCACCCAAATGAAAGCAGTCGGCGAAGTAATGAGTATTGGTAAAAATTACAAGGAAGCTTTTCAGAAGGCCATACGCTCAAGAGAAGACGGCAGGCATGGTCTTGGTTTTGCCAGGGACTATCATGCAAAACCGCTTGAAGAGCTGATGCGGATGCTGGATGAGCCCTCAAGTGAGCGGCAGTTTATACTGTATGAAGCTTTGCGCAAGGGTGCCACAGTACAGGAGCTGTTTGAAAAGACCTATATCAAGGTGTGGTTTATAGAACAGATGAAAGAACTGGTAGAGCTGGAAGAAAAAATTCTGCAGTTTAAAGGAAAAAATCTGCCGAATGAATTGCTTATTCAGGCAAAAAAGGACGGGTTTTCCGATCGTTATCTGTCACAGATCCTGGGTATTACTGAAAAAGAAATACGTGAACAGCGTATAAGCCTGAATATTGAGGAAGGCTGGCATCCGGTGCCGGTCAGCGGGGTGAAAGATGCCGCTTACTACTATTCGACATACAATGCCCCCGACGTTACGGAAGCTTCACCTAACCGCAAAATTATGGTGCTGGGTGGAGGCCCCAACCGCATCGGCCAGGGCATCGAGTTTGATTACTGTTGTGTGCATGCTGCTTTTGCCCTGCGCGATGAAGGGATTGAGTCGACAATGGTTAACTGCAATCCTGAGACCGTATCGACCGACTTTGACACATCAAATAAACTTTATTTTGAACCGCTTACCGTTGAGGACGTTCTAAGCATTTACAAAAAGGAAAAACCCGATGGTGTTATTTGCCAGTTCGGCGGGCAAACGCCACTTAATATTGCGGCCGAGCTTGAAGCTGCAGGTGTTAAGATTATTGGAACGTCTACAGACACAATAGAGCTTGCCGAAGATCGCGATCGCTTTAGGCAAAAAATGCAGAAACTCGGCATTCCGCAGCCGGAGAGCGGTATGGCGAGCACACTTCAGGCGGCCCTGGAAATCGCCGGCAAAATCGGCTACCCTCTGATAGTGCGTCCGTCATTTGTGCTGGGCGGCCGGGGAATGGAAATAGTACATGATGAGGCAATGCTCAAGCACTATGTTCAGGCTGCTGTTGATATTTCACCTGAGAGGCCCATCTTGATAGATAAATTTTTAGAAAATGCCATTGAAGCCGAAGCTGATGCTATTGCTGACGGCAATGATGCTTTTGTACCGGCTGTTATGGAACATATTGAGGAAGCCGGCGTGCACTCAGGTGATTCCGCCTGTGTTATTCCTCCTATCAGTATACCTGCAAAGCATATTGAAACAATCAATGAATATACACGCAGGATTGCTATAGAGCTCAACGTCGTTGGGCTCATGAATATACAGTATGCCATTCACAATGATACGGTCTATATCCTGGAGGCAAATCCGCGTGCGAGCCGGACCGTGCCGCTGGTAAGTAAAGTATGCGGCTTGTCTATGGCACGCATTGCGACCCAGATAATGCTCGGTAAAAAATTAAAAGATTTAAACCTTCAGCACAAGCATATACCGCATTATGGTGTTAAAGAGTCGGTTTTTCCTTTCTACTTTTACCCGGAAGTTGATCCCGTCCTGGGACCTGAAATGCGCTCTACCGGTGAGGTGCTCGGTATGGCGGACTCTTTTGGCAGTGCTTTTTATAAAGCTCAGGATGCTGCTCAGGGTCGGCTGCCGGTGGAAGGAACAGTATTGCTTACCATTGCAGATAAAGATAAAGATAAGACCGCAGTTGTCGAACTTGCCCGGCGGTTTGCAGAACTCGGATTTACAATCATGGCAACAAAGGGCACGCAGGATTTTCTTGCCGACAACGGTATTCAGACTGAGTTCGTTCCTAAAATGCATGAAAAGAGGCCGAATATCACCGATATGATCACAGACGGTAGGATCCAGCTGGTGATTAATACACCGCGTGGTAAGGCAAGCAAAGCAGACGACTCTTATATTCGCAAATCTGCAATCAGGCAGAAGGTCCCCTATATTACTACAATCGCTGCGGCATTGGCTGCTGCAAAGGGCATCACGGCATATAAAGAAAAACAGGGTGAGGTCAAAAGTCTGCACAACTATCATGCTGATATTGGTGCTTAAAATATTGCAAAAGAGACAAATTTTTTTGCCGTATGGCCTAACCATAGAGAGATAAAGACAAGACTAAAAACGAGCAAGAATTAGTTAATAAGGAGAGATTATAATGAGCGGCATGTTTGGTGTGGTTTCACGAGATGACTGCGTGGAAACATTATTTTACGGCATTGATTATCACACACATCTGGGAACTGAATTTGGCGGCATGGCGGTTTTGGGCGACGGTTTTGTAAGGGAGATTCATGATATCAGTCAGAGTCAGTTTAAATCTAAATTTGCCGAAAGCTATAGAATGTTTGCGGGCACCATGGGCATAGGTGTTATCAGTGCTCTGGATGAACAGCCGATTTATCAAAACTCAAAGTTTGGGCAGTTGTGCATTGTAACGGATGGTTTTATTGAAAATGCTGAAGAGCTTTCTCAGGCACTGATGAAAAAGGGCATCTCTTTTATTGAATTCAGCAAACGCGGTATAAACCTGACTGAATTGATAGCAAAGCTTATTAATCAGGGTCATAGTTTAACCGATGGTATCAAAAAAATGTTTGATGCAATAGACGGCTCTACATCACTGCTTATTTTATCGCCTGACGGTATTTATGCTGCCCGCGATAGATTTGGTTATACGCCCCTCACCATAGGACGCCGCGGTGATGATTGGGCTGTAGCAACAGAGTCGAGTGCATTTGTCAATAATGATTTTCTCATCGAAAGATACTTTGAACCGGGCGAGATCGTATTAATTAATCAGCAGGGGTTAAAACAGATTCAGGAAAAGCATGATATAAAACAAACCTGTTCTTTTATGTGGATTTATACTGGATTCCCTACATCAAATTTTGACGCTGTTAATGTTGAGATGGTTAGGGAGCGCTGTGGGCATTATCTTGCCAAGCGGGATACTGATATAGAAACAGATCTTGTTGCGGGCGTACCGGATTCCGGCATTGCTCATGCTATCGGCTACGCCATGCAGTCAGACAAACCTTATCGCAGGCCCCTTGTAAAATATACCCCGGGATACGGCCGGAGTTACACGCCGCCATCGCAGGCAACCAGGGATCTGGTCGCCAAGATGAAGCTTATACCCAATAAAGCCATAATTGCAGGACAGCGAATTGTAATTTGTGATGATTCCATAGTCAGGGGAACGCAGCTCAAGAACTTCACCGTTAAAAAGTTGTGGGACAACGGAGCCAAAGAGGTCCATGTGCGGATTGCCTGTCCACCCTTAATGTTTCCTTGTAAGTTTATTCTTTCAACCAGAAGCATTGATGAGCTTGCTGCGCGAAGGGCTATCAGGGAGCTGGAAGGCCATGACCTGGAGGATGTGACCGAGTATATTGATCATTCTTCAAAGAAATACGGTAAAATGGTTGATGTGATTACCAGGGAGCTTGGAGTTACAACACTTAGATACCAGACTGTTGGTGATATGACAGAGGCTATCGGGCTTCCCGGGCAAAACCTGTGCGCCTACTGCTGGACAGGTAACTGTCCGCAATAGTTTTTTTAGCCTGCTTACCTCAGATAGCCTGCCTGAAAACCGCGAACATTCGTATCACTATACCTCTTAGCTAGTGGTGAGGGGGTATAGTGATTTTTCTGCGTTTTGTCTGCACTTCTTTGTTGCATCAGTGCTAATTTTATCCTATATTTTACAGTCGTTAAATTTTTTTTACTATATTCAATATTCATTATTTTGAGAGGTATGACATGACATTTCAAGGAGTGTATACAGCTCTCGTTACACCATTTAAAACATCCGGTGAAGTAGATGAAGAGGTGCTTGAGCGGTTAATTGCCTTTCAGCTTGAAAATGGTGTCGACGGTCTTGTGCCGTGCGGGACAACTGGAGAAAGCCCCACACTGAGCCATGATGAACATGACCGGGTTATTGATCTGACGGTGCAGTTTGTAAATAAGAAAGTTCCTGTTATAGCGGGAACCGGCAGCAACTCCACTGCTGAAGCTGTACGGCTTACCAGACACGCGCAAGAATCCGGTGCAGATGCGGCTTTGCTGGTAAATCCATACTACAACAAGCCTACCCAGAAAGGATTGTATCTGCATTTTAAAGCAGTAGCTGATGCGGTTAATATTCCCTGCTTTGTGTATAACATTAAAGGCAGAACTGCAGTGAATGTGGAAACGTCAACACTGGTGGCCTTGATGCAGGATTGTCCGAATATCATCGGCGTTAAGGAAGCCTCCGGAGATCTTAACCAAATGAAGGAGGTTGTCTCCCGACGCAAGGACGGCTTTAGCGTGCTCTCGGGAGATGACAATATGACCCTGCCGCTGATTGAGGCAGGCGGTGACGGGGTTATCTCGGTTGCCTCTAACCTTGTTCCGGACAGGATGGTCAGGCTTGTTCATGCTGCCCTGAAAAGAGATACAGAAAAGGCCCGTCAGCTTGAGCGGGAACTTGCAGAATTGTTTCGGGTGGAATTTATTGAAACCAACCCTATTCCCATTAAAACAGCCATGGCAATGGCAGGTATGTGTGAGGAAGCATTCCGGCTGCCAATGTGTGAGCTTGAGAAGGAGGAACATCGCCGTGAGCTGCAAAAGGTTGTAGAAAATTTACATTTGAAAGGAATGTAACATGAAACTTCGTGTAGGCATCTTTGGTGCAACCGGCATGGTCGGCAAGGAACTGCTCAAAGTGCTTTTTGACAGAGCATTTCCAATTGAGCAACTGCGTTTGTATGCGTCCGAGCGGTCCGTCGGCAAGCAGATTGAAACCCCCAAGGGTGTTATAACCGTAGAAAATGCTGATACTGCTAATTTTTCAGAACTTGATATGGCATATTTTGCAATCGGAGGCGGCTGGCCCAAGCAGTATGCACCCAAAGCAGTAGATGCCGGCTGTGTGGTCATTGATAATTCATCCACCTTCAGGTATGTTGATGAGGTGCCGCTGGTAATTCCCGAAATAAACCCGGATGCAGCTGCCGGTGCAAAGCTTATCGCCAACCCCAACTGTACCACGGCAATTGCTGCAATTCCACTTTGGCAGATTTATAAAAATTTTGGACTTAAAAAAGCAATCATTTCAACTTACCAGGCTACAAGCGGGGCCGGCAATGGCGGTATGGAGGAGCTTGAGCAGGAAACCAGAAAAGCACTCAGCGGAGAAGAACCGGGCTGCAACATATTCGCTCATCCGATAGTGTTCAATGTTATCCCGCATATTGACACTTTTCAGGATAACCAGTACACCAGAGAAGAGATGAAGGTTGTCTGGGAAACACGAAAAATTTTCAACGATCCCGATATCCCGATTTCCTGTACCTGTGTGCGTATACCGACTATGCGGGCCCACTCGGAAAGCATAGTAGTAGAAACAGAAAAAAAAGTTACCCCCGCAGAAGTACGCGAAATATTTGAGCAGACAGCAGGCATTGTCGTTAAGGATGACATTGCCAATAATGTATACCCCATGCCCTTAACTGCCAGCACAAAGTATGATGTTGAAGTTGGCAGGATCAGAACAAACCTGATCTATGGCGACCACGGCCTGGAGTTTTTCGTGTGCGGCGATCAGATTTTAAAAGGCGCCGCCCTCAATGCCGTGCAGATCGGTGAGCTTGTCATAAAAAGCTGAAAAAAACTGATCAACAACCAGAATGGATTAAAAGGATGTCTGCAATCTGTAATGCAGGCATCCTTTCATTTTTTACGGTTGCGCAGTCGTGCTAATGCCTGCATTTTCCAGTTCTTCCAGTACTATGGCAATAAGTTTCGGCAGCTTTGCCTGCAAGCACTCGCTGAGCTGCATGCCCCAGGAGGATATATCCTGTGGTTCAATGCCCACAATAGTAACATCAGGGTTGATCCCAAGCATTTGCCACTGCTGCATGACCTCCAGGAAACCTATATTATGTGCTGAAAACTTTTGAGGTGCGTTGAATTGAATATCATTTTTGGTGAATCTGTAAATTGTTCCCGGTTCTCCGTCTGCTTTAACCGCGTCAACTATGATAATTTTATGACAGTCCTGAATTTCTACAATAAGGCCAAAGCCCACGGTCCCCCCATCAATAATATTTATGGGGGGATCAAAGCGGTACTGGTCCTGCAGCTTTTTAATAACCGCAACGCCAACTCCTTCATCCCGAAGCAGGATGTTGCCCAAACCAATGAGTGCTACGCTGCAGCTATTATCCACTTTGAATCTCCTGTTAAAACGTGGTATATACATACATTGTTTACCAGCGGCTGTAAAAAAACAATGTTAAAATGAAGATCAGATTTAATGCATGAGCTGTCAATAGTCCAGGGGCTGATCCAGCAGGTTGAAGAGTACCTTGCGGACAACAATTATCACAAGGTTCTTCAGATAGACCTTGAGGTAGGGCAGTTAAGTGGAGTTGTGCAGGATGCACTTCAGTTTGCTTATGATGTCTGCTCTAAAGGAACAAAGGTAGACGGTGCCAGGCTCAATATCACTGTCGTGCCGGTTAAAGCCCGCTGCCAGACATGCTTCAAAGAGTTCCGTGTAGAGGATTATTGTTTTTTATGTCCGGACTGCTGCAGTGCCGATCTTGATATCCTGCAGGGCTATGAACTAAAGATAAAACAGATGGAAGTTGATGAAGGGTGATAATGCTATGGGTGCAAAGGTTATAACAATAGAACAAAACATTCTCAAAAAAAATGAAATAGCCGCCCGTGAAAACCGGGAGCTGTTTAGAAAGCATAGCGTGCTGGCAGTGAACCTGCTGAGCTCTCCCGGCTCAGGGAAAACCACGCTGCTGGTAAAAACAGCAGACTATCTTAAAAAGAACCTCAGTGTTGCAGTAGCTGTAGGAGATCTGCAGACAGAAGTTGATGCTGAAAGAATACATCAGGCCGGTGTGCCCGTAGTGCAGATCAATACAGGCACGGCATGTCATCTGGATGCAGCTATGGTTCAGAAATCTTTCAGTCACATTGAATTGGAAAAAACAGATATTCTTTTTATTGAGAATGTAGGTAATTTAGTCTGTCCGGCAACTTTTGATCTGGGTGAGTATCGTAAAGTTGTCCTTTTAAGTACGGCCGAAGGTGAAGAAAAGCCCCTCAAGTACCCGCCGATTTTTCAAACCGCTGATTGCATCTGTATTAATAAAATTGATTTGCTGCCCTTTATAGATTTTAATATTGTGAAGTGTCGCGAAAACCTGCATAAGACTTGCCCTCAAGCGCTTACTTTTGAATTTTCATGTAAGACCGGCGATGGATTGCAAAACTGGTGCGACTGGCTTATGCATCAGTGGAAGGTTTTGCAGGACGAGGGGTAAGATAGCTCGTGTGTGGAGATCTTTTAGTTACATTTCTAAGACCACGACCCTCCAGCAGATCTACGATTTTCAGCCGTTCTTAAACCGAATAGATTGAGCGATTTTTTATTAACCGCAGAATCACGCAGACGGTCGCAGACTTTTTTCTCCCGCGACGCTGCGTGAGAAAAAAACATCCATGGCCTTTCAGGCCAGGGTATAATAGACAATAAGCACTATCGGGTCTAGATGTTTTACAGCAATCCCGTTTTACATCACGAAGTGATTGCACCTTCTCAGCGGACACATCGTCCGCTGGGAAAGTCAGCGTTAGTCTGCGTCAGTCGGCGGTTAATAAAAATTAAAAAACTTTTCTCAGCACTCATTACTCATCACTTTTTGGGGAGTGGTTAGTTTTATGAAATAACTCCTTATGGGCGTGGTTTACTGTGTGGGGCTGCTATGAGACAGTTCGGAAAGCTTCGGCAGGTTGAGTAGGGTTATATCTCTGCCTTTTATCTGAATTACATTTTCTGATTTTAGTTGTGATAGTGTTCTGATGA
Organism: Thermodesulfobacteriota bacterium; assembly: GCA_028278025.1. GTDB lineage: Bacteria > Desulfobacterota > WTBG01 > CAIYCZ01 > CAIRTM01 > JANQFE01. The sequence goes on along the minus strand of JANQFE010000054.1, from coordinate 77,325 downwards.
CTGTTTCCTGTTTAAGGCCCAGCAGCTCAGATATTTCCTGTCGCGTCATGGGGAAACTTATTTTGCGCGGATTCACCTCACAGCTGCACTGCGAGTGATGCAGATACAGTAAAAAGTCGGCTATACGCTCCTTAGCAGTTCTGGTTCCCAGATTAAAAATCTGATTGCGTGAAAATGCAAGTTCCTCTGAAGTCTTTTGCAGCAGTTTAAGGGCCAGTTTTTGGGTTTGACTAATGAAGGCTAAAAACTCTTTTTGGGGAATCCTGCAAAGCACACTATCAGTCACCACCTGTGCTGTAGAAACATAATGATGAGAAAAAATCGCATCCAGCCCAATTATATCCCCCAGACCACTTAACCGCAGAATCTGCTGACGCCCATCCTCCTGACTTTTGTAAATTTTTATGAGCCCGTTTTTAATAAGATAAAAACTGGTTATGGGTTCATTCTCCAAAAAAACAAAGTCTTTTTTTCGAAGTGTAACCGGTTGAACTATAGTCCCCAGAAAGTTGAGCTCTTTTTTGTTCAGATTGGAAAAAACGGTTGATTTTCTGATTGTGCATGTATTGCAGGGATTGATTTCAGCTGTCATAGCATATCTGTAATCTAGATTGTTATCTTACTAATCTAACTGTGGTCGGTTATCTTAGCAGTTCTTTTAAAATAATTTTAACAAACTGCAAAATGCATGTCAACTTGTCATGTTTTTAGATAATTTTTTATTAATTATTTGATAATAAGTTTTATTAATTAACTAATTTATATCATTTTGTTTTTTAAAAAAAACGATTTTATTGATAAATGTCATAGTTTGCCGGGTGCATTGACTTTAGAATGTACATAAATCAATAAAAACTTTTAGGGCTGAAGACTATATAAAAACTATTTTGACGGGAGGTCATACATAACAAGCGTATAAAAATACATAAACTGATAGAAATAGGAGATAATTATGAATCACAGGCTATCACAGGGATCTCTTGTTTTAACTTTATTAACAGCCTTTCTCATCAGTGTACTAACCGTTTCTTCGGTTTGCGGTCAAACATACATTGCTGCGCCGTCACCTCTCGATTCCGTCCTTGAGCTTACAGATTTACAGTATTCTTACAATCCTAACACACAAACACTGACCAAATCCTACACATTTAAAAATATTTCAGGACAAACCATTGAAAATCCGCGCCTGGTAAATCTGTTTCATTGGTCGCAGACTATCTGTGCCACTGTCTGGACTGCAATGGTCTATGATGGTACCGGCACGTTTTCTAATTCCGATCAAAGTGTCACGGTATCTAATAATGACGGAAGTATTGACTGGTCTGCTTCTGTTATCCCTGCATCAATTGATTCCACAAATCTTTTCCCCGCACTGCAGGTGCAAGTAGTACAGGTCGGCATCCAGTATCCATACTGGAACATACCCGGCTACCCCCTGCTGTGGCCTGACGGCCAGAGCGCTACTGTTCAGGTCGAATTTTCAAATGTGCAGAACTGCAACTGGGTACAGAATATGGTCTGGCTCGTTTACGAGCAGGGACCTACTCTGGTCGAGCTGAGTATGCTGCAGGCCGTGCCGGGTGACAAGGCGGTAACCCTGCTGTGGGCTACTGCAAGTGAAGTAGACAATGCCGGTTTTAATATCTACCGGCAGGAAGCTGCAGGTGCAAAACCGGTAAAACTGAATGAAGCGTTGATACCTGCACAAGGCTCACCTGCCTCAGGCTCTGAATATATGTATTTGGATAAAGGGCTTAACAACGGCGTAACCTATACCTATATACTGGAAGATGTGGACATAAACGGTATGGTAACTGAGCATGGGCCGGTAGAGGCGACTCCACGCTGGATATATTCTATTTACCACTAATTATAACAAGGGGAAAACAATGAACATAACGCGGCGTGATTTTTTAAGGATGGCTGCTTATGCAGCCGCGGCAGCAGGTGTTTCACAGTTTGATCTGTTCCGATTACAAAAAGCACTGGCAGACAACGGCAAGCCGAATGTCATTTGGTTTGAGGGACTGGGAGATTCCGGATGCGTAGTTTCGCTGGCAAATTATTTTGACGGGACCGTGGGCATAGAGGATGTGCTGCTTAATCATATTGAGCTTAAGTTTAACAGCGTCCTGATGGGTGCAGCCGGTCAGGCCGCCATTGATGCCGCTGAAGCTGTTTATGCGAATTACTTGGATACTCCTTACGTGCTGGTACTCACCGGTGCAATTTCAAACCTGGACGGATATTGTATAGTCGGTGAGGATGCAACGCATGGCAATGGAGTGATGCAGCTTATAGAAGCCTTCAATAAATGGGAGGAGCGTGCCGCCTATGTCCTCTACGTGGGGGCCTGTGCCTGCTACGGCGGGGTAAACAGCATGGGCGGAAACAGTGTATCTAATGAAACTCAAACAATCATACCTACGCATAACAACCCGCCGAATTTCGGCAGAAATACGAATTATGATTACAGCAAATCGCTTTATATTCCGGGCTGTCCGTCCCACCCTGACTGGATAGTGCTGAGTATAGTAGATATTTTAACCAATGCAGCACTGCCGACACGGGACAGCTTCGGCAGGCCGCTTTCCCTGTTGGGAACACCTATCTTTGCTAATACCGTACATTCTCAGTGTCCGCGCAAACCGGAGCACGATGCCGGTAACTTTGCCGATCATGTGGGCGATCCGGTTAAATGCCTGAGAAAGGTCGGCTGCCGGGGTAAAGATACCTTTGCTGATTGTCCTACACGGGGATGGAACGGGGTGGGCGGATATTGTAATAAACCGGGGATTAACCACTTGTGTATCGGCTGTACTCAGGCTTTCTTTTCCGATGTCCCCTTTAACCGTGAAATAGACAATATTGATACAACCCCCTAAATGATAAAGGTGGGAAATAAAACACATATATGTCTGGATATATGGCTTATATAACAAAAAGGAGTAACGAATGGCTACAACCATAGTAGATCCACTGCCGCGGGTAGAAGGACATCTTAAGGTAACACTCCAGATAGACTCCGGGCAGATAACTGATGCCTGGATCGCAGGCAACCTGTACCGGGGTTTTGAAAATTTCATAAACGGGCAAAGTCCTCTTGATGCACCCCTTATCACCCAGAGGGTCTGTGGCGTATGTCCAACGGCCCATGCCGTAGCTGCAGTCCTGGCAATTGATGATGCAGCTAATGTTCAACCGACCCATAACGGCAGGCTCATGCGCAATCTTATTAACGGCGCTGAGTTCCTTCACAGTCATTTTCTGCATACCTACCACCTGGCTCTGCAGGACTATATCGATATGACGGCTGCCCTGGGGGGAAGCACGTTTAATCAAGGTCCCTGGGCACCGGTGTACGGCGGTGACAGAAGGATAACCGGAACTGATCTTGACAGATTTGCAAACAGCTACGTGACTGCCCTCAGGATGCGTAAAGATGCCCACAGTGTGGGCGCGCTACTGGCTGGCAAGCAGCCCCACGGCGCATCCATTATCGGCGGGGGCTGCTCGGCAACTCCAGCAGCCAGTGATATTACCCAGATGAGAGCGTTGACCCAGCAAATAAAAGATTTTATAGAAAACAGCTACATTCCGGATTTAGATCTTCTATTTAATACCTATTACCCTGATTATTTCAGTATAGGTGTCGGTTCCGGTAGACTGCTCAGCTACGGGGCCTTCAGGCAGAATACCGGCAGCACAAATTCTATGCTTATAAAACGGGGTGTTTATGACGGCAGCTCAGTTATCGACATTATGGACCACAACAACATTGTTGAAGACATTAGCAGCGGGTGGTATCTCGGCTCGGATAACCTGCATCCCGCTGCCGGTGAAACCAATCCTGATCCCGCAAAAGCAGGCGGCTATTCCTGGCTGAAAGCGCCGCGTTATAAAACCGACGGAATCTTAAAAGATGTCTATGAGGTCGGTCCCCTGGCACGCATGGTAGTAACGGGCGATTATCCCGCCCAGGTTTCCGTTGCGGACCGGGAGATCTCCAGAACGGTTGAGGCTCTTAAAATTGCCAATGGTATGCTTGCCTGGCTTGATGAGATGGAAAATGTTCATGGGATTTCAAGCCCGTCCTATGTGCCGTATGAGGTGCCGGCCAGCACAACTGGCGTCGGGTTGACCGAGGCCATAAGAGGGGCTCTGGGGCACTGGGTGGAATATGATGCTGACACCAAAATTTCCCACTATCAAATTATAACGCCCACCTGCTGGAACGCATCACCACGTGATGCCGGCGGGATTATGGGCACTATTGAGCAGGCTTTGATCGGGACACCGATTCTGAATGCTGGCCAGCCTGTAGAAGCTCTGAGAGTTATCCATTCCTATGATCCCTGCCTTGCCTGCGCAGTGCATGTTATCAGGGATGATGGAAAAACTATAAAGAATTTTATTGTCGGCTAATACACATACCAGTGGAATCACATACTAGAAGGGGAGGTTCCATGAAACAGTTATTAAGTAAAAAGTTTTTAGTACTCTGTCTTATAGCAGGTCTGGGTGGTATTGTCTTTTCATCTGCAAGCCATCAGGCAGTTATCAGCGACGGCTATCCGGGTTATCCTAATACCTGGGAAGGACTCACCACAAATACGGTTATAAAGATTGATCTGGATGAGCCGGTCGCCATGATCGGCGATCAGCCTGATATGGATTTTTGTGTAACGAAAGGCTCGTTCAACGGATTTGATATGGTATTTACTGAAGTGGACTGCGATGTCGATGTAGCTGATGATCGTAAAACCATACGGTTGTATCCCCTGGACCTGTTAGAAAAGGATTCGCTGTATGCTTATAAAATTGAAACAATCAATTTTGCCGGAGGAGGAACGGATCAGGATTACTCCCAGTGTTATGCTACCGGGAACAACCCCATTCCACTGCTTGACACAGTAGTAGCTGAGGCGGATATGTGTGCCGACACAGGCGGCAGTGTAACGTTTGGAAATTTTTGTGCCCGTTGCCATACTGATTTTGCCTTTATAACCTGTGTTATTACACCAAATGATAGATAAGTATGTAAAGAGTTATAAAACATATTTAATAACCTTTAAGAGCGAAGGGGGAAAAAGATGACAGGTAAAAAAAGAATGCTAACACTAATCGGATGCAGTATGTTTATCTTTATGCTATTTCCGCTGGCGTATGCTTATACACCGGGAAGTGTACAGGTAACGGTAAGGGATTATGATAGCGGTGCTGCGCTATCAGGGGTTGAGGTAAGCATGGAACCGGGGGGCTACGTTGATATCACTGGTCCCAGTGGGGTAGTAACATTTACCAATATTATGCCTTACAGAAATTATACTGTTGCAGCAACCCTTGACGGCTATGCTGAAGACCAATACGGCTCCGGCAGAACCGGTTTTGTCCAGGTTAAAACAGGTGAAACGACTTTGGTAAATATACCTCTTAAAAAAGCGTCATCTATCTCGGGGCAGGTGACAACCGGGGGTGTACCGCTTGCAGACATAATGGTGGCACTTTTACGTTGGCAGGTTGGTCCCGGCTTAGGATTCGGCGGCGGGTGGCCCTATCTTCAGGCAATAGCCACAACACGAACAGATCTTGACGGAAATTATGTGTTCCCCTCAATTGCCGACGGGGTTTACAGTATACGGGCAGCTGCTGATTCATACTACCTGGCAACTGAGGAAATAACACTCAGCCGCGATGAAGATGCAATCCAGGATTTCTTGCTCACACCGGGAACCCCAGCACTAACGGTTACCGTAACCTTTGACGGTCTCTATTATGGACAGCTGAACAGCATCCAGGGCGGAGGGCTTATCAGTGAACGCGATCCGTATATATACATGGCAATGCTTGATGTGCCGCCGGGAGCAGAGGTCAACATAGATGAGCAAGTCGCACATTATTATACCGCCAATGCGCCCGGAGATTACACCGCCGCAATGGTATATACTGATAAGACCAGCGGGGTTTGCAGTGAAGGTATCGGAACTGACACACTGCTCAATCATCCCACCGAAGCTCATCCTTCTGTTATACCGGGGCCCTCTGAACTGCCCCTGCTCTATGATGGCGTAACCTATGCAACCTCCAGAGGAACAACTGTTGTTACCCCCGGAGAAACAGTTTATTTGAGAGGCTGGGGAAGGGATTATAATGTTCCTTCCCCGGAAGAGTTCAATTCTGCGGCACCAATGTTTGATATTTACGGCAATAAAAACGGAGACTGGAACCAATCAGACTTCTCCTTTGCATGGAGTCTGCGGGACGGCCTTGGTGCAGATCAGACAGCGCTGCTGAGCTCAACAACTACTCGCAATGTTTCTTTTACCGTGCCGGCCGGGGCCTCAGCCGGTGATACCTATATAGCCAGCCTTGAGGTGACCGGTGATTTGGGGCTTGCCGATACTCCCACAGATATAACAATTGCAGTTGCCAGCACTATAGGTACAGCAATGTGTGCCATGTGCCACAGTGATGTCAATGCAACCTATGTAAATACAAGGCACAACAGTTTCGGGATCGGCTGCGAATACTGCCATGGTCCCGGCTCGCAGCACATGTCCGATACCACCAAAATCGGAAAAACACACTGGCCCGGCAATTGCGGCCAGTGTCATGGCCAGTTTGCCGAATGGCAAAAATCCCGCCACTCTGACCCCTTGGCCTTCGGGCATGCCGAACCCAGTGATGGCCAGCGCAGGACATGTTATAAATGTCATTATACGGATGGGTTTATTGGCGCAGTTGAATCGGGGGAGGCCTTTTCGACATTTAAGCACCCACTTGAAGCGGGTGAAAATGCCCCTCGAGATACACCCAATATAAGCTGTGATGTCTGTCATGATCCCCATGATCAGAGTGTTTCAAACCCGGTTGGTATCAGGACCGGTTCGCCGGAAAGTCTCTGTGATACCTGCCATGAGAAAAAGTGGCAGAATGCAACCTATACCGGCACTGGTGATACATTAAAGGCTGCTATTCACTGGGATGATTATTCACAGTATCAGGGTGCCGGTAATCCCCATCAGATGCCGGATGCCTGTGTAAGCTGCCATATGGCTACTGATATTACCGATACCGATGCATACGGTGTACGCAAGGTGGGCGGTCACAGCTTGCGCATGCGCGATGTGGGAGCTGACGGCGATCCGGGGACTGCAGATGATCTGCTCAACATAACGGTATGCCAAGGATGCCATCCCGGGCTTACGACATTTGATCGCAACAGCACTATGACACGTATCAAAAACAAGTTGAACCTACTGGATATCAGACTCAAAAGTGCCAATAAAGGATACCTGCCTCCCTTTCTGCCCGGCAAATGTGCAACCTGTCATAAAGGCGGGACACTGGCTTTCAGCAATGAAACAGCCGAAAGAACATTGGAAAAAGCCTATTTGAACTACAAGCTGATACTGCATGACAGAAGTTTTGGTATTCACAACCCCGGCTATATTGAAAGACTTCTGGATGATACGATTGCAGCAGTTGAACCCTATACGCTTATTACGCTGTCTTCTTTTACAGCAACACCCTATAACCAGGCCATCCGCATTACCTGGAGCACGGAGGCAGAGATGGATAATGCCGGCTTTAATATTTATCGTGCTGAAACAGAGGGTGGGGAATATCTTAAGATAAATGCTGACCTGATTCCATCGGAAGGCTCTCCAGCCCAGGGAGCATCATATGAGCTGATTGATGAGGATGTTGAAAACCGGCAGAAATATTATTATAAACTTGAGGATATCGATTTTGATGGTGTTGCAACAATGCACGGCCCGGTACAGGCCACACCGCGCCTTGTCTATGGTAGTACGTAAAACAGAAATGAGCAGCTTTTGAGATTGAAAGGAGAACCAGCATGAAAAAAGAGATAAAAAACTACGAACCACCAAGAATTATAACCTACAGCGAAGAAGACCTTATGGAGATAATCGGCCCGGCCCAGACCTGCACGACAGCATTTAATTAAACAAGCGTGCAGACAGCAATGTAATAAATAAGAAGAAAAGAGCCTGAAGTTTCTAACTTCAGGCTCTTTTCTTGTTTTGTTCTTTAAAGATTTTTATTCCTCGCCGCCGGTCTCTTTGGCAAGCACATCCAGCTTTACGGCCTGAACCTTGCGGTACACTTCCTTATAGCTTCTTCTTCGTCCGTGTACGGTCAGAAGGTCGTTTGTCACTGAAATGCCGAACAGCTTCTCATTTTCACGCAAATACGGCAGTATCAGCTCCCAGTCAGCTTTGCTGAGTTCGACAAATTCACCGCCGTTCAGCTGATCTTCTACAACCCTGCCGTACGGATCGCGCACATAAATCGCCCCGCCGGAAGCCAGAGAAAACAGATTTGACCCGGGATACGGGTTAGCCTGCTCCACTACCCGGCCGGAATGGTCAAACTCCATTCCATTTAAAATAACAAAACCGCCATTATTCAGGGGATCGCCGGCCATAAAGGATTCGGCAAGATAATCCAGGCAGGTACCGTTAATAACAACACGCGGTCGGCCAACAGCATTGATAAGCGGCCGGCCGGCAGCGTTGCCCATGATGTATACTTCACCGCCTTTGGCTCCGTACATAAATGTCTGGCCTACATCCCCGTATACAACCAGTTTGCCGCGCTTCATAATCTGGCCAAGCTGGTCCTGGGCATTGTCATGTACATGTATTTCCATACCATCGATACCGGACGCCAGGTAATCACCTGAACTGTCATAGACATCGAACCTGACCGCGTCAGAGCCAACCGCAAGACCGCAGCCGGTAAAGCGCTGTCCCTTATAACCGTAGCAAATAAACTGTTTCCAGCCGGACTCATAGGCATTGCAGATAAGACGTGCGTCACAATCATCGCCTTCAGGCGGGAAATCACGGGCATTCACAACCAGTACTTTCTCAGTATCGCTTTGAGGTGCTCTCAGGCTTGCGCGTGTAGACCAGTCTATGTAGCGGTACATGCTGGTAGAGTTCTCAGAAAGTTTCGGCGAGGCACTGAAAATTCGTGTCAGGCCGTCACGAATAATATGCAATACAGAGCTTCTCTTTTTATCACCGGTCGGATAGCGCATATCGTTTAAGTGAGTAAGCAGTTCAATGGAGCGTGTTTTAAGCTCATCGCTCTGCAAACTCAGCTCACAAAGCTGGTGGCAGAAGTATCGCAGTGAATCGTAATCCCAGATAGCCAGATTCTTGATACAGTAGTCTTTGAAATCCGAGATGTCTGCCATGGAAAGGCCGTCCAGAATTGTCTCTGCGATAACGTCGGGTTTTGACGGTATACGCAGCTCAGGTGTAACCGTATAATGGGTCTGGTTGCCCATGGTTTTGACAACATCACCGAACTTATTTGTGCAAACGAGATCCTTGGTGCCGTCCCGAGCATCAGAGTCTTTTACCGTAAAGATAAATGATCCGCCGTCAGTAGCGCTGCCGCCGCGGGCATTCCAGTATTTATCGGCTATCGGGCAAAAGCGGCTGTCTTCTGCAGACAGGCTTTGCAGCGTGGCATCAATAGCCTGTTTTTCAGAGCAGATGAGGCCAATCTGCACCTCGCCCTCCTGCAGAGCAAAAACCTGGGGGCGCAGCATGGCAGTGTCGGTGATGCCGATTAACTGGAAATAGTTTTTATAAGGGTTATTGCGGGCAATGATAAAAAACCAGGGACCATCGGGAGCGCCCTGGGTATGGCCGGCCTGTATATAGCGGTATGCCTGCTGTTTTTCAGAAGGCAGCAGATCAAAATCGTGTTCGGTTGTAGGGGCCAGGGCCTCGATAATATATTCAAGTGGATACTCAAAGGTGCGGTTATACAGGTCAAGCAGCAGGGCCGATACTTCTGTGTCGGTTAAAAACTGCGGAAAGATATTATGCTCCTGCAGATATTCACTGACCGCATGATAGTTGGCAAAATCACCGTTATGCACCAGAGCTTCATCCATACCGATAAAAGGATGGGCACCGCCAGGATGCCACACGCGGCCTTTGGTGGGGTAGCGCTGGTGTGCAATCCAGCCGTGGGCCTTGAAATCGTCCATACAGTAATACTGTACGACTTTTTCAGCATAGCCGACAATCTTCAGGATCATGATATTGCGGCCGTGGGACAGTACAAAAGCCTGTTTTTCTCCCAAAGAGGCATAAAACTGCTGGTTTATACGGATAGAGTTCTGATATACAAGCTCATCCTCAATCTTACGAGGATCCATCTTGTAGAGATTATTATCTTCAATGTATTGGTCCAAAAAACCTTTTTTGACTCTGACAAAATAGCGCTGAACATCAGGAGGCTTTACATCCAGACCGTCAATATCTCTAAAATCATCAACGGTTTGAAGCTGCTGGGCCTTGTGCACTTCAAAAAGGGGATCGATAAATGTAGATTCAATTTCAGGCAGTGATTTCGGGTCAAGCAGGGCAATCTGCAGCAGATAATGTGAATCCAGAATATCCTGGGTTACCCCTAAATCCTTGGCGGATAGCCCAACAGCAGCAATACCGCCGCCTTTGCCGTTACCCCGGTTGTGCATCTGCACGGAAGGCTCGAAAATATGACGGCCTGCTACCGGGATGGACGCGATAAAGCCGGTCACACCGCAACCGCCTTCCTCAGCGGCTTTGTTCATCGGCACAGCGCTACGGGGCAGTTTTGCTCTGGATTTTAAAATTGTCTCAATGAGGGCATCATGATTGTGCTGCATATATTCCTCTGGTACGGGTATAATCGTTGTTAGATCATAGTATTAGGGCTTCACTTGGTGCCGGCTGATAGCGGGACCTTTCTTTCTCCTCAAGATAATCAAGGTGCACAAGCAGATCAGAACGGCCTACAAGTTCCCTGATAGAGCGCATGCCGAAGCTGCGCAGCAGATTGCACCACTGCTTTCTCCAGGCCATATACATATTGACAATGCGCTGTTCAGTCCACTCCTGGGTGATGATGTAGCCCAACTCGGAATCGGTTGATGCTATGCCGCGCGCGCAGCCGCGACCGCTTTCACAGTTGCCGCAGCGAACACATTCCATTGCTACCATTTCCGCAGTACCGATTACCACCCCGTCTGCTCCAAGCGCTATGGCTTTGGCTACGTCCATGGCATTGCGAATACCGCCGCTGGCAATCAGAGTTATGTTGTCGCGTACGCCTTCATCCAGCAAAAATCGATGTACTTTCGGGATGGCATATTCAATAGGCATAGCAATATTTTTTTTAGCAATGTCCGGCGCGGCACCAGTGCCGCCGTAGCTGCCGTCGATATGCACAATATGAGCGCCGGCATAATAGCTGCCCACAGCGACCATGTCAACATCGGTAGGTGTTGAAACCTTTACCGATGCCAGCAGGCGCGGGTTCACCTGTTTAACCCAATCAACATGTTTTTTGTGATCCTCAACCGAGTAAACGCTATGAAACGGAAAAGGAGAAAAAAGGGCATTGCCGACCACGGTCTCGCGCATGGCAGCCACCTCTGGTGTTACTTTGTCACCAAGCAGATGGCCGCCCAGACCGGGTTTGGCACCCTGAGCATACTTGAACTCAAGAACAGGAGCATGCTGAATTGTTTCTTCACGTACGCCAAAAAGACCCGTAGCCATCTGGGTAATAACATGATCTTTATACGGAACAAGCTCTTCAGGATAGCCGCCCTCTCCGGTGCAGGTCAGGGTATTGAGTCGTTTGGCGGCCCGGGCACGGCCAATAATAACCGGCAGAGCGGTTGAACCGTAGGACATGCCGCCGCCGTAGCAGGGTATTGAAATTTTTTTCTCGGGCCTGCCGTCACCGCGTTTGTTCAGGATGATGCTTGTGTCAATTTCCTCATCGGATATGTCCAAGCGATCTTTTTTAGGGGCCTTTTTGAAGCGTATCTTGTCAAAGCCACCGCCGCTGTTGCCAAGGCTGTATTCCAGGTCGACAACCGGAAGCTCACCGGATTCTGCCATGGCCCAGTGACCCAAAATCATCTCTGTTGTCCAGCGGTAATCGCCAAGTGTTTCCATGATTGGATTAAGCCTGAGACTCAGGGCTTTTTCAGGGCAGCGATCAACACAGTAGTAATCATTATCTTTGCAGGCAAAACCGACGCATTTATGAGTTTGTGGGCGCATCGGCTTCGCGTAATTATCGTAGCGGGGATGCACACCGTAAGGACACAGTTTAGCACACAGCCCACAGGATGTGCAGCGGGAATTGCGCCTGATTATATACTTCCCGATGGTATTGCGAAATCGTGAAGGCGTTTCGGCTGTCAAAGGCAATGTTGTTTTCTTGTCTGTCATATGAATAATCCCAGTTGCTCTATTGAGGACTTAAAGTGTTACAGTAATAATTGTGTTTAGTGTTTTGTTTAGTTTGAATACTAATCACCAATCACGAGTTACGAATCTAGCATCCCAGTCCTTTTACCTTGCGTTCTCCAAACAACGGCCCAAAGCATTCTTTTTCAAGGTCTTCAAACCACATGGAACGGCCGACCTCGCCGCACAGCCTGCGGGCCTCACGGATGCCCATAGCCCCCATAACCTCCAGGAGCTGATTGCGCCAGGCACCCATGAGGTTCATGATACGCTTACTGCCCCATTCGGGCTCTACCTCTTCAAGACTGACAGGACAGGGCTGGTCTTTTTTGCAGCGGTAGCATACCTGGCACTCCAGCGCTATCAGAAGCGGTATATCAATTGAGGCACCATCAGCACCACAGATAATTGACTTGGCCATGTGCTCTGCCATGGCAATACCGCCTGAAAAGATAAGTTTTACCTTCTGGCGTATCAATCCCTTTACCAGCCTGAGATGAATTTCTCTGATCATTTCTTTCAGAAAGCGGGGATCGTCACTACCCAGTTCATTGCCGTGATTGTCCGCGTAGAAATGCAGCGTATCCACATCATCCTGGGTCAGCACAACAGCACGCTCTGCAGCACGACTATTAAGCGGAATGCCCACGGATACAATCACATCGGGGTTGATAGCACGCACAGCAGAAATTTCCTGGCCGATTCCGGTTTTGTATTCCAGTTCGATCATGCGACTCTGTTTAATAAGACTGGGATGCTCTGTATAGTTGTCTTTAGTAAGGCACGGGATGAGACTGTCAGTATAGGCAGACAGGGCATCACTGTATTGTTCGGGTCTGATGAACAGCAACGTACCCAGCCTGTGCGCAGCACGTGCGATTGATTCTGCTACTCCCTGACCCAGAACACCGAAATCAGGCAGCTGAAACAGCAGCGGCAGAGGTATTTCCATAATCGGCGGTAGTTTTGAAGCAATGCTCATATCTTCATTAAACTGCAGACGGGTTAACCTGCGGGAGAGCTCAATGGAGGTGTTTATGTATTCACGACCGTGAATCCCGTCCCGGGTGGGGCGCACAATCTCTGACATGTCAGTCCACATGGAGTCAAACCCTTTACCAACAAAAGGCCCGCGATATCCTGCACCGGATACAGGTATCTTGCCGGTATGTGCCTGGTACCAGGTGCGGCTGATAATGTCGGCATGCCAGTAATCATCACCAAGGCTGCGGTAATCAGGGTTAATTACACGTGAAAAAATACCCTTGGTACACTCCTGAACACAGCGAAAGCAGCTCATGCATGTGTAAAGATATTCAGGCTCGTCCATAGAGCTGATATGCTGCTGGTTTTCTTTGAAGATATCATAGACGCATTTTTTCTTAACGCATTCGCGACAGCTTCCGGCACAGTCTTCGCGAAACTCTAGGGTGGCATATTTGCCCACCACCAGAAAACGCGGCGGGGTATTTTCAACAGGTATGTGATACTTCTTTGGCACGCAAGCCTCCAGACTCTATATGCTGTTTAACCGGTGTGCTGTTATACACCAGAATATTGTTAGAATAAAAACCAATGTTTATGTAAGCTGAGGACGCGGTAGCAGTCCGGCAGCTTCTACAATTTCCTGTACCTTCTCTTCCCATTCAATGGCCATAATGTGTACGCCGTGGACATCGCTAATTTCACGCAGGAAGGAAATAGTCTCCAGGCATATCTTAATACCCTCTTCAGCAGCTTTCTTCTTGGGTACTCCTTCCATTCTTTTAATGATTTCATCAGGCACATCCATTCCGGCGACCTTGCCGGCCATGTATTTAGCCATTGCTGCTGATTTCAAGGGGGTAACCCCTGCAATGATGTGAACCTTTTCGGCCAGGCCTTCATCACGGGCCATTTTTATCCATTCCCAAAACCGTTTTGTATTGTACACACACTGGGTCTGGATAAAATCCACACCCGCATCGATTTTTTTGGCAAGGCGCAACACACGGTATTCAAACGGATCGGCAAAAGGATTGGCAGCCGCGCCGATAAACATTTTGGGAGGTTCAGAAAGCTTGTATCCGCTCATATCGGTCCCGCTGTCACGCATATCCCGCAGAGCATGGATAAGGTTCATTGAGTCAATATCAAAAACATTCAGTGCATCCGGCTGACTGCCAAAAGACTGGTGGTCACCGGTCAGGCAGAGGATATTGGTGATGCCCAGTGAAAACGCCCCCATAATATCCGATTGCAGTGCAATGCGGTTGCGGTCCCTGGTTACCATCTGCATAACCGGTTCAATGCCGTTCTGCAGAAGATGGACACAGGCCGCAATACTTGACATCCGTACAATAGCAGTCTGGTTATCGGTTACGTTAACAGCATCAACACAGTCTTTTAACAAACTGCATTTTTTTTGGATAATCCCGGCATCTGTTCCGCGGGGTGGCCCGCACTCAGCGGTAACGGCAAAATCACCTTTTGACAAAACCTGCTGCAATCGGCTGTATGATCCATTGTTCATATGATATGATCCTCTCTGACTAATTTCCGTGGTCCGCCGGCGTTGCTGGAACGCCAGTCTTTGGGAGCAATGTATTTTTTCAAGTTATCAAGTTGCTTAAGGCTTGTTAGCCGTTCAATAATTATCTGCCAGGCGCATTCGGTTTCGGGATCGACTTCACAGGTTCCGTTTTGTGAGCCGCCGCAGGGACCGTTGAGCAGTTTTTTAGAGCAGCGTGCAATCGGACAAATTCCGCCGAAAACGGCAAGCTTACAGTCGCCGCAGCCCAGGCATTCTTCGGTAAACAGGCCGTGCTTTTCAAGCATTCCGATAAAGGTTGTATTAACACCGGGCAGAACAGGAACTTTATAAAAGCGTTTAGCGATCGCCTGCACACCGGCCCCACAGGCCAGAGACAACACAGCGTCATTACGGCTGATGGCTGCGGATGCTTCCTGAATAAATTCGTCTTCACATTGGCGCTCTACCGTAAACTCCTCAAGCGAAATCTGCTTAGCGTCTTTGTTATACGCCAGGCGCAGGGCGGATGTAAGGGTTGCTACTTCATCCTCGCCGCCAGCAAAGCATGTTTTGACACAGGTGCCGCAGCCCAGAACAAGCACTCTGCTGTAGGGTGCTATTATTTCCTTAATTTCTGCAATAGTTTTTTGTTCGCCAACTATCATGGAGAACTCCTGTGAGTTTAAAATTAGCGGTTATGTGCCGGAGAATCAGTTTGTGAAAAACCAGGTTGTCGGTAATTTCAGCTTGTCAGATAGCGCTGCACATGTCAGGCAACAGCTGTCTCCCTGACGGTAGCAGGCGGATTGGGAATAAAATCCGCTAAGCTTGAAATTGTTTGTTGAATTGCGTCTATGGCAGAATTCACATCTCCCGGAGAGATGTTGACAAGCGTTAGCCTCCTGCTATCAAGACCGATTTCGTCCAGTATCTTTTTTGTCCACTCAACCCGTTTCTGAGCACGAATATTTCCCTCAACATGACGGCACTCCCCTTCGGGACAGGCCATTACGATAACCGCATCAGCCCCTGATTCAAAAGCACGCAGGAGGAATACATCCTTGACCATTCCCGAGCAGGGCAATTTTACCATGTTGAGTTCACAATTAACGTTATCGCCGACAGGCAAAAAATTGCCATCAGCGAAAGTATTGATACAATGAAAGATAGTTATGTTTGGTTGCATGACTGTTTTCCCATACATCATAATTTTGGGTTGCTTTTTAGCGCCTATCCTTTTTAAATACAATATTTTGCAATATAGATGCCTAAAGCCAGCTAAAAGCCGTTTTGTAATTCAACCTATTGAAAAAACTACACTAAATCAATCAACTTGTACCGGCACGCCACATCAGTCAAAAACCTTACCGGTCAATAAATCACAATATTGTTAATTGTTAGAGCGGCAAATTACAATAATGTAATTCATGATGAGCGGTTTTTAGAAAGTGCGGCTTATTACAGATATCTTTATACTACAATGTTTAATAAAATGATTTGACATGAAAGATAATTATAATTAAATTAAAAAAAACAGAGGGTTACCCAGAATAAGATTATGAAACGCGGATTTATTTTAAATTTTGGTTTAGTTGTTTGTTCTATTGTAATCTGCCTGATTGTTATAGAGTTGCTTCTTCGTTTTGCAGGCAAAGCTCCCGGATATATTTCCCGATATCATGTGGGATACAAGCATGTAGAGCAGCTAGAAGTTGATCGTTTTTTTTACACCGATGATGAGGGAGTGTTTAAGGCTGATCCCAAGCACCCATGGCCTCAAGAGTGCTCAATAAACTCTGATGGATTTCGCAGTATTGAGTTTAAGCACTATGAAACCGAAAAGACAAAAATACTTTTTCTGGGAGATTCATATACCTGGGGGGGAGAGGCACAACCGTTAACAAACAGCTTTGTTGACATTGTCACCAGAAATGATTTTCTGACGTTCAATACCGGCATTCCATGCGGACATCCCAATCAGTATGCATATTTAGCCGAAAAGTATGTACCCACCCTTAAACCGGATATAGTGGCGACGATGTTTTTCAGAGGGAATGATATTTTAGAGGCTCAACCCATGCTGCCCAATAAAAATCTGTTTCACATTACCAATGCAGGCTGGTTGTATGCTTTTGATCACAAGGGCAATTACATGTCTCCGCAGCAAACATATGATTATTACCTGCCTAAAACAAATTTAGCTTTTATTGAAGAAACAGAGGGTTTGTTCCACAGAGTCATGCGAAGTGTTTTTTTGAAGTCGGTTGTCGGTTCATATTGCTGGGCCGGCTTGTCGGCAGCCAAAGAGAAAACTAGAAATATCTATCGCTATGTTCGTACTGTAAAATCGGTTGCGAAGGATCACCATACAATACAAGATCCCAGGAGAAAAAAAGCTCTGTCTAATGTGCGGGAATGCTTTAGCAGAATCAAGCGTGTGTCTGAACAACACGGGGCGCGCTGTATGTTTTTTTTAATCCCGCCTCATCCTGAGCTGAGAGATAAGAACAATAGTATCGAATATAATAAGTATAATTTCAGAGGGTTTTCATTTTATCACCCTTCGCCGGATTCTTTTACTGATCAAGACTATGTCGATCCCCCGGACGGGCATTTTAACAATTCCGGCCATAAAAAATATGCCGAATTTATTATTACAACGGTACGTTCGATTAAATAATAATACTCATTATTGCCCCTCCAAGACTCACCTTGTTTTCATGTATTTTTTTCTGATTTGTGTCATGGATACAATTCGAATGTTTAAATGACGAGGTGCCGAAGATGCCCCAGCCTGCAAGAGATAACGAAATGATAGTCGAAACCACCGCGCTATACGAAACTCCCCAAAGTTATCTCTTTTTTGCCCTTGGTGCAGTTGCTTTTTATGTGTTGGGTTTTGTCGTACTGTATCGTCTGGCAGGGTTCGGCAGCTCTATTATTGCCGTCATACCGGTGATTGTGATTGCATGGCTGTACGGGTTCGGGCGGGGCTTTTGTGCGGGCATTTTGGCAGCACCGGTCAATATCCTCATGTATCTCATGCTGGGTGAACACGTTCTTCACCAGGGCTTTTCCTGGGGTACGATTATCATCGGCACCACGGCAGTCACGTTTATCGGGGCTATGGTGGGCCGTCTGCGTGACGTCAGTCTGCAGCTGCGGTTTGTCAACCGGGACTTAAATGCTGAGGTAAAAGAAAGAAAACGGGCCGAGCACGAGTTGATGCTGCATCGTGACCATTTGGATGAACTGGTCAAGACCAGAACTGTCGAACTCCAGGAGGCCAATCAACAGCTTTTAACAGGTGAGGCAGAGCTGCGGGAATCCAAGGAATTTATTGAGAATGTTTTTGAGACCACCGGTGACGGTATTTTTGTCACAGATGCTCAGGGCCTTCTGGTGATGGCCAACCGTACCTTTTATAAGATGACAGGCTATACCGAACCGGAGCTTATCGGAAAGCATGTGACCGAATTAGCGCCAACGGCTTTAAAACCAGGTACAGGACACCCCCTGGTTGAACAGCTCTTCACAGAGGGGATTGTAAAAGGTTTCGAATCGAAACAGGTAAAAAAAGACGGCACTACCTATCCGGTGGAGCTTAATATAACGACCCTGCAGGATAACAAACACCAACTGATCGGCAGCGTTTGCTCGGTCCGTGATATAACAAAACGCAAACAGATGGAGGCAAAAGCACAGAGGCAGCAGGAACAGTTGATTCAGGCTGCTAAGATGGCCTCGCTGGGAACCCTTGTGGCCGGCATTGCGCATGAGATTAACAACCCCGTCAACCTGATCATGATCAATCTGCCTCTGGTGCAGGATGTGTGGCGGGATGCCAAGCCGGTGCTTGAAGCAGCGGGATGCAGTGACCCGCAGAAAAAGTTTGGTGGTCTCCCCTATGGCTATGTGGAGCGCAAGCTGGACACCCTGCTGGATGATATGGGAATTGCCGCCAGCCGGATTGCAAAAATTGTTGAAAGCTTAAAGAGTTTCAGCCGCCACTCAAGCTATGAAGACAAACGGCATATGGATATTAATGAAGCTGTAAAAAATGCGGTAACCTTGTCGCAAACAGCCCTCAGGAAAGCAGGGGTGGATTTGGATCTCCAGCTTGTCGATAAGGCACCCTTGATGCAGGGCATGCCGCAGCAGATTGAGCAGGTAATCCTGAACCTGCTCATCAATGCGATTGAGGCGGTGGAGCATGAGCATGGCCTGGTCACGATCAAGAGCGGCTTCCGGGAGAAGACCCGTGAAGTGTTCGTGACGGTTAACGATAATGGATGCGGTATTGATCCGAAGGTTGCTGAAAATATTTTTGATCCCTTTTTTACCGACAAGCAGGAGCGGGGCGGTACCGGCCTGGGGCTTTCCATTACCTATAACCTTGTACAGGACCATGACGGAACCATTACCTTTGAGAGTACGCTTGATAAAGGGACTACGTTTGTTGTATCGTTTCCAATAGTGACATAGTCGCCCGCAGGGAATCACGTGGTAGCGGCTGCTCAATGTGAGGAATAGTGTATATGGAATTGCTGCCGTTTGAGAAAACGCCGATCCTCATTGTGGATGATGATAAGGGACTGCTTTCCAGCATGGAAGCGGCTCTGATCAGTGCCGGAATGCCTGAACCTACCCTTCTGTCAGACAGCCGGCAGGTGATGGATGTTATCGGGGAACAACATTTTTCTCTGGTTCTCCTTGATCTTATCATGCCCCATATAGGCGGGATCGAACTGCTGCAGCAGATTAAAGAAATTGCCCCGGAAACCGAATGCCTCATTATAACTGCCATTGATGACGTTTCCACAGCGGTCCAGGCCATAAAACTGGGTGCCTATGATTACCTTGTCAAGCCTGTAGATCGGAAAAAACTGGTAGTGGTTATTAAGAATGCCCTGGAACGTTATGCCATGCGTAGAGAACTCGCTTTTTTTAAGAGCAAGCCTTCGTTTGCCAGCCTGGAGCACCCCGATGCTTTTGCAGATATGGTAGCGGCGGATGAGACCATGGCCCGTATTTTCAACCAGGCCGAAGCCATTGCGCCAACCGATTACAGCTTGATTATAACCGGTGAGTCCGGTACGGGTAAGGAATTGCTGGCACGGACTATACACTCCCTGAGCACACGTGCCGACGGTCCTTTTGTTCCGGTTAATATGGCTGCGTTCAACCACCAGCTCTTTGAGGACGAATTTTTCGGACATGTAAAAGGTGCTTTTACCGGAGCCCTCAGTGATAAGCAGGGTTTTTTTGAAGCAGCCCACACCGGCACCCTGTTTCTGGATGAAGTAACCGAACTGGATACGAATTTGCAGGCCAAGCTCTTGCGGGTGCTCCAGGAAGGTGAATTCTACCGTCTGGGCAGTGCCCGGCCTCAAAAAGCGGATGTCCGCATTATTGCGGCAACCAACCGGGACATTTCTGAAGAAATCCAGAAGAAGGCATTTCGAGAGGATTTGTTTTACCGGCTCAACATGTTTGCAATCCATATTCCTCCACTCAGGATGCGTCCCAAGGACATCCTTCCACTGGCTCGCCACTTTCTGCAAGTGCACGCCTCTCGTAACAAAAAAAAGATCACCAGCCTCGCTGCTGATCTTGAAGAGGTTATGCTCAGGTATTACTGGCCCGGCAATGTCAGGGAACTCGAAAGTGTAATGGCTAAAGCAGTCATTTTAGAACCTGGTAGCATCCTGTCACAGGCTTCTGTTTATGGTCTGAATGTCTTTTCTGAAAAGGTAACCGGGCACACAGATGACGGGGGGCTTATTTCCCTGGCAAAGATGGAAAAAATGCATATAAAGCGGGTACTTGATTTTACCGACGGCAACCGCACCAGGGCTGCCGTGATTTTGGGAATTGATCTGCGTACCCTCCAGCGCAAGTTGAAAAAACTTACCACAGAAGACGGCAAAACGCCGTATACTACGGCATAATGCCGCCCATTCTATAACTATTTTAATTAACTTACAAAATTAGTTCTGCTCGAGTAAACAGCCGTCCTGTACTTAGGCATAATGCCTTAGTCTATGTTTATCCTTTTTGTGTATGATTTGCATAAATATTTGAAAAAACTATAAAAAATATTTTTCGATTTTTCATCTTTTCGGCACATAACATGTAATTATCTTCTACTTAAATACCCCAGCCAATGCTGGGCATCCAGACAAGTACCTTTGATTATTTCTATATTTATTATTTTAAACTTTATTAACCTTTAAGCAGGGAGGTTACCATGCAGAAAAAACACTTTAATCTGAAAGTTGTACTGAGTGTTGTGGGAGCAGTTGTATTGACAATCACTATAGCTATAGCCGGTCTTGCCCTGGCACAGACCCCTGTTGAGGATAAAGTCGGCATCCTGGTAACGGACTGGGGCACACCGGATGGCATGGATTTCAACTATTACAGCAAGATCGGGCACCGTTCCAGAATAGGAGACAATGCATCTTCAGAAACCGAACCCTGTACTGAAAACTATGTGGGGACTTATCCGCTGCGCCAGCAAATTGGTGTGATGCCCTATATGATCTGTTTTAAAATGGTCGGTACTTTTTATGAATCAGCCTATGATGCCTACGGGCTTTACTGGCTGAGCGAGGACAACGAAACTTTCGTCAATGTGCTTGAGCCGAGCAATACCGTATTGAAAAGCAGTATCATTGCACCTGTCATTTATGAGCCCGCACGCAATATTGAGTTCGGCCGCGGCAGGGCAATTTTTACACCTGATACGCGTAATGGAACAGACCACCTTGAAGGGTTCTACATCATAGGAGCGCCCTACCTACACCCCGCAACCGGTAAGATTCACTACCAGGGATTTGCCAATGGTGTGCACGATGCGGTAGAACTTGATCTGGCCTACTGGTGGCGAGTGGTAAGAATGATGGCTATCCCGGAGTATGCTGACGGCCCGCGTATACATCCTTTTACACTGCAGATCGAAGAGGATTTAACCCACTATTTTGACACGTTTTTCGGCGATACGGTTGATATACGCTTTGGTATGTACGAGGAAACAGAGGGTTTGACCGAACGCCATGAAGACGTGGCCCTGCAGATGGCCCAGGACGGCCTGACCAAGATGGTGCTGACCCGGGAGACCACCGACAACAACAATTACGCCAACATGTTTATGACCCGCTACTATGTGGACCGGGAACTATGCCTCAGCGGCTATGACACCGAGGTTGATATAAAACAGGTCAAGCAGGTGGGCAGGACACCTGAGTACAACACCATGGTACTGGCAAACCTGATCCCTCATCTTGAAAGGCTCGATCCGGGGGCAGATCCCGTGGCCCTTGGGTATGTGACTTACGGTAATCCATGGCCCGGCACAAGCTCTAACCCAAATACCCCCTTTGGTGTTCCACACCCGTGGGTGAGCGATGTATATATGGAAAATGCATATTATAATTATCTGAACTTCAAGCGCTATGCCGAGGATGTACTGGGTGATACCTACAACCTGATTTACAACCGGGCCGGCACAACCGGCGATGACAGGCTGGACAATTACTACATCTACGGTATGTTTCAGCCGGAGTATTACACAATACCCGGGGATAATGAGAGCACGTTCAAGAATGTCCGTGAGACTATTGATCTCATGAAACAGGATGGCAGGAAAGAAGCGGTTATTCTGCTTTCGCACTGGTATTACGACAGCATTGATAACGGGCATGCCATGCGGGATGTCAACGAGCTTCCATTCAACCCGTACGAGGACCTTGAAAATGACAAGTTCTGGCTCGACTGGTGTGAAAGTCCTGTGCCCGGCGACAACACTTTTACCGAAATAAGCCCTGCAGGATATGCCTGCTCGGATCCTGATGACATACATATTCTTTTTACCCAGACTTTTGACGATGTCGCAACCGAGTTTATTCACGGCTATGCTCAGCGAATTCGGGGTGGGGTCGAACGTTTCGGAATTTTTCCTGACCTTAACATAACGGTTGATGCCCAGGGACCGGTCAGCATGCTTACCGGAGGATCAGCCGCAGTGACCAGTGGCCCCCGGACAGGGGCTAAAATCGTGGTTCCGGCAGATCCCGACCCTGATTTACCGGAAGGATATTACCCAACTGATGAGCATGGTATTATTTACGAAACCATCAATGACCCCGAGGATCCCAAGATCGGGGCCTGGTTTGACTTTACGGCCTATATCGGCGAGCAGGCGGAGGTTGAACCGGGGGCGGCTCTGCCGGATATGAGCGGTGCTGCTATGGTCGGCCCGCAGGTCTACTTCGGACCTTACCGGACCCTGTTCAACAAACCGGCCCGGATCACGCTGCCGTATAATCCTGCACAGGTAGCTGACCCGGCTGAGATACGTCCGTATATCTTCAACGATTTGACACATGGTTGGGACAGGGTCTACCCGGTGCCGGCTGGTGACGGCCTGGTTGTAGACGATGTTGCCAGCACGGTTTCTTTTGATGTGCAAACACTTGGTATTTTTGTCTTGGCGGTGGATACCCCCACGCTTATAACCCTTGAATCATTTGAAGCCCGTAAGGTTGCTCGCACCGCTATTATAAAATGGGCCACCTCCAGCGAGGTTGACAATGCCGGGTTCAACCTGTACCGTTCCGTTACAGAGGACGGGGAGTATATAAAGATAAATGATAGTCTTATCCCAGCCCAGGGCTCTGCTACACAGGGAGCAGATTATGAGTTCGTCGATAGGGATGTACAGATGCGGCAAGCGTGCTGGTATAAACTGGAGGATGTGGATGTTAATGGAGTCTCAACTTTGCATGGACCTGTTTCCTCTACCATTAGGGTGAAATAAGGAAAATAACATAGCGATATAATTGGAGGATTTACAGCATGGAAGAAACAAATTAAAGAATATGAAACCCCAACAGTGATCACCTATACGGAAGAAGATATACTTGATATTGTCGGTCCTGCCCAGACATGTACAACGGGGTTTCAGCCATAGTAAATTACAATGTTGATACTCTTTATATGTTACCAAGTAATTAGTAGCTTGTATTGAATTTTACCTCTGCGATAAAAAACTTGACATGATCAAATGCCATGCTATATTGGAATTAGAATTCTAATTCTATATTGGTCATGAATAAAGAAAAAAAACAGAAAGTACTCATCGCCGCAACCCGGGTATTCGCCGAGAACGGTTATCACAATGCCACCATCACCGGCATTGTGAAAGCTTCGGGCTTTTCAACCGGACTGATATACTCCTATTTTCTCAACAAAGATGACATCATTCTCTCCATCGTGCTGGGGTTTTTCCAAAAGTTGAACCAAAGCAGCCAGGAGGTGATCAAAAAAACACTTAATCCGGTGGAGGCCTTGTTGGGTATTGTGGACAATTTCTTATCCCTTTGTAATCAAGACGATAAACTGCCCGTAATGAAAGTGCTCAGTGAAGCCTGGCCCCAGATTTCAGTGGTTAAGAACAAAAAACTACTTGGCAAGCGCCGTAAAATCTACAACGAGAACGCCACTTTGATGCAAACCATTGATGGCGTCATTCTCGCTGGTCAAAAAGCCGGTCTATTTAATTCGATATACAAACCTAGCCTCCTGAGAGCCATTCTGGGGGGAAGCATCCGGGCCGTTTTGGACGGGCTGTACTACGGTCAGTATCAGAATAGAGCTATCGACTATACTGCTGGTGACGCGCTAAGGGCCCTTAAGAGCTTAATTAGAGAATTTATTCAGAAGTAATCAGGCGTAATACTCAAGTAAGTAGCATTCTTTTTTAACCATAAATAGAATTAGAATTCTAATTCTAATATAGCCGCCAGGGAATGCCGGCGTGGAGGCCGGTCCGGTGAAACAGATATGACAAAAAACAGCATCTATTGTATTGGTTGATCCGGCCATACACTGGTGAGCATCACTTTGTTTCAGCAATGCCCGCTACCCGGCGTTTTGGACGGTTTCAATAGACAAACGCTGACCGAACACCTAATTCAAAAAGGAGATCGCAATGCAACTAATCTATTGTGAAATTTTGCAGTTAAAAAAAAGGAACAAAGAAACTTTTTTTCGAAAATTATTGGGTCTTGCACTGACTCTGATCATTACTGCAAGCACTCCTGCTGTGTCGTTCGGCAAGGAAAAAGTCGGGGTGCTTTTTATCCGGACGGGTGCTGGTGAATATTATCCGAACAGCGGTGAGTGGGTATCGGCGTTTTTTAACAACATGTGGAGTATCTTCGCTGACGGTTTTCACGTGGGTGGTTTTATAGGTAAGCCGACCGACCAGCTCAAATGTTATACACAGGTTCATTATGCAACTGAAAACGAAGCCTTGGGCTGTCAGGCGGCGGGTTTCAGTGATGTTGCAGCAGAGGATCTGATCGATGTGTTCTGCAATGAATATCCTCCAATGACAGTGGTACATTCAATAAAAGAATATGGTCCGGTCACTCAGGGGGGTGACGGTTCTTTCTCTGACGACTGCTATCCGAATTTCGGCAGGTCCTATGCAATGTTTTCTTCTGCAAACCACACGATCGATCCCTCCACCGGCCTTAACATAGTCGGTCCGGTCCTTGAACCCGAAGCTGCATTTAATCCCGGTCAGGGGTTTCCCGAATTCCATGAAATTGTAGCCTGGGGACGCTTTGATTACCATGCTGAACTTCCAGCAGCCTATGGTACATGGGGATATGATCCGCACAGAAAAGACTACCGGAAATTTTGGTTTGGAAACGATGCCGATTGTGAAGGGATTGATCCCGGCTGTGGAAGAGACACTCCTGAGCTCGCCAATGTTAAGGACCGCATCCTTGCATCAGACCTGACAGACGATTTTGAATTTGTCTTCCGTTACGGCTGGGAAGTTGCCATAAAAAATTTGGGTCCGACAGGATTGCCGGCAACGGTTCCCGAAAGTGTGGAAACAGCACTGGAAAATTTTATTGTAGTTGATGGGGTTGATAGAATTCTGGTAGTACATAACAATTCGGCTTTTTATAATATGACCCAATACGGTGATAGCTGGTATGAAAAAGAGTATCGATATGACCCTGATCATGGTACCCCTGTCAGCCGTGTACCCGGCAAAACCTATCTGCAGTGCATTAAAGACCTTGATGACGACTACGGGCCCGGCTACACAGCCGGTACGGTACATGACCCGGCAGAACGGGATGCCTATTTCAGTGAAAAGCCAGAAGAGTATCGCCCGAATAATCCATGGCCTGAAATTGTTGAAATGGTAGATGTTATTGCAACCAGCAATGGTGTCGAGGTTGATCTTCAGTTTGCTCCGGCATACGGAAAATATGAAGAGGCTGACAAATCGGTTGAAGCTATGATCAACTACACGATAAACAAATTCTCCATCCCCGATAACGGCACACAATCCCTGGCAGTTATACTCGTTGATCACGGCTATCATGGCGTACACAGAGATTCTGCTACCTGTGATGTCGGTTTTGTTGAGGATGCGGTGAGATTTGACCAGGCACATGAGTACCTCATGACTAAAACTGATCTGCCTTACAGGTTCAGCAAAATGAAGGTAGTGCGCGGTGCCGGCGAATATGCTGAAGGTCATTATTCGACCAGTGATGTTCCGCCTGCCAAACCCCTGCCGCCGGACTCGATACCGGAGTACAGCTGGTTCGGTAATGTCATGTCACTGGGTGAACAGGTTGACAACTGCACCAACGGTACCTATCTGAACTACTATGGAGATATTATTGATAACGGTAATGACAGATACAGCTACATAATTGCCGTACCGTACTTTTTTGAAGGGTTCTCCGGCGACTTCCATGAAAAAAAAGAAGCGCTTTCAAGTATGGAATATCATTTGGAGGCACAACATAGTGAGCGCAACGGATTAAGCCCGGATGGTGACCGGTTCGGTCCGCAGGACTATGTGGGGTATATACCAGGCACTGATTATAATGAAACTGACGGAGAGTATTTTGTTATGGTAAACTTGGACGGTACTGTTTTTGAAACCGTCCACATCCCCAGCGCACCCGCCGAATGCACCTGCACGATCGGTGCAGATGACTGCTTCTGTTCAGAGCCGATGTCGAGTAATCCTTCTATTTGCTCATATACCTGCATCGCACCGTCCGGAGATCCGCCGGTAACCGTTTATAAGGGCAGCACGACCAACCCGACAACCGTGATCATCACCGGGCCTCAACTGACTGTCGCCGATGCCGATGTGCGTACAAACCTGGTCGAGGCCGTTTACCGGAGTGTTGAGGAGGTGCTGACTTACAAGACACCGATTATCTCAGAGATGCCGCTTATCAGAGTAGATCCGCAACTGGTCTTTTTAAATCGTGAAATGACAAAATATGGCATAACTATCCACAATGATGGATCCGGAAGTCTGTTATGGAAAGTAGGAGACCCGGAGTATATTTTCGGCAGCGAACGTGGTGAAGATGGTAATTGGTTGACTCCGGCTCCTTCTGCTGGTCTTGTGGAAGAATCCGGCTCAGTAGTGCTAATGCTCACAGTGGGTCGATCAGGGTTGGATGCAGGTCTGCACATTGCGCGGGTGCCGATAACGACACAGAATGACGGCAGGTGTGATGTGTGGGTCGTTATGTGGGTGCCGTTTTTTAATTTTGAGAATAAACAGACAGGAGCGTAAACGATGGCAAGGAGAAACAACGCATTTACAGTTATTGCGGGCTGTTTTGCAATAATTTTTGTTTGTATGATATCAACACTGTCTGCAGAAAATGACGGAAGGGATGTAAAAGAGGCAAAAAAAATTGAAGCGTCTGAAGAGATACAGGAAAATCATCCAGAGGTAGGAGCAGGAGTTAGCTGCGTGGACTGTCATGAAATTAAACTGGATGCAAAAACCACTGCGACACAGGTCTGGCTTTCAGGAGATTATGCCGATTTTAATGCCAAAGAGGGAATGATGTCCCGTGATAAAATAGAGAAGGCCATTGCAGATGTTATGGGTGGAAAAAAACAAAGTAAGACCTGTGTACTTTCCACCTGTGTTAATAACACGCCCTTAAGTACAACAGCAGAATTTACCCTGGACCCGAGTGAAATGACCCTTTACGGTATTCATGAAAAAGGCACCGCAAAGCTTTTCCACATACAGCAAAACCCCAGGGTCAGCATTAACTGGCATCGTGAATATGAATCATTTACCAAACTCCTTTGCATACAGTTTAGCGGAACCGCGGAACTTATTGAAGGTAGTGATCCTGAATTTGAAAAAAATTTAAAGGAGTTTATTCCATACGAGGCACAGGCAAGCGCAAGAAAAATTTCCCCGGATAAGTGCCGGACGATGTTTAAACAGATGATGGTGGGAAGCAGGATAACCGTCAAAGAGGCAACAATCACCAACGTAGAATTCAGAAAAATGGACTACCGGCCATGGCAGCGATGGACACGACACGTTTCCAATAAAAACAACTGAAAAAATGCTTGGAGAAAGAAAAAAGTTCAATCCTTACTTCCCGAAGCAATGATATTAAGAGGTGAACTACTTTTTTATAAAATTTTTTAGAGGGAGGACATGCCATGAGGTCACATGTGCGAAACAAAATCATGCTATGCATTTTAGTCTTGAGTCTTTCAGCTGCTATGCTGACCTGTGCTCCGGTGACAAAAACAAAAATTGGTGTCATCTATGTTGTCCACGGGACAGCCGATACCTACAAACTTCAGTACCTGTGGGACGTGGCAGTCCAGATGGCATCGTATGACCCGTATGATCATGTGCATAAATTTGTTATAAAAAATCCGGCAATGTGGCCTGTGCTTGTAACCCCAGAATTGAACCCTTTTGTGGCCGAGTATGCCGAGCGGTTTCGTTTTACCTATGACCGGGTAGGAGGGGTTGAGCCGTTCATGGACTTTACGATGACGCAACTACAGGATATGAAGACCGAACTGGACAAAAACACCCACGGTATAACTTTTGAGGTTGACTGGGCAGGTTGGAGCCCGGCAGGCTATCCTGACCACTATGCTTATCCAAGATATATTTATAATCTGCCCGATGAAAAAGGGGTGCATATTAACTACTGCGGCGAAGGGCTGGATGATGGCCCCTGGGAAGACTGTGACCCGCAACGATACAACGTGGACGGTCCGGTAGAGCGGCTGCTTAAAAAAGGTGTACAGCATATTATCGTGATCGACACCGCGGTCGGGGGAGTTCGTTTTTACAAGGGCTATGATGTTGTCCAGATGTGCAAGCTCGTGCTGGAACAATGGAATGCCAAGCACCTGAAGGATGTTGAACTCACCTGGGTTAATGATTATACCGGTCTTATGGAACGCTCATATCCGAGCGAGCCTGAGGACTGGACTCCCTGGTATGGCGAGCCAACCACAGACCAGCATGCTGATGTGGCAGCAGGCCAGAATCCGCTGATTGAAGATATGGACTATGCCTTGCTTCATGTGGAAGGAATCGAAGCTGTCCTGTCTGAAACAGTCCCTGACAATCAAACCGGTATTTTATTTTTTAACCACGGCCTATTTAGGAAAAGTAGACGTTATTTTGACCCTAAAATGAATGATACTAATCTGTTTAATGAAAATATTAAAACACTTCTGCTTGAACGGCATCCCGGTTTTGACCCCGACAACATAATCGGCTCCTTTGGTGGAGAAAAAGAGGTGAATCCTGAGAACGACATCGAGGAATATACTCGCAACATGAGGGGTGAATCTTTTGCTGCATGCTACCTGCATGAGGCAGATGAGCCGCTGTCGGGCCATCCCTGGGGATACCGCTACTGGGATGGACTGGAATATTTAAAGGATCGTGGTATCAAACATATTATTATTGGTTGGCCGCAGTTACTGACTGAAAACGCTCTCCACGGCGTTGAGCTCTTCAACCAGATCGGCAAAGAGATTGGCATGAGAACATGGGCGAAATGGGGTGTTTTTGATTACGCAAGATTCCCTGACTATGGGGATCCTTTTGCCGATTACTGGGGGACCTATGTCACTACTGACTGCGACGGTGCTGAGTGCTGCTTTGAAATGGGCGGCTGTGCTGACGGAAGACCCTATCCTCCCCCCCGCCAGACTCCGATTGACGAAGCTATCAGTAATCTTGATCCTTCGCTTGCTTTTGATGTGAGCAATTACGGACATCTTGGCTATGATCCGGCATCGGATTCGCTTAATTCGCACATGCCTGTTCAGGAACAGTACACGGGTACCTGGGAGATCGCTCAGCAGGCAAATGATGACCCCCGGGTTGGTGAAATTCTTGCAAAGCATGTTTTGGAATTTGCTGTGTCTGTCACGGATAGACAATGACCGGTGCGGACTTTATGCCCTCCCTCAGAAGAGAAAGTATTTTCTGTTAATTGTGATATGCTCAAAGAAAAACTAAAAGAAAACGAGAGGAAAACATAATCAATGGAAAAAAAATGGGATGTAATCATTGTGGGAGCTGGGCCGGCTGGTCTACAGGCCGCCATCACCGCAGCTCAACAGGGCCTGAAGGTGGTCCTAGTGGAAAAACAGAGGGATATATCAAGAATAACCCGTTCCTGCTGTCAGATGCTCATTATGGATAATGATTATCAAAATGAAGGCATCAGTGTTAAACAAGGAAAGATTGTTTTTACCCGAAACAATTTTGAAATAGATTACGATGGGCCGACAGTTGATATTAATGAAAAGTATTATCTTTCTCCCAGGGGGCACAAAATACACTTTTCTCATCAGGGCCGACAACCCATTGGGCTGCGATATGACAAGGGTCGCCTGCTACAGCAGCTGTTGCAGCAGTGTGAAAGGCTGGGGGTAGAGTTTATCAATAGTGCCATTACCCGTGATGCCCACAACAGCCCGGAGGGTATCTCCGTTCGCTTCAGCAGGGGTGGAAAGGAACAAAAGCTGCGGGCTAAGAAGCTGATTGTTGCCGATGGAGTAAATTCAAAACTCGCAGCCTGTCTTGGTTTCAATCAAAACCGCACCCATTTTACAACGGCACTTTGTATCATGACCGTAATGGAAGGAGTCAAAGGGTTTGAGCCCCATACCTTTAAAAATGCCAACGGATTAGTTTACGGCTCAAAGCGCCCGATTCTCATGGGGCCAACCCTTTTGGGGGACAACACCATGGACCTTCTGGTGTCAGGGGACACGGAGCTGAAACCGAAAGAGATCTTTCATTATTTCACCACCCAAAGCCCACTGGCCTACATGTTTGAAGATGCCGAAGTGGTCGAAACTACAGGGTGTACCCTCAAGGCCTGCAGCACCATCCCCGTCCCGTACAAGGACAGTGCTCTGCTTATTGGTGATGCAGCTGCATTTGTCGAGGTGCAGGTTCAGGGTGGTATCATGTGCGGCTATCATGCAGGAATTGCAATTGTCCGTGAGCTGCAGGGAAAAAAAGGATTCAGTGAATACACCAGGTGGTGGAATGATACCTTTGAATTTAATAGTAGTGATTTTTTGCGGGTTGCGCAAGGGTATTCACTCTCCCCCACCTATAATGATGATGAGTTGGATTACCTGTTTTCCCTGACGGAGGATGAAGTGCTTGAGGGAACCTTGAGTCAGTACAAAACACCACGATTGATGTGGGAGTCCATTCTTCGTCATCAGGATCGAATCGCTCGTGAAAAACCTGAAATCCATGAAAAAATTAAAGCCCTGGACAGCATGGTGCTGGCCTGACCGTTGGCTTCAAAAATAACCACGATGCGTCAGGGCAAGTCCGCAATTCGCAAGAAATTTATTGCATCGAAAACAATATGTTTTCTCCCCTATAACTATAAAGCACTTGTCTTGCTCCTCAAGACTTCTCTTGCACGGTAAGACAAGTCCTGATTATCCTCCTTGCAGCACAAATACCTGGAATAGTGTAATTATCTAATTTTGCTGGATTTGTTTTTGTCGGCTATATAAAGCTGTGATGGCACATTTTTTGTATTATATTTTTTATAATTACATACAGTTGTCCCGGGTGATTTCCTACCTTAAACCCCTCATATCCGGGACAACTTTTTTATCGCCCGGCTCTGTTTCGTGGCTTTGGGAGCCGGGCGATTTTTTTGCGCCGTCCCGCAGCTTTACTCTATCTAAAGGAAATAAGATGTTTCAGGCAGCATCTGGGAGGGAATCACCCCGGACTTCCCAGAGCTGATAAAACGGGGAGTTGATTTCTACGGGGCGGAAATATTTTTTCGGAAAGATATGGCGGATAAACAGTTTATTAAAAACTGATTCTGAAATTCGTGCATCCATCAGGGCACCGTAGCGAGCCTGCTCAAGCATCTCAAATCTATAACCTTTTTTAGTGCCGTAATTTTGTTCTTTAATATCCTTTTTCTTGCGGATTAACAAATTAGATATTTTGATGCGATTGTTTTTTGTGTAAAGATCACCTGTCTCCATATTTATTTGCAGCCCGCCGGTGCCTCTTATCATGCCACCTTTTTTCTTAACGTTGTAGAAAGGCTGGTACACGGGGTGAAGGCCTTCCTGCTTTTGCATGTCCCAGGTGCCGAACCAGTGCCACCAGTAGCTGGTCTTAGTTAAAAGGTTGTCAACGAACAGGTAAACCGGGCGCTTTTCGGGAGGATAAAAGAATCGCAGCCAGTCATCAACAGTTTTCCAGTTTCCAACCGGCTTCAAGTTAGCCTCTGCTATAAGTGCCCGGCCTTTATCAGGGCCGGCGCGGAGGATCTTCTTAAGCAGGGTTAACCCGCTGCCGGGATTATCATCAGTTGCATTGTGTAATTTCTTGATGCCCTTCATGCCGCGGATGACGTAGAATTGCATAAAGTTTGCAGCAAGCTGAAAACTGTCTGTAGCAAGCGGGATTCCCGTATATACGGTTCGTTCACCGCTGTGAATGGAACCGTCATTGATGGTGGCACGCCGGGCATAGTAAGTAAGGGCATACCCATGGTCCCACCAGGCCCAGATTACAGCGTCTGAAGGTGTTTTCTTTTTGGCAGTGTCCATGCCGGCAATGATAGGCGCGGATTCTTTAGGCCACTGCACGTAATCTGAATTGGCCTTATAGAGCGGGATGCACATACACAGTATCAGCACGGGGCAAACAACTGTAAGCGCTGTGAATTGCTTACGAAGGCCCCAGAGCATCGACAGGGAAAAGCCCGCGCCGAGCGCCAGGATGGGAATCAGGAAAATCAGGAAACGGTTTGCAGTGGTGACCGCCATAATAGATAAAATAATCAAAGAAAGCAGAAAAAGGGCATCTTTAAAACGTTTCCACACAAGCAAAATAATTCCGGCAACACTAAAAACAAAGGCAAGGATGTTCTTTGTGGTATAGCCTAATACCAGGTCAAAAGACGGCCGGGACTGCTCGCTTATGGTAAGGCCGATGTTGGGGAAATCTCCGGAGGCATCCTTGGTAATATACAGATACTGGTGCCAGATTGACTGTAAGATTTTTACCGGCATAGCAATACCGTTAACTGCAAGAAGTATGACCACTCCGGCACCAAGACCGCCATACAGCAGGAAGGCTTCTTTTTTGGGCGGGCGATAGAATAATGCCAGAGCTACTGCCAGAGGAAGAAACGTAATGGCGCCCACTACGGCAGGAGTCTGATCCCACCACCATAAAAACAGCGCATACACGATAAACCCGCCGAGCAAATAAATGTATCTTTTTTTTGTTTCCAGAATGCCGAACCTTAAAAAAAGATACGCAGCACATGCAGCCCAGGTAACATTCATACAGTCTGTATCGAACCTGCCCACATTACTCCGGTATACATAGAATGGATAGAGAAGCGCCATCAGCGCAGCGCTGAGTCCCATAATAGGACCGCCATAGTAGCGTCCGAGCAAAAACAGCGGAATAGCAAGCAGAGGACCAAGCAGAGGAGGCAGTATGGCACCAATCCAGCTCATAGAAAATGATGTTGTTTTTGCAATTACAGCAGTCAGGCAAGAAATAAGCGGTGGCGGGGAAGGGCGGGGAGGACTGTCAGGGACACCGCGCTTTTCGTCAATAGGATAATAGGTGTCTTCGGCAATATCTTTAGCAAGGCTTAGATAAAACCACGCATCAAATGTAGTGTGCAGAGGCTGATTATCAAAAAAGGCTTTCTGTTCACGGTTCTGCCACTGGCTCAGGTCTTCCAGACGAAAAAGAACGCCGGTGACAATAATTGCCACAAGCGCGCAAATCTCTATCCAGCGGCTATATTTTGACAGGCTTTTAAAAAAGTTTTCAGCCGAAACCGCCCCTTTTTTTGAAATATTGATTATCTTTGAATCTTTGCCTTTTGTAAGGGTAGCTGCCGGTGCAGCTGTTTTTTTTTTACTGCTGGCCCTTTGCTTTTTTTTACGTGCCATATACAGGTTCCTGTTAGCCGCCGTTATCCAGGCGATCATAGCGCAGCTGTGTTATCTGTTCACTTATAAGTCCCATCATAAAGATTATTACAGAGCTGATAAATAAAAGTGCCGACATATTAGTAAAACGGTGCTGGGCAAGGTAGGTGTAAGCATAGTACAGCATTCCAATCATAAAGGAAGTAAAACTCACCGGTAAAAAGATCAGCAGCGGTGAAAAAAGTGTGGATATTTTAATGATAATTAAGAAAAAGCGGACACCATCACGCAGGAGCCGTATTTTACTTTTTCCACGTCTTTTGCCCGCATGTATGGGGATATAACATACGGATCTACCGCTGCGCAAATACGATAATGTAATGGTGGTGGGATAGGAAAAAGTATTTGGAAGCAGGCTTAGGTAATTTAAAACTGTTTTACGATCTACCACCCGAAACCCTGAGGTCAAGTCCTTAATTTTTCTTCTGGTAACATAACTGGCCAGGATATTGTACATGAAATTAGCACATCTTCTGAGTATGTTTGCCTGGGTTCGGGGGCTGCGCGCACCAACCACCATATCATAATTCTTGGAAGCCTCTAACAAACGGGGGATATCCTCAGGATTATGTTGTCCATCTCCATCTATTAAAACGATCTTATCACCTGTTGCCATGCGTATGCCGGTTTTAACTGCCGCACCGTTTCCCATATTGTAAGGATGGCTAAAAACCCAGGCGCCTGCCTCCTGGGCAATTTTTACTGTGTCGTCGGTAGAAGCATCATTAACCACAAAAATTTCGCATCCCGGAACTTTGTTACGCACGGATGTAATAACCCTCCCAATTGAGTGGCTTTCGTTATGGGCAGGGATAACCACCGATACCTTCATGGAATACCATCACACAATGAATTATTAATGAATTTTTGTATGGTTATACTATTCTGTGGAAGTATAATGGAAAGGAATTGCCGAGTCAAGGGGTAAAAGGTGATGAGTAATGAGTGACAAAACTTTTTAATCTCTTGATCTTTTTACCTTACTTTCCAATACAGAAACGGCTAAAAATCATATCGAGAATATCATCAGTGGTTGTTTCACCGGTAAGTTCTCCAAGGTAACTGAGGGCGGCCTGGAGGTCAACGGCAACAAGTTCAGCAGCAAGCTGCTCTTGAAATCCTTTCAAAACGATCTGCAAAGATGCAAGGGTTTTTTCAAGTGCATTTTTATGGCGGGCATTTGATATAAGGATGTTTGAGGTTATATCATGTTTTTCATGTATAATAGTGTGTGTGATGGTTTTTTTCAGCTCATCAATACCGTGGTGATACAGGGCGGAAACCTTGACAATGTTTTTATGGTAGGCTTCATTAGGCAGTTTCTGCACTGAAAGCACCTGAGGAAGGTCGGACTTATTTACTATGATAATTGCAGATGTATCCCTGACTGTTTCGATGATCGACCAGTCACGCTCGTCAAGATTACTGCTGCCGTCGAGCACAAGCAGCACCAGATCAGCTTCAGGTATTTTTGAAAGTGTTATGTCTATGCCTATTTTTTCGATTTCGTCATTACCCTGATGGAGACCTGCAGTATCGAGCAGTTTGACCGGTATCCCCTGAATGCTTATGGTTTCATGTATTACATCCCGTGTTGTGCCGGGAATCGCTGTAACAATTGCCCTTGTATCACCCACTAAAGCATTAAGCAGGCTTGATTTGCCGACATTGGGTTTGCCTACGATGACTACCTGTATACCCGCACGGTACAGACGGCCTTCATCAAATGTAGCAATAAGATTTTTTATTGTTTCAGCGGCATGTTGGACTTTTTGTACCATAGTATGCGGATTCAAGTCGTCCAGATCATCCTCGGGGAAGTCAATCGAAGCTTCAAGAAAAGCGGTTACCTCGAGCAGCTTTTGCTGAACCTCGGCGGCTTTTTTAGTAAGGGCTCCTTTCATTTGACGGGCAGCGAGCTTAAGGCCCGTGTCTGTCTGGGCCTCAATTACATCGACAACAGCTTCGGCCTGAGTAAGATCAATGCGTCCATTTAAAAAAGCGCGTTTGGTAAATTCACCAGGTTCGGCCGGCCGCGCCCCGCTGTTAATTACCAGATTAAGCAGCTGCTGCAGGACAACCAGCCCGCTGTGGCAGTTTATTTCAACCACATCTTCCCCTGTATAGGATGTGGGACCCTGCATATATGATACCAGAACTTCATCAAGCTCGCAGCCGTCTACAGGATCTATGACTTTGCCGTAATAGATGCGGTGTGTGTTTGGCCTGATAGGATCAAAAGAACCGGAACGAAAAAAAGGCTGAATAATTTTAATCGCATCAGGACCGCTGATTTTAATGATACCGATACCTCCCCTGCCGACGGGAGTGGCAATGGCAGCAATGGTATCTTGAGCATATATTCTGTTTTCAGGCATGTTTTCTCGTATCTATCAGTGAAGTTGCAGGTAAAAAAAGGCAAGGCCTTACTTTGGCCATGCCTTTTATGTCATTGTTGGATCTTGTCGACTTTTAGTTTTTTTACTTTTTAACCTTACGGGTACAACTGTATCAAAAGCATCTATTATGATTGACGTGGTGCAATAATAACTTTCTTCAAATTCCCATCGCCCTTGCTCCAGGTTGTCAGTTCTGAATCTTTTTTTAACGTCATGTGAATAATTCTCCTGTCACCGGGAGTGAGCGGATTTGTTGTTACCGGTCCACCGCGTTTTTTAGCCTTTTCGCTCAACCGTTTTGCAAGGCTTACAAGAGAAGCTATATGTCGTGAACGGTATGATTCAGAGTCAACGGTAATATGGGGCGCGTTTTTAAATTTGCTGAGCCGTATTTTATTAATAAGATATTGAAAGGCTTCAAGAGTCTGGCCCTTTTTGCCAATAAAGATGCCGCTGCCGTCTCCAATGATGTTCAGAACTGTTTCGTCATATTCTTTCTTTATCTTTACGGAAGCTTTAGGGTATATGCCGGACACAATTGTTTCCAAAATCTCTTTTAACGTATCTATGGCATCACTGTCGGATTGTTGTGATACTGCCATCATGCTGGCTCGTATGCGGGCCTTTTTGTTCGAAAAAAGAGACATGAGCTTACCGGATGGTTCCTCAAGCACTTCAACGTGCATTTTATCCTTTGATGTGTGCAGTTTTTCACAGGCAATTAAGATTGCTTCTTCGAGACTTTTTGCTTCGACTTCGATTGATTGCATTCGCTACCTCCTGACTGATGAGATTTTTTATTTATGTACAATTGCTGTGCAATTGAAAGGACATTATTAACCAGCCAGTATATAACCAGACCGGAAGGAAAATTCAGAAACATTACGGTAAAAATAATGGGCATAAACATCATCATTTTTGCCTGGGCGGGATCAGCAGTGGAAGGAGTCATCTTTTGCTGCAGCAGCATAGATAAACCCATAATGATCGGTGCAATATACGTGGGATCTTTTGCAGATAGGTCATTGATCCAAAAAGATATAAAATTTGCATGGCGCAGTTCAATAGAGTCCATCAGTGCACGATACAGAGCAATAAAAACAGGTATTTGCAGGAGCATAGGGAGACAGCCGCCGAGGGGATTAACTTTATATTTTTTATACATTGCCATCTGCTGGCGTGCAAACTCTTCCTTGTTGTTTTTATATTTTTCTTTCAGCTTGGCAAGCTCCGGCTGAATTTTTTGCATATCCTTCATCGACTGCATGCTTTTATGAGAAAGCGGCCAGAAAAGGATTTTTATGATAATAGTTAAAAGGATTATTGCCAAGCCGTAATTGCCGAGAAAAGAGTAGAAAAATTTGACGGTCAGCAGCAGAGGTTTTGCTAAAACATCAAAAACACCAAAATCAATTGTTTTTTCCAGTCGAGCACCCTGGGCCTTCAAAATGTCAATATCCCTGGGCCCCAGATAGAGAGATAATGAATAGGTCTTCTGCTCGCCGGGCTGGAGCGAGACAAAAGGGTAGACAAGCTGATATGCAAATGTCTGTTCACCGGCTTTCCCCAGAAGCACCTGAACGGGTTTTTGGCCATTGGATATAATGGCAGAAGTAAAGTATTTTTGCTCAATAGCGGTCCAGAGGATATCACCTTCAAGGGTGATGTTTTTCTCGATTTTTTGCAGTTCCTTTTTTTTAACTTTATTCTTGATAAAATAAGCAAAACGGGAAATATTTTGGGTGTTCATACTAAAAAAACCACCGCCGTTTCCTGCAGGATAAGGTGCCGTCCATTCAATAAACGGATTGCCTTCAAGCTGTGTTTCCGATGCATTAGACACTGTAAAGTTAAAGTCAATTTTATACTCACCATCATTGAATACAAATTCTTTTTGTAGGGTAAGCCCCTGAGGGTCGGTACGCGTAAATGTAAGAGTACCTTCAGGACGGGTATCTTCCAGCAAAAGCTGGTCTTTATCCGTATGCCAGGATGTATGTGCCGCAGGGTTGCCGTTTGTATTCAAAAATGACGCCAGCAGCGGAAGAGGCTGGGGCTGCTGTATGTGGACAAGCTCCTTAAACATCTGTTCATTATCAGTGGATTCATCAGAGCTGTCTGCAGAAATGAGTTTATTAACAAACCGTATAATGGCCGGGCTTGCAAGTTTTTCTTTGTAGTTGTGCAGTCTGAAGCTTTGCAAAGCAGCTTCCCGGGAGGAAAACACCGCAGAAAACATTTGTGTCTTTACCGTAACCTGCTTTGGTGTAGTGTCGCTAACAGCCTCAGGAGTCTGCGGCATTGATGTAATCGAAAGTTTTCTTTGGGCAGCCTTGGGTGTGATTGCAGGCTTGGGCATTTCCTGCGGCGGCTGGTACTCTGCCGGTCCTTTCTCAGGCGGTTTTTGGGGAGCCGGGGGTGCCAGAAACGATTGGTACAAAAAAAGGACTGCTATTGAAAGTATTATTGCAAGCAAAACTCTTTTTTCATTGTCCATGCAGTGTATTCCTTAAAATAGAAGCAGTAAAACGCAAGCAGCCCACCTGTGCAATTACAGGTTGTTTATGTTACCTACACACTCTTACGGGTACACGATTTTTTTAGGCAGGGTCTATTCCGCCAGGATGAAAAGGATGGCATTTCAGGATTCGTTTTCCCACCATCATTAGTGCCTTCAAGGGACCGTACTTTTCAAAAGCACTGAGTGCGTACGTGGAGCACGTCGGTATAAAACGGCAGTTTGAACCAAGCAGGGGAGAGATAAAAAATTGATAAAATTTTATGGGATAAATAAACAATTTGCTAAGTGTATCCATGATAAAACCAGCAAAGAATTACCCTTTAGTTCTGTCCGGCATCTGTAAATCAGGACACAAGATTGCGTTAAGCTCTTGGCACATTTCAACATACGTAAGTTTTTGTGCACCTGATTTAGAAGTTATAACTATATCACACGACATAGGTAAATATGCTTTGTGTAGTCTAAAATACTCCCTCAGCCGGCGTTTTACATAATTTCTTTGCACTGCCTTCCCGACTTTTTTACTAACCGTTAACCCTAAACGGCTCCATTGTAAGTTGTTAGGTAACGTTGCAATTTTAAAGTGCTGCGTCTCTTGCTTAACTCCTTTATTATATATTGTTATAAAATCAGTACGTTTTCGAACTCTTTCCTTTTTTTTAAAAGAGAAGGGGCTCATATTCAAGGGGCATATGCAAAATTGATTATAATCCGATGTGGGTATAGTATATTATTATGCACTGAGTGTTTTGCGGCCCTTCCTTCTTCTTCTTTTGATAATATTCTGCCCTGCTTTCGTGCTCATGCGATGCAAGAAACCATGTGTGCGTTTTCGTTTCAATGTGCTTGGTTGAAATGTCCGTTTCAAGGTAGTCTCCTTTTATAAACAGTTGCATGTGTATGCCGGCGTTGTAATGACACACAGCACAAGTATAGGTATACTTACATAAGTTGCTGATTTAACAATAATTAAGATAATGTAATAGAAAAACATAAATTTATTTTATTGTCAAGATGATTTGCATAATAGATATTCCCCGGAAAAAGAGGCTTAATTGACTTCTATAACTACGAGGTGTTAACGCTTGCTTAGACTGCTTGCCGGCCGGCCTGAGGATGGCACGAATGTGGTTGCACC
Organism: Thermodesulfobacteriota bacterium; assembly: GCA_028278025.1. Lineage (GTDB taxonomy): Bacteria > Desulfobacterota > WTBG01 > CAIYCZ01 > CAIRTM01 > JANQFE01. The sequence goes on along the minus strand of JANQFE010000054.1, from coordinate 37,088 downwards.
GCACAGCGCATTTGGAGAAAAACCGATGTTTTTTTTAATATTGACACAAAAACAGATAATGTTACATTTAAGACTTTAGTTTTTTTATATTTTTCTGTTTTGATTGTTTGGCAAATTGTTAACAAAAATAATGTTTTATAATTAATTATACCAGAATGAACGAAGAATTACACAAACAGCAGAAAGCGGAAAAGAAAAGGCGCAGACGTGAAAGAACTATAATAATAGTTGTTATCCTTCTGGTGGTCGTACTGACATCACTGCTTGTATATCTGAGCGGACTGAAAGGCGAAGCCTTACTGCCTCAAAACATCCTGGTTTTCAGTCTTATAAATGTTAATGCGATGCTGCTTTTGCTGCTTATATTTCTGGTTGTGCGCAATGTTGTTAAACTTTTTTTTGAACGCAGGAAAGGCATTCTCGGCTCAAAGCTCAGAACTAAACTGGTCATGGCCTTTGTTGGCCTGTCGCTTATACCAACCCTGCTGCTTTTTTGGGTCTCCATCGGTTTCATAACAAATACCATAGAGAATTGGTTCAGTTTTAAAGTTGAAAGTTCTCTTGAAGAGTCACTCAATGTGGCTGAGGTATACTATAAAAGTTCTGCTGCTAATGCCCTTTATTATGCACGTCAGATAAGCGGTAAAATTACAGATAAAAAACTGCTTAATGAGAAAAATCTGGACAATCTTGAAGAGTATGTAACGGAAAAGCAGGTGGAATATAATCTGGGAGTAGTGGAGGTGTTTTCATCTCAGCGTGAAGAACTTCTTAAAATAATGAATCCTAATATACCTGACAGCGATTTTATCAGCGCAGAGTCCTCATTAGTGCAGCAGGCTCTGGAGGGCAAAGAGGTTACCCGTATACAACCAGCCGGCGAAGGTGACATTATACGAGGTGTCGTACCCGTGCTTTCTACCTGGAAGCGTAAAGACGTGGTTGGAGTAGTAGTTGTTAATTATTATGTGCCACAGAGCCTTGTTTCCAAAATGGATACAATCTCCCGGGCATTTCAGGAGTACAAACAGCTTAAAATTTACAAAAATCCTATAAAGCTTATTTATATGATTCTGCTGTCTGTAGTGACACTATTAATAATATTTTCTGCAACGTGGTTTGGATTCCATTTGTCTAAGGTTATTACTGTACCGATAAGCTCGCTTGCTGATGCGACCCATCAAGTTTCCCAGGGCAACCTTGATTTTCAGATTGAACCTGCAACTGATGATGAGATCGGCAGTCTGGTCAATGCCTTTAACCAGATGACCTGTGATTTAAAAGTGAGCAAGGAGCAGGTCGAATCAACCACGAATGATTTGCGCGATACAATCGGGGAGCTTGATCACCGCAGACTATATATGGAAATTTTACTGGATAATGTTGCATCTGTGGTTATTTCCATTAATAAAGAAGGCATAATTACGGCCTTTAACAAGTCTGCTGAGAAAATGCTTGATGTTCAGATGGAAAGGGCACTTGCTAAATCCTATGCAGAAGTTTTTGCCTCCGAACCGCTGCAACCCCTGTGTGATTTTATAGATGAGATAAATAAATTTTGTCTCAGAGCAGCTGAAAAGCAGATCACACTTGCTTTTCCACAAAAGACAATATTTCTCTACATACGTTCCAACATGCTGTTTGACAAGGAACAAAATTATTTGGGGCTGGTAATTGTGGCTGAAGACCTCACTCAAATTCAGCAGGCCCAAAGGGCCTACGCTTGGAAGGAAGTTGCAAGTAAAATTGCCCACGAGGTTAAAAACCCGCTTACGCCAATTAAACTATCTGCACAGCGCCTGAGAAAAAAATTTCAGTCCCAGATTAATCATGAGGCTAAAATTTTTGATGAATGTACATGGACTATTATCAACCAGGTTGATGAACTGAAAACCCTGGTTAATGAATTTTCAAACTTTGCACGAATGCCTGCCACAAAACCCCTTCCCAATGATTTGCATGAGATCATAGATGAGACCCTGCTTTTGTACAAAGAAGCACATAAAGATATAACGTTTAAATTTATAAAGGGTGAGGCCGTAAAGCGCTTTAACCTTGATAGAGATCAAATAAAGAGAGCCCTGATTAATCTGCTTGACAATGCAGTTGACTCCATGGAAAATGGTGGCACGGTAACAATCCGTACCCACTACAATGATGCCCAGGAGGTTGTTACTATTGAAATTGCGGATACCGGCTACGGCATACAACCCCAACTAAAGTCTAAACTTTTTGAGCCTAATTTTTCCACTAAAAAGGGCGGCACCGGACTGGGGCTGGCAATAGTAAATACGATTATTGCAGACCATAGCGGATACATCCGCGTACGTGATAATAAGCCCAAGGGAACCTGTTTTGTTATTGAACTGCCGGTACGCCAGAAAGTAAATATATAAAGTCAAAAACAGAAATCGAAGTTAAAAAAGTAGCTAAGAAAACCGGCAGCAGGGGCAGGGAACCGAACAGTCGTAAAAGAAAGGATTTTTTAATGAAGACCCCGGTAATCTTACTGGTTGATGATGAAAATACGATTGTGAATTCATTGCGCGGCAGTCTTGAGGATGAGGGGTACATTGTCTTGACTGCTTCGGATGGAATGAAAGCAATGGAGATAATCAAATTCCAACCGGTCGACATTGTTTTCCTTGACATATGGCTTCCGGAAATGGATGGAATGACAACACTCACGGCAATCAAGGATTTTGATTCCGATATTGATGTAGTTATGATGACAGGGCATGGTACTGTCAACACCGCAGTCCAGGCTGTAAAGCAGGGAGCATTTGATTTCCTGGAAAAACCATTTTCTCTGGATACGGTAATTAATATCATCAAAAAAGTTACCGAGAAACAAAAAGCTTCTACAACTGCTGTGCAGCCTGAGAAGCCGGTAGACGAAGAGATTGTGCCTGACTTGACAGGGGAAACACCTGCTGTTTTGGTTATAAAGGAAGAGATTGGACAGTTGGCCACACACAATGAGCATATCTTTCTCCAGGGCGAGCTTGGCAGCGGGAAAGAATTGATTGCTTGGCATATACATGCCCAGTCAAAAAAAGATGCGGTCTCTTTTATAAAAATTAATTGTTCGTTTTATAGCCCTCAGGAACTTGAAGTGAAGCTTTTTGGCTCTCACAAGAGCAAAGAAGAGGCTTCCGCAAAGCAGGGCATTTTGCAAAACACTTCAGACTGTACGGTGTTTCTTGAGGCAGTTGATGCACTACCGGTCAAATTACAAAAACGAATTACTAAAAGTATTTCATCATCAAAACATAAAGAATCCGGAATGCGAATTATTGCAGCAACGATAAAAGACCCGGATGATATTGTAGAGGCAGGCGTTTTTCAGCCTGAGCTGCTGGAATGTTTCAGTCATACTCTGCGTGTGCCCGCATTACGGCATAGGAGGTCTGATATACCTTTACTGCTTACATTTTTTATTTCACAATTTTGTGAGGAGTATGGGTTCAGGGAGAAACATCTGGAAGATGATGCTGTTGAAATACTGGTAAATTATGATTGGCCTGGTAATGTGAAGGAAGTCAAAAATCTGGCTGAAAAACTGGTTGTTTCAGTCCCGACCAAGAATATTTCCGCCCATGATATTCCGCTTTCATTGCGAGATGATATGCAATCCAGCATGGCCCGGTTCTATGAACGGTATAAAAGCTTTGAAGAAGCAGAAGCTGCTTGGAGAAAAAATTATATTCTTTATCATCTTAGAAAAAATGATAAGGATGTTAAAAAAACATCTAAAAAATTATATATTAAGGAGAAAAATTTAAAGAAATATATTAAGGAATATGGTATTGTCTTCGGGCGTGAGAAAAAGACCAGGAAACGGCTTCAAAGAACCCTCAAGCGCAGCATGGTCATGAGCGGTCGCGGACTGCATTCAGGGGACAAGACCGGTCTTATGCTGACACCCCTGCCGCCAAACAGCGGAATTATTTTTGGCAGTATTTCCAGTGGTGAAACTATTCCTGCTGATATAGACTATGTTGTGTCAACCGACTATGCAACGTGTTTGCAAAGCACAAACACTGTTGCCCGCACCACAGAACATTTTCTTGCGGCCCTGCATGCCTACCGCATAACTAATCTGATGATTAAAATCAACAATGAAGTACCAATTATGGATGGATCTGCAGTTGACTTCTGCCAGATTATTGAAGATGCCGGCATCGAGGAACAGGATGAGGAACTGGAAGAAATTGTTATTACTGATCGTTATACTGTTGGTGATGTTAACCCCAAAAGTAAATTTGTTGTAGTTGAACCATCGGAAAAATTTTCAATTCATTATACGCTGCGTTATCCTAAGCCCATAGGGGTTCAGGAATTTACCTTTGTCTTGGATGATGAAGAAGTTTTTAAAAATGAAATTGCACCTGCACGCACATTTGGATTTGTGAAAGATATCGAAGCGTTGTCACAAAAGGGCTTGGCCGATGGCGGTCGGTTAAATAATTTCATCTTGATAGATGATGAAAAAATTATTAATACTGACCTCAGGTTTCCGGATGAATTTGTCCGGCACAAAATTCTGGATATGATGGGTGACCTGTATTTACTGGGTCGTCCTATCAAGGGTAAGATAACGGCAAACATGACAGGTCACGGTGAAAATGCAACTCTTGTTCGCATGATTCGTGACAATATGCACCTGTGAACACCGGGGATATGAAGAATGTAGCACAAGAACACATGTAAGATTCATAATCCCTGTCACAAACAGTCTGCAGCTTACCTTCCTTAAAAATCCGGCACACTTTCTAACAAAGGCTTTTAAGATCTGATAATAGTATGAGCAGCCAACAAGTCACAATGCATAAAACAGTTTCAATCCAGCAGGAACTCGAAAGTAATAGTGATAACAGGACACGGCTGTATCTGGTGCGGCATGGTGAATTGACAACGTCCAGAGAATGGCGCTATGTAGGCCACATGGATGTTGAACTTAATGATAATGGTGTTAATCAGATAAAAAAGCTTGGCATACGGCTGCTGCAGGAAAATATACATCACGTGCTGGCAAGTGATTTACAGCGATGTGTAAAATCAGCTGAGATTATTGGTGCAATGATCGGTCTTACCCCGGTGAGCTATAAGGAATTTCGTGAGATTAATATCGGTCATTGGGAAGGCATGACCCTTGAGGAAATAGTAACTGAGTATAAAGAGGAATTTGATGAACGATCATCAAATCTGGCAACATTCAGAGTTAGCGGTGGTGAAAGTTTCAAGGACGTATATGAACGGGTTATTCCTCAACTTGAGGCATGTATCAAAAAGCACAGGGGAGAAAATATTTTGCTTGTAGCGCATGGGGGTGTCAACAGGGTGATTCTGTGTCACGTGCTGGGGCTTGACCTTAATAACCTTGTTAAAATTGACCAGGCCTATGCCTGTTTGAATATTATTGATTTTTTTGAGAGCACGCCGGTTGTGCGACTTATAAATCAGCCTGTATAGAAATTTACCGGTAATCTGCCCAATTTTTTTTACTTAACATAAAATATTATACAATATAGATAAAATATTGAAAGTACTTAACAATAAAATAGCATTAAATGATTTTTTTGCTCGACTGGCCGAGTCCCGTCAGCGTATTCTTATGCTTGATTATGACGGTACGCTGGCCCCGTTTAAAACCAAAAGGGACGAGGCTGTACCATATAAAGGTGTAGAAGAGTTATTAAATGCCATTATGGAGACACAGTTGTGTAGAGTTGTGCTGGTTAGCGGGCGCTGGACAAAAGATTTGCTTAAGCTTATACACCTGAACAGGAGACCGGAAATCTGGGGCTCCCATGGCTGGGAAAGAATGCTGCCGGACAGTTCCTGCCGGATTGCTGCAATACCCGAGCATGCTCTTAAAGCACTTACCTGTGCCGAGGACTGGCTCCAGCAAGAAGGTCTATACGAGCTGTGTGAACCCAAACCGGCATGCGTTGCTTTGCATTGGCGGGGATTGGGCCAAAGACGCATTGAGCTGATTAAAGAAAAGGTTAAGGACAACTGGTTCCTTATTCCGCATAGCAACCATCTTGAACTAAAAGAATTTGATGGCGGGTTCGAATTCAGAATACCCGGCAAAAATAAGGGTGATGCCGTGCGGCAGATACTTTCTGAATCAGATGCTGATTGTGCAGCTGCATACCTGGGTGATGATACTACCGATGAAGATGCATTTCATGAGCTTGAGGGAAAAGGACTGCGCATACTGGTACGCCGGGAGCTGCGCTCCACCAGTGCAGATATATGGTTGGTCCCACCGGAAGAGCTGCTCCTGTTTTTAGGGGACTGGCGTGATGCCTGTAAAGTATAACCCCTTGTTTGATGAGTGAAAAATTCTTCGGGAAGGAGGAGCATATGTACGTCGTAATCATGGCAGGTGGTAAAGGAACACGCTTTTGGCCCCGAAGCAGGGCTGCCAAGCCTAAGCAGCTCCTTGATATTATCAGCAGTAAGACCATGATACAGGAAACGGTAGAAAGAATTGAACCGCTTGTTGATCATGACAGGATTATAGTAGTTACCAATAAGCAGCAGGCGCAGGAACTAAAAGCCCAGCTTCCCCAATTACCTGCAGAGAACATCATTGCCGAGCCCTTTGGCAGGAATACGGCCGCATGTATTTGTCTTGCGGCAACCTGGATACACCAGCGTGATCCTGAAGCAGTAATGGCTGTTTTACCGGCCGATCATTACATTGCTGACCGCGAGGCTTTCTACAGGTGTATTCATAAGGCCGAAGAAGCGGCTCGCACACACAGTACACTGATCACTATCGGTATTAAACCACAGGCACCCGAGACCGGTTACGGCTATATAGAGTTTGACCGACAGCTGGATGGAGAATCGCAAACCTGCCGGGTTACCTGTTTCCATGAAAAACCGGATGCACAAAAAGCCGCGGAGTACCTTCAAAAAGGCAATTACCTGTGGAACAGCGGTATGTTTGTATGGAAGGTGTCTACTATTCTGCAGGAAATAGAAAAACACCTTCCCGAACTATATTCCACCATTACAGCGATTGAACCTTTGTGGCACACGCCTGATATCGAACAGGCAATCATATCCGCATATGAAAGAACCGTTTCCATCTCCATTGACTATGGTGTGTTGGAAAAGACAACCAATGTGCTTACGCTCACGGGTGATTTTGGCTGGAATGATATCGGAAGCTGGTCGGCAATATTTGATCTTTCCCCAAAGGATGAAAACGAAAATGTGCTGCGTGGGGATGTGGTTGCCATAGATTCCCAGTCCAACCTGGTGCACTCTCCCAAAAAACTTACTGCCGTTGTGGGCGTAAGCAATCTTATTGTTGTGGATACAGAGGATGCCCTGCTGATTTGCGATGCAGATAAAGTCCAGGATGTTAAAGGGGTGGTAGAACTGCTGAAAGAGGATGATGATAGAAAAAAGTATCTGTAAATTTTCAGGAAGATAGCATATACAGAGTTTCTCAATTTATTATAAGCATATGTGTTTTATTTTTAAGTGCTGTTCTTCTAGTATACGTGAGTTTACTAATGCATAGGGATTCACAGTATATGAATAAATGTGAAGAGATCGCAGGAGAGAAACTGCCTAAGCCTAAAAGTCCTTTTCTTGGTATAAAAGGACGTAAAATGGCTGTTGGCCTTCCTTTATTTTTAGGACTATTAAACGTCATATTTTCTGTGGTTTTATTATATATGTTTTTTCTGAACGGTTCTTTGGGTAGGTTGTCTTGACTTTACCCCTTTGTATGAGCCACTTTTGAGTTAGCCGGTAGGTCGGATAGAATGAAATAAAATCCGACAATTTTGTTTACCAGCCTTTAGCTGATCTCTCGCTTTACATCTTACGCTTTTCGTTTTACATTTATTATCCAGCATCAAGCAAATAGCATCCAGAATCCAGTTCTCTCAGCACTGTTTTAAACACCCTCCAACCATTCTCAATCTAAGACTCCTGTCATGTTACACAAGAGTTAAAAAGGTTAGCCTGACCCCAAATGTTCCATAAGCTATTTTTTTTCAGCACTCATTGCTCGTTACTCATTACTGTCTTTATACCGTATAGTCTACTAAGAAACCATCAAGTTTTTCAATCTGTTCAATTATTTTTGTAAATTCCTGGTGAGTTATATTCTCTTTTATCTTTTTTTGAGGATTACCCTGTTCATCAAGGATAATGAGATGAATGAAAATTTCATCTTGTTTCTGTTCAATAGAAAAACGATAGGGTGACTTCTTGTTGGTAAGCAATCCATTCACCCGTTCCACGGTCAGTGCCAGGTCCTTCACATGGTCCTTTGCTTCACTGTGATTATCCGGTTTTCTCCTTTTCTTTTTCTTGCCCTGCTTGTGCTGTTCACCAAATCCTTTATGCTGATCAATAGGTTTTACATGCAAATCATAATCATCAGCCATTACAAAGTCCTTTAATTGCAAACGATTAGCTTTAACGTTATAATAATAAATATATAATAAAATAGCATCATAGTAAATACAAAAGAAATTATTTTATAATCCAAACCAATATTACAATAAATTAGAGCTTTTACAATAAGTTACGTTAATTATCATTGTTTCACAGTAAAGTATCAAACGATATTTTTACATAATAATTAAATCTGCTTGCAATATTTTATAACCTCATGTAATATGTAATATTTTTCAAAGCAGCTATTAATTTAAGAAGAATATTGACTTTTTCAAAAAATTTTATATAATTTATAATGTGTACATATGCAATACACAGAAAATCAAAGCATACAGTCCGTACCTTCAGGGGAAAATGCTTTAGCGAAAGGAGTGATAAAGGATGAAGAAGGAAAAAAAGGAAAAGACTGATTCAATCATTATGACAGTCGATGAAGTTGCAGAATATCTTAAACTTTCTAAGATAACTGTATATAAACTTACACAAAAGGGTGAGATCCCTGGTTTCAGAATCGGCAGTTCCTGGAGATACAACAGAGAAACCATTGACGAAATCGCACGTGTAGGCACAAAAAAGATTGCGTAGATTTTTTTATATTATGCCAGCCTAATAGCAGCAAGTCCTCAGGAGTGGATATGCATGTATGTAATAAGCCCCTGACATGGTTCAGGGGCTTTTTTTGTATGCGGTATTATTATGATTTTTTATAATAAAGTATTTATTACTATTTAAAAAAACCGGCATATTCTTGAGCAAACAGCTACACCAGAAAAATAGTTGAAATGAACAGGAAAATGAGATACTTTTGTAGGCTCTGTAACATTTGCTTAAGATAGTGAATAGTAAAAGATGAAAATTGCTTACTGAATTGCAAGAAAGAACGTAATACTACAGGTAAAACTTATATTTTCTTTAATACTTATTAAGGAGTAAAGATGGGCAAAATCAGCCGACAGCAAACAGCTAAAAGAAAGCGCCGTAAAAGAAAAGTGAAACGGATCGGCAGGGGCAAAAGAAGATAGGAACTGTCGTGCAGAGCGTGAACGAAGAACTTCTGCTGCATACCTGTTGTGCATCATGCACTGCGCATGTTATTGATACGCTTTCACAAACATACAGAATCACCGCTTTTTTTTACAACCCTAACATCCAGCCAGAAAGCGAATATTCAAAACGTCTGAAGGATCTAGAAAAGCTTTGTGAAATAAAAAAAATAAAGCTTATAGTCCCACAGTATGATGCATCAGCCTGGTTTGCACAGATAAGGGGGTTGGAAGATGAACCAGAGGGTAAACACAGATGCACTATGTGCTTTCGGATAAGGCTTGCAAAGGTAGCTGAGGCTGCTCACCAGAAAGGTATACCGAACGTCACAACAACACTTACGATAAGTCCTCACAAAAATGCCCGTGTCATTAATACGATTGGTACTGAAGCGGCTAAAGAATACAAAATACAGTTTCTTGAGTATGATTTCAAAAAAAAAGATGGTTTCAGAAAAAGTTGTGAATTAAGCCGGCGTTACGGATTTTATCGTCAACAATACTGTGGATGTATATTTAGTAAAAGGATGGACGCGTACCATGAAAGATAACGCATTTGGTTTTCTGGATATACCTGTACGCAGCGAAAAGCCGAGACGAAAAGGGCTTACCATGGTTCTTGATAAGGGGTTAGGGTTGCATCATGTGCAGGATCTCATGCATATGGCTGTATACATTGATATAATAAAACTGGGGTGGGGTACACCACGGCTTTTTTCAGAGGATATAATTCGTGAGAAAATTAGTGTTTACCGCAAACATGCTATTCGGGTTGGCAATGGCGGTACGCTGCTTGAAATTATGTATCAGCAAAAAAAATTAGAACAGTTCCTTGAATATTGCCAGGGGTTTGGTTTTGAGATTATTGAGGTATCCAATGGAGTAGTACCTATAAATATTGAACAGAAGGCAGAGATTATACGGACTGCCCGGGCAATGGGTTTTTATGTTATCTCTGAGGTCGGCAAGAAAGATCCTGCAGAAGACCGCAAGCTTTCCTTGGAGGACCGCACAACCGAGGCCCAAAGTGATCTGGAAGCAGGAGCCCATCTCATTATTATAGAAGCCAGGGAAGGAGGCAAAAGCCTGGGGGTCTATGATGATACTGGAGGACTCAAAGAAGAGATGGCACAACAGCTGGTAGACAGCATTGGCATTGAAAATATTATGTTTGAAGCTCCGGATAAAAGCCAGCAGGCTCGTCTTATTATACTTTTTAACAGTGATGTAAATCTGGGCAATATTAAGCCTGACGATGTTATACCCCTGGAAACACTCAGACGGGGCATTCGAGGCGACACATGTGGCAAATTATAGGATAGGTATCGGCAACACGTTGCTGGATGAGATAAGCGCACAAGAGGCTGTGGTAGTTATTGATAACCTGCGGGCTTCGAGCACCATAGTAACTGCACTGGCTCTTGGTGTTGAAAAAATAATGCCTGTCCTGGATGATGAAGAGGCTTTTGCTTTACGGAATAATGGAGCTGTTATTGCCGGGGAATCCGGAGGAGAGAAAATTGAGGGCTACGATTTAGGCAATTCCCCGGTGGAGCTTGTAGAATTTTATAATACATCACCATTTACCACACTGGTCCTTAAAACTTCAAATTTAATACCACTGCTCAGCCGACTACCTGAGGCATTGATCTGTTCCAGTCTTAATCTTGCATCAATTGCAGCCTATCTTGAAAACAAAAACGTCTGTATACTTGCAGTAGGGGGACACAAGGGCGCTACAGAGGATCTTGGTGTAGCCTTTGCTCTGCAAGCCTGTATGAGCAGGACTATATTTGATACGAGTCTGATAACCTGCTTTGCACGAGAATCACAAGCAGCACAACATCTGATAAATATCGGCTATGGTAAAGATATTGATTTTATCACACGTGTCAATATATTTAATGTTATCCCGCATTTTGATGGAAAGAAAATTGTTACTATTGCTCCGTGAACAGTAAACAGGGAATAGTGAATAGGCAATAGGGAATGTGTTTATGGTAGATAGACTCATAGTTGATGTAATGGAATCTGCCGGAATTGATATTGTCGTGAGTTTACCCTGTAATATGCTGACAGGTATTCTGTCTGAAATAGATACACGGCTTTCCATTCAGCATATTACTGTTTGCAGGGAGGAGGAGGGTGTTGGTATTGCTGCAGGCGCTGCGCTGGCAGGCAGAAAACCAGCACTGCTGATGCAAAATTCAGGACTGGGCAACTGCATTAACGCCCTTATGTCGCTTACGGCCCTGTATCATTTGCCCTTGTTTATGCTCATGAGTCATCGGGGCGGCCAGGGTGAAAAAATATCAGCCCAGATTCCTATGGGAAAAGCAGCCCCTTTGCTGTTAGATACACTAAAGATAGATTATCTGTCCGTAACTGCACAAGCGGATCTTGAAAATCTTAAAACTTTTATCAAAGAGACATATAACAGCAGCTTATTACAGGCTGCATTCATTACAGGTGAGCTTTGGGATGAAGCGAGGTGATGCTATAAAAGAAGTTGCCAGGCAGGAGGGCTTAGTGGTTGCCAATCTTGGTTTTCCTTCCCGCGAACTCTATGCGTTTGCCGATAAACCTGCATATTTCTATATGCTGGGATCGATGGGGCTGGCAAGCTCGATAGGTCTTGGGCTGGCACTGAGCAGTTCACACTTTGTCTATGTGATTGATGGTGATGGATCGATTTTAATGAACATGGGTTCTCTGGTCACCATAGCACACCATGCACCTGATAATTTCTGTCTTATTATTATAGACAACAAAGTTTACGGCAGCACAGGCAATCAGCCAACATATACTTCCCAAAAAGCAGATTTGGCTGAAATAGCACACAGTGCGGGGAATAAGTATGTTGTTAGGGTGAAGTCCGTTACAGAGCTTTGCAATGCACTTGCCAGGTGCAGAGAGCAAAAGACAATAATAGTTGCAGAGGTAGAACCGGGGAATGAAGAGGTTCCTGTGATTCCTCTGGAGCCGCGCGCAATTAAGGAGCGGTTTATGAAACAAATTAAAAAACCTTAATTCGTAATTCGTCCACCGTCGCTGAAGCTATGGCGTGACAGGTAATTCGTGATTGGTAATTGGTAAAAGTTATGACACACGTTTTTGGTCCGGTACCATCGCGCAGACTGGGGTATTCCCTTGGAGTCGATATAGTACCACGCAAGACCTGTACGCTTGATTGCGTGTACTGTCAGGTAGGCCCTACAATAGAAAAGACCATTGAGAGAAAACAGTGGGTAGACCCGGATCACGCCTTCGACGATCTTGTCAGGGCCCTCTCGCGGGGAGAACAGATAGATTATATAACCTTTTCCGGTTCAGGTGAACCTACACTGAATACTTCGCTGGGGGTGCTTCTCAGAAAAATAAAACAAATAAGTTCTATTCCCGTGGCAGTGTTAACCAATGGGACCCTGCTGTATCTTCCGGATGTTCGCCGTGACCTTAGGGGGGCTGATCTGGTTGTCCCCTCGCTGGATGCCGTCACACCGAAGGTGTTTGACCGCCTGAACTGCCCGCATGCAGAGCTTGATGTTGCAAAGATTATTGAAGGCATAAAGACTTTTCGAAAGGAGTTTCAGGGCAGTCTTTGGCTTGAGGTCATGATTGTTAAAGGAGTTAATGACAACAGGCAAGAGTTAGAGAGGATAGCAACGGTTGCTCAGAGTATAAGGCCGGACAAAATCCAGATTAATTCTGTTTCAAGACCTGCTGCTCTGCACGGTATTGAACCGGCTTCACCAGAAGTGTTCAGGTTAGCTCTTAAACTGTTCGGGAAACCCGCTGAACTCATTGATGAGTTTAATAAACATAGTATAAGCGACTCCTTGGAAGAGACCGGCCAAAGGATCTTACAGCTTGTAAAAAGACGCCCGTGCTCAATTGCACAAATCAGACAATCCCTTGGTATCACAGAGGCGGAGATTGAAAAAAGGATCCTGAACATGCTCTGTGAAGGAAAGATTCAAGAAATACGTCATGAGGGTAAAAAATTTTACAAGGGATTGTAACTCTCCGCATTTAGCAAGATTTTCTCACTACCCCCAGGCCGTTAGCATCGGGCTTCTTGATATTTATTAGTTGTTGTGCTAATATTTAGGATATTAAATAAATTTCACAAAAGGAGGTCGCGGTGGCTGACTTAAAGGCATTAGCAGAAATATTGAAAAACAAAGGCAAGGTAAGGGGAAATCCGGTAGCTATAAGTTTGTTTCGCGGTGCAATCCCGGCGGGATTTGAGCCCATACAGGTCACACCTTGTGCAATTGTCCGCTATGCAATGGATGCAGGTAAAAAGGTCTACTTTGATGCAGAACATCACGACTGTTTAGTCGGTGTGCACCATGCAGGTATTACACCTGGGAAGAAAGAGATTGTGGCTGGCGAGTACCTGTCAAAAACAAGTGATTTTTTCACAGAAGAAGGTGCTGCCCGCCTGAAATCAGGCACACCCGTTTTGCCTGCCGGTATGGTAAAAGCAATTGGTGCTGCACCGCTTGATCAGGTCCCTGATGGTGTCCAGGTTGACTGGATTGTCGTTGTCTGCAACCCTCACAATGCAAATACGATCGGCGGTTGCAGGCTTGCGCAGGAAGGTATTCCACCTTACGGAACCTTCGGTACTTCGTTGTGCGGAGAGATTTTTGCGGTTCCCTGGCACATTAGAAATGTAATGGTAGTTGGCGGGGATTTTGGGGGCCGAATGCATAACCGGATTAAACAGGATCAGCTGTTCGTTATTATTCCAATTGAATTTGCCGACTATGTGGAAAAAATTTTGCAGAATATTAGAGTTGATGTGAAACGTTCCCGCGAGATGACCAAACCGGTCCATTCACCATTCTGGCAGAACAAGGGCAAGAATTCAAAAACACAGGCTGCAGAGCAGGCTCCTGATCAGACAGGAGAGATTTCTTTCAGCATGCCGTGGAATGACGAAGCCGGGCAGATTTTAAAAAAAGTGCCTGAGGGGATTCTGGAAATGGTTGTAAACAACTCGGAGGAATTTGCACGCAAGAAGGGCTATGAGCAGGTTTCACGAAAGTCAATGGAAGAACAGATGGCAGAAATGGGTATGAATCTTGATGAAATGCTTGATCAGATGTGAAATAAGCATTAAAAGAGCAACTGGATAAGAGTGAATGGCTAAGAGGCAGGCCGAAAGGAGTAAATAATGATTCAGAATTAAAGGATTAAGAAGCAGGAACGGATTGTGGCCGCGAAAAAAATTGCACCGGTAGGTGCTCCTGCCCATCACGAATTACAAGTTACTAATCACGAAACCAGGGAGGCCCCAATGAGTAAAAACAAAGAATACGCACAAAAACTGAAAGAGATAGAAGGCTATGAGCGGGATATTATTGCGATTAAACTCTGTGATGAAGTCCCTGAAGGTGTAGAGCCCTACGGTGATGATATGTCATTTGAATGTTATACGTTCTCTGAGGTGTGGGAAGAGGGGCGCAAACCGTTTTATATTAATAATAAAAATGTTCTATGCGGTGGTGCTGTGTATTCCGGGATTGGCAACAGGCGAATGACAAAAGAGGATTTTGATGTCGGCATGGCAACCAGCATAGGTCCGCAGAAGGCCTATGCCTCCAGAGAGGTGATGCGCAGGGTGAACCAGCAGATCCCCCACCATTTTAAATATCATAAATATCTGATTCTTGGAAAACTCGAGGATGTTGAAAATCCTGATGTGATAATGATTGTTGCCGATGCAAACCGGGTTATGCGTTTGTGCAAAGTATATACGTGGAAGACCGGCGAACTGGTACACGGCATTTCAGGAACGGCCTGGTGCGCTAATTCACTGCCGCTTGTGTACAGGACCAAGACTATGACCTTTAATATGGGAGATCCGCCTTCCCGGTTTCTTATGAAGCTTAAACCGGGCGAGATGTACTGCTTTATTCATTATGATCTTTTACCGCTCATTGTTGAAAACATTGAGAATATATCCAGTGGAGAGGTAATGTAACCGTACGTTTACAAGGAGAGAATCCCATGGCCTATTATATAACTGAAAATTGCATAATATGCGGAACCTGCTGGGAAATTTGCCCAACTGATTCTATCGAAGAATACGAATGGTATTACAGTATCAATCAGGAAACCTGTGTCGAGTGCGGAGCCTGTGCGCGGGTATGTCCCAACGCTGCTATAATTAAAAAGAAAAACCGAAAAGAGTAAACAATTACGCAAGCCAGATGCATTACTGCTTGATATTGCGGAGCAATTAGTATACATTGTAGGTATACAAAAGCGACATTTACATCTTTGGCAATTATCCGGCATAAGATGGTAGGCTTTCCTGTACAATGCTGTTGCCTGGATTAACATTTATGAAGGTTGTTTGCTTAACTTTTACACTCACCAGTTTTTCCTGTCGGCACATCTTTAGGCCGCTTTTCCTGGTAAGATTTTTAGAGGATCAGTATTCCCACAGGTGAACATAGTGCAAAGCACACCTAAAATTCTTGTTGTCGATGATGAACTCTTCATTATATCCCTGATTGAAAAGATACTGCAGGGAACAGGCTATCAGATTTTAAAAGCCTACGATGGAGAAGAAGCCCTCCGGAAAGTATCTGAGTCAAACCCCGACCTGATAGTGCTTGACGTTAATATGCCCAAACTTAATGGTCTTGAAGTATGCCGCAGACTTAAAAGCAGTGAAGATACACGCCTTATTCCCATTGTAATGCTGACATCAAAAGACTTTGTCGAGGATAAAATCACAGGCCTGGAAAAGGGAGCCGATGATTATATTACCAAGCCTTTTAATGCAAAAGAATTTGCTCTGCGTATAAAAGGGTTGATTGAACGACGGCTTTATCAGCGGAAAAAGTCTGAAGATGAGAAACTGGAGGCACTGGAAAAAATGCTTGAAAGTGTTGCGCATGAAGTGCGCAACCCTATCGTGGCCATAGGGGGGTTTGCCAGAAGAATAAGGGAAAGGCTTCCCGCTGAAGACAATCTAAGAATGTATGCCGACCACATCGCACATGAAGTTGAGCGTCTTGAAACAATGCTTAATGAAATCATTAAGCTGAAAACCATAGTGGTCTCCCTAGATGAACACGTTGATATTACCAACGCGCTTGAAAGCGCCCTGCAGCAGTTTCAGTCATCCATAAAAGCAAAACAGATTAGTGTGCAAAAGAATTTTATCCCCGCGTTACCTCTAATACATGGGGATAGTGGGCATTTAAAAAAAACTTTTTGCAATCTCATTGAGAATGCTGTGGAAGCCATGGATAATGGAGGCGTGCTTTCACTTACGGTGCAACCGCATGCAGACAAAATTAATGTAATCATTTCCGATTCAGGTATCGGTATCTCGGAAAGTGAGTTGTCTCAGATCGTTCGCCCGTTTTACACATCAAAAATGTCGGGTGCGGGCATGGGACTTGCCATGGTAAAGCATATCCTGGCACTCCATGGCGGTGATATTCATATATCGAGCATCAAGGGATCCGGAACCGAAGTTTTCGTCACAATTCCAGCATCTGCAGTTTCTGCTCAAAATGCATGACATAAAACCAAAAAATTATTATACACACTTTCACAATAACTTATCTGCACAATACATAAAGATAAGGGGACTATCATGACAGAAGGACGCGTAAAGTGGTTCAATGAAAAAAAAGGTTTCGGTTTTATCGAGTCGGATGAGCTTGGTGATGTGTTTGTACACTACACCGCTATTGAAGACCAAGGGTTCCGTGCTTTGAAGGAAGGCGAATCAGTTTTCTTTGATTATGAAGAAGGTAAAAAAGGGCTTCAGGCAGTTAAAGTAAAAACGAAAAGTTGATTCGTATTATCTGTAAGAATCCATCATCAGCAACCGGATGATGTTCTTGCTGAAGATGCTGTCGGCTGGTAGTCGGCAGCCTGCCGACGGGCGTATTAAAGATGTTGCCGGGCTTTTTCAATTTTTTCTACTAATCGCACCCCCAGCTGATAGGCTGTATCCAGTCTTTTTTCAAATATTTCGTCGGTCATATATTCAAGTCCGCCAACATAAAATGTATCAACGGTGTCGACCTGCTGTATCATCAAATGTCCGTCAAAGGATTCGAAACAGGGCTCACCCATAACTTCTCGCAGCTCATCAGCACAGTTACCGGTAATAATAATGGAAGCCATCTTTGTAAAGTTAGCGGCGATGCCGGTACGCGCATCGGGTATTTTAGCATGATCGCTGGGAGGCTTGTAGG
Organism: Thermodesulfobacteriota bacterium; assembly: GCA_028278025.1. Lineage (GTDB taxonomy): Bacteria > Desulfobacterota > WTBG01 > CAIYCZ01 > CAIRTM01 > JANQFE01. The sequence continues at coordinate 19,369 of JANQFE010000054.1, read as the reverse complement.
TAAGGGCTATCATTCTCTCAACAAAGGTTTTCATCAACGCAGTTATAAACATGTCATATACCGGGCTGGCAAATATATAACCGTCAGCCTGAGTGTATTCCTCAAGAATCAAGGCCATATCATCCTTTAAAGGGCATATGCCGATGGAAAGTTCAGGTTTCTTTAAATAGCAGTTGCCGCATCCCCGGCAGTATTGAATATTGTACTTTATAAGTTCAAACTTTTTAATTTCAGCCGACTTGCTTGCAGCACCTTCAAGTGCTTTATCCAGTAATTTACTGCACTTACCTTTCAGTCGAGGACTACCCAAAAAACCCAAAATTTTCATGTACTACTCCTTTGCATAGCTGGTGAACTGATCTGTAGAATGACAAAATGAGTTACAGAACCGGTAGAGGTTAATAGACTATTTAATTAGCATAACACATATTTTGCAATACTAAAATAAAAAAAATAGTTTTTAGTATGAATACAATGGACTTGATTTATAAATATTATGATTTTCAAGTGGCTGGGTTTTGTCAGAGACGGTGGTCAGGGGACTTCTTATCGATTATAAAATAGTTCCAGGGCCCGTTTACGGCTGCCTTTTTTACCGAACAGTTTTGCAAATATTTTCATAGCAGGATCATGGTTAATCATTATGTCAACAAAGGTATCCAAATCCTGTCGGGCTTGTGGCAGCCTTTCATCCGGTACAGGATGGGCTTTTTCGATTACATCAAGGTAGAAGTCCAGGTATTCATGGTAGAGCGCAAGTGCTCGGCTGTCCTGATCAGCATTTAATTTTACATAACAGGAGGCCTTGGAAAATGTCTCCATGATTTTACCTTCAGGTCTGATGGTATCATGCAGAAGATCAGAATAGGTTTCGCGGATAGACATAAGTTTATCGAACAATTCTTCATTATTATGGCTGCTGTAAGGAAACGCCTGCTGCACGTCAACAAGAAAAACGCGTTTTTTTCCAAAAAAAATGCTTTCACAACTGAAAACAGGTTGGTGGAGCTCTGCCTGCGGACATAAGAATATTGAACGGACGCCGCGGGACATGAACGTTGTTTTCATAATAAGAACGCGCAGAAATTTTACTGAATGCAGGGCCCGGCCGTCTATTTTCACAATGCCGAGCATTCTGAGAGGCCGCTGCGGAAAAGGGTGCTGTAAGGGTGATTCCTGCAGACTAAACCGGGTTTTTAATTTTTCATATGTAATGAGGTGAATGTCTTCAAGCTGTGCCATTTTTAATTTTCTGCCTGGGCCTTGCCGATTTCCTCTACCAGCCGTACACCCATGCGGTAAGCTTCATCGAGTTTTTCAGAAAATACCTGCTGCGTTATGTTTTCCACCCCACCAACATAGAATTTGTCAATGGTCAGTACCTGCTCAATCATTAAATGGGCTTCCATACCTTCAAAACACGGATCACCCATAACCTCCCGGTATTCATCACTGCAATTACCGGTAACGATCATGGAAGCACATTTTTTAAAGTCAGCCGGCCGCCGGACAGCAGGTATTTTCCCGTATGCACCAGGATCCCTGTACATAAGAGCAATTTTTCTTTCAAGAAACATTTTCATTAAAGCGGTAACAAAGCCGTCATACACCGGAGTAGCAAAAATATAACCGTCGGCCTGCACGTATTCCTCCAACAATGATTCCATATCGTCTTGTTGCGGACATTTTCCAATCGGCAGTTCATGGTTTTCATACACACAGGTGCTGCATCCTCTGCAAAATTCAATATGCTTGCTTATCAGATCAATTCTTTTGGTTTCGGCACTTGTGCTGCGGGCTCCTTCCAGCGCTTTGGTGAGCAGCTTGCTGCAATTGCCGTTGATCCTCGGACTTCCCAGAATGCCTAACACTAACATGTACTTTTCCTTTTTCAGGTTGTGGGACTAATGCTGCAAGGTTGAACAGCTGTCCGGTAGCCATAGCATGAACCTATACCATATTTTTTTAATGAAGTAAAAAATTTAATAAAAAAAATAATACTTGAATTGCAGACGGGTTGTTTTATATAGTTTTTATAAACATATGGGTGCTGTAGGAGACTGCCCTGCGGCCGGAAGCTTCATCATCCCACGCCTTTTATATTGTTTGGGGATGCAGGCAAAAGGCATATAGCATAATGGCCGACAGAATTCATCGTCGGGCCTGCTCGTAAGCCTTATCCCTTACCGAAATTTTGGATACGTACAGAGTCAAAAACGGGTGACTATGTTTGTCAGTCTTGCCAAAGCATATAACAAAACTGTTTTAAGCCATCCCCTTGCAGTTCTCATTGTGCTTGTAGTTCTGCTTTGCTTTTTTGCATACCACACAAACAAGTTTCAACTTGATGCCTCTGCTGATTCCCTCATGCTGGAAGACGACAAAGATCTGAAAATTTTTCGTGAAATGAGCCAGCGCTATGAAGTGCAGGAAATGCTGATGGTCACGTTTACACCTCATGGTGATCTGTTTTCTCCTGCATCTCTAAACCATCTAAAAGAGCTAAAGACCGACCTGGCGAATCTGGAGCGGGTTGATTCTGTTTCTTCAGTACTTGATATGCCGCTTTTGAAATCGTCCGGTGTTCCCCTTTCTGAAATCAGTCCGCAGACTTTAAAAACACTGCAAGACCCGGCAGTTGATAAGCAGCGCGCCAAAAAAGAATTTATGGAAAGCCCTATATATAAAGATTTGTTTATAGGTGCTGATGGGCGCACCACGGCCCTGTTGATTTATCTGAAGACCGACCCTTTTTTTTCAAAACTTATAGAGCAAAGAGATCGGCTCAATGCAAAAAAACGATCCGGCGAACTTACGCGTGAAGAGCACACTGAACTGAAACGGGTTCTTGCTGAATATGACAGGTATAATAACGCTTTAAAAGAAATAAGACATCAGGATATTGAGGACATTAGAGCAACCATTGTTCCTTACAAGCAGTATGGCAGGGTGCATCTGGGCGGTGTTCCCATGATTACCGATGACATGCTGACCTTCATCAGGAATGACCTGATAGTGTTCGGCTTCGGAGTTTTCGTGTTTATCGTGATCACCCTTGCGATAATTTTTCGTGAGGTGCGCTGGGTAGTGCTCCCCCTGCTGAATTGTTTTTTTTCCGTGGTGCTCATGATCGGGCTGCTGGGAATCTTAAACTGGAAAGTGACGGTTATTTCATCAAATTTCATTTCATTGATGTTGATACTCACCCTGGAAACCAATATACATCTGGCTGTTCGCTACCGGCAGCTCTGCCGAGATATGCCCGATAAAAGTCAGCAGGAGATTGTGTTTATCACCGTTAAGAAAATGGTATCACCGTGCCTGTATACGGTGCTTACAACAATTCTTGGTTTTATGTCCCTGATTCTGAGTGATATCAGGCCGGTTATTGATTTTGGCTGGATGATGACGATTGGATTAACGGTGCTGTTTTTAACTTCCTTCCTGCTTTTTCCGGCAGTGCTTGTGATGCTTAAAAAATCACACGTTCACACCAGGCAGGACCGGCAATTGTTTATTACCGACAGGCTGGCCTTGCTTGCAAAAGTGCATGGCGGCAAAGTTATTGTTATCGCAGTTGGGCTTGCTGCGGCAAGTATTATAGGGATTTACAAGCTGCAGGTTGAAAATAGTTTTATAAATTATTTCAGGGAAAAAACTGAAATATACAAAGGGTTAAAGCTTATTGATGAACAGCTGGGCGGCACAACACCCCTTGACATTATACTTCATTTCGGGAAGGAGCCTGCCGAAACGGATGCTGACGCTGAAGATGATTTCTCAGAGGAGGATGATTTTGGCTGGGTCGATAATTACGACCCCCGAGATTACTGGTTTACCCCGCGGAAGGTTAACAGGATCAAACAGGTCCATGATTACCTTGAACGTTTGCCCGGAGTGGGCAAAGTCCTGTCTCTTGCTTCAATTATCAGGACCATTGAAGAACTCAATGAAGGCAAAAGCTTCGACAGCCTGGAGCTGGGAGTGCTGTATAAAAAAGTACCTGAAGATATTAAGTCTGAAATGGTTGATCCCTATATTTCATTTGAGCATAATGAAGCACGCATAAACCTTCGCATTCTGGACTCTCGGACGGATTTGCGTCGAAAAGAACTGCTGGAGAGAATCGATCACGAGCTTCAACATAAGCTGGGCCTTGCAAAAGATGAATTTACCGTCTCCGGGCTGCTTGTTTTGTATAATAACATGCTGCAAAGTCTGTTTCGGTCCCAGATTGCAACGCTGGGAATTGTTATGTTGGGTATTGCAATCATGCTGTTTGTTTTGTTCAGATCACTGCTGCTTGCCGTCATCGGGATTATACCGAATATACTTGCGGTGGGCATTGTGCTCGGGATGATGGGCTTGATGAATATACCCCTTGATATGATGACCATTACCATTGCAGCAATTACCATGGGTATTGCCATTGATAACAGCATTCATTATATCTATAGATTCAGGGAAGAGTTTTATGATAACGGCAGCTATCCTGAAACTCTGGATATTTGCCACCGGAACGTGGGCAAGGCGGTCCTGAATGCTTCAATCACTATTATATTCGGATTTTCAATACTGGTATTATCAAATTTTATACCCAGCATTTACTTTGGTATCTTTACCGGAATTGCCATATTTTTTGCAATGTTTGCTGTTTTGACTCTGATGCCTAAATTAATTTTGGCATGGAAACCATTCAGGGTGTATGGTATGAATAAACAAGCACGGAAGAAATAAGTAAAACACTCGAAAAGGAGACTTGTAGCATGTATTCATGGATGCAAAATCTGCACGCAAGAAAGAAGATACATAGTTTGATGATGTTGTTTTATATTTTCGTGATGCTGCTGCCGTCATCTGCGTGGGCCGGTCCGGCTACCGATAGCCTCCGCAAGACCATTAACCAAGTAATAGGATTTCTGAATGATCCAAAGTTGAAAACACCTGATAAGATAGTTGAGCGCAGAAAGATTGTCCAAAAACTGCTTGAAGAAAAAGTTGATGAACAGGAAATATCCAGGCGAGCATTGGGTGCCCACTGGCGTGGGCGTACCGATGAAGAAAAGCGGGAATTCAGCAGGTTGTTTAGTGATCTTCTTGAGAACACTTATTTTGACAAGCTTGACGGCTATGTGGTCAAGATGGATAATTTCTCAGAAGGCAGTATTCTCTATCTTAAAGAAAAGGCAGCCAAAAAATATACGATTGTGGAGACTAAAGTAGTGGTTAATAAGGAAACTGAAGTTTCCGTATCCTATCTGCTGAAGAACAGCCTGGAAAAATGGCTGGTTTGTGATATCGCGATCGAAGGAGTAAGCCTGCTGAAGAATTACCGGGTGCAATTCAATGAGATAATTGCAAATTCATCATTTGAAGAATTGCTTGCCAAGCTGCGATCCAAAAAAATTAGTAGGCAGCACACTGCTACTGCACAAGATTCGTAAAAAAAGAAAAAAGCTGCCACACCATAGGGGCTATTTTTTTATAGCGCTTTCCCGGTACTGAAAATAGGCATTACGTATGGCGATGTAGGGATCCAGAGCGGCGGCTTTCAGGTCTTCATATTCACCGAGTGTTAGTGATGTATTATTTATCAATCTGAATTGTGAGAGCCCTGGAAGGTAGGTTAAAGGGTCAAGCAGAATGTCGAACGGCATTCCCAGAGTATCACGCCCGCTGGATGCATTGAAAAAAGGCCAGACAAAGTAAAAGCCGGGTCCCATTCCATACACCCCAAGTGTTTGGCCGGTGTCTTCCTCATATGGCCGCAGATGAAAAAACCTTTTGGCAGGATCGAAAAAGCCGGCAATACCGATAGTAGTATTGGTCACAAACCTCGTGAGCTCAACACCGGCCCCCTTAAACTTTGCCTGCAAGAGGCAGTTGACAAATCTTTTCGGCATAGCAACATTGTGGCAGAAACGTTTAATACTTTTGCGGACTGCTTCCGGCCATACAATGAACTTATAACCGATAGCAACCGGTTTCAGAGCCCAGAAATACAGCTTATCATTGAAAACAAACATAGCCCGGTTATATTTTTGGATGGGGTCCGGTATGGTTTCGAGCTGTGCTGCGGCATCTGTTGCATTGTCTGCAAAAGGGTCGAAAAAAACATCATCTTCTGTAAAATCAAAATCCTGCTCTTCTACGGGAACAGCTCCGGTTTTGTCTGTCCGGTTGTCGGAGTATTTTTCAGAAAGACGAGGCTGCTGAAAGACGGTCGCATTGTCTTGAGTATCTGCATTATTATTAGAGGTGCTGGGCACGTGCGAAGTCTGATTGTCGAACAGCATCACAGATACCGATGCAGTAGTTAGGGAAGCGTTATCGTTGCAGTTTTCCAGAGTTTCAGCATATGTCAGCCGGTAGCACACTCCGCAGGTGATACCGGTGAAGTACAGGATGAGAAAAAGCTTAGTAAGTATTATAAAATGTTTATCCATTGCTTTGTATTATAAAGATTTTATACTATCAGAATCTTTATGCTAAATCAATATCAGCAGTCTGTTTTAGTAATAGATGCTAAGGATCGCCAGCAAAAAATAGGCTGGCCGAACACCTTGGGGCCGGTACCATATCTTATATTTTGACACGAGGGCTCATTTTTTTTATACTGCTGGAGCTTGCAAGTCAAAATATTTCTTACCTACTACTCACTGGATATGAACATGGAGCAGCAAAGCTTTTTGCCGGTAGATTTAAGTGTTTTGAGGATTGATACATTAAAACCTTTTGATATTTATCTGTGTCAAAAAAGGCAAAACTATGTACTCTATTCCAGCAAGGGAACCTACTTTACATCCGAGGTTAAAGAAAAACTTCTGCAAAATAGAGTACATACTATTTACATACCGGAAGATGATCGTGATCTCTATCAGCAGTATATTGAAGATAACCTGCAGAATATCATACAGGATAACCGTATTGTTTCAGAGCAAAAGTCAAAGATAGTGTATGATTCAAGCCGGTATCTCATGGAAAAACTTTTTGATAATCCTAATATTGACATGATCGGGCGGACAAAAAAAACCGTTAACAATATTGTAAGTCTTATTCTTTCTGACACTGCAACCACCAACCACCTCATCCGTATTACAGAGTATGACTACTATACCTATACGCATTCAGTAAATGTCGGTGTGTTCAGTGTTGCTTTTGCCAGAAACCTGCTGCAGGGAATTTCAGAAAAAATTTTTTATGATCTCGGTCTTGGTTTTTTTCTGCATGATATCGGCAAATCACGAATCCCTCTGGAGATACTTAACAAAAAAGGCCCTTTAAATGAAGAAGAATGGAAGATTATGAAAACCCATCCTGAGCAAGGATATAATATCCTTAAGGAGTCAGGATTTATCACCAGGGACTCAGCAATTATAGTACTTCAGCACCATGAGAGGGCTGATGGCTCAGGTTACCCGCAACGGCTGCAGGGTGACAGGATAAATTTATATGGGAAAATCTGCTCTGTTGCGGATGTCTTTGATGCAATGACAACCAAAAGATGTTATCAGCAAGCTTTTAGTGCGTTTGATACGCTCAATGTTATTCGCGATACGCTTTTGCAAAAAGAATTTGATAAAGATTTTTTTGAGAAATTCGTGCAACTTTTCGGGCCGGAAGGTATGCGGGTGATGTAGATACCCTATAAAATTACACATAAAATTTTTAATGTAATTTATATTATTGTATAGTATACAATCTTTTAATTTTTTTTGTACTGCAAAAATCCGGTAATATGGAGACATGTATGTACTATGAACCGGTTATAGGGCTGGAAGTTCATGCCCAGCTGCTGACTGCAACAAAGATTTTCTGTAGCTGTCCTACTGCCTTCGGCAGCGAATCCAACATACAGACCTGCCCGGTTTGCCTGGGTATGCCGGGGGTGTTGCCGGTAGTGAACAAACAGGCGCTGCAGTTTGCAATGAAAACAGCCATAGCCGCTAACTGTCGTATTAATCCCGAAAATCAATTTGCACGCAAGAACTATTTTTATCCTGACCTGCCTAAAGGGTATCAAATTTCACAGTTTGAACTTCCCATAGCAGAGCATGGCTATCTGGAAATTGACCTGGAAGAGGGCAACAGGACAAAGCGCATCGGCATTACCCGCATACATATGGAAGAGGATGCCGGCAAACTCGTACATGAACTTGCCGGGGTATCTTCTGATGCAAGCTACGTCGATTTTAACCGTACCGGTGTACCCCTCATTGAGATTGTCAGCGAGCCGGATTTGCGCAGTCCTGAGGAAGCCGGTGCGTATCTCAGAATGCTGCACACAATTGTACAGTACCTGGAAGTGTGCGACGGTAATATGGAACAGGGCAGTTTTCGCTGCGATGCTAATGTGTCACTGCGTCCGCAAGGGACTGAAAAGCTCGGCACAAAGGTTGAACTGAAAAACATGAACTCTTTTCGTAATGTAGAACGGGCCCTTGAATATGAAATAAAGCGGCAGCAGGAAATGATCGAGGATGGTGAGAAAATAATCCAGGAGACCCGGCTGTGGGATGCTGATAAAGGTGTTACGTTTTCGATGCGCGGTAAAGAGGAGGCCCATGATTATCGCTATTTTCCTGACCCTGATCTCGTACCGCTGATAATTGATGAAGCCTGGGTGCAGGATGTACGTAAACAGCTTCCGGAACTTCCCCGGCAAAAGGTTCTGCGTTTTGTCAAACAATATAAAATACCGGAATATGATGCCAAGATTCTTACCGCCTGTAGGCAGCTTGCCGATTATTTTGAGCAGTGTGTTAAATGCTATGAGCAACCTAAGAAAATCAGCAACTGGATAATGAGTGATATTTTAAGACATCTGAATGACCCCCGCAACATCACCGGCTTTGTGGTTACACCCGTGCATCTGGCCGAGCTGATCGAGCTGATCGACAAAGGAACAATCAGCGGTAAAATTGCAAAAACCGTTTTTGATGAAATGCGGGCAACCGGCAGTATGCCCGGGGCGATTGTCAAAGAAAAAGGTTTGCTGCAGGTGTCTGATGAGGGTGAGATTGAAAAAGTAATCCAGGATGTGCTCGATGCCAATCAAAACGAGGTTGCTGATTATCGCAGCGGTAAAGAAAAGCTTTTCGGGTTTTTTGTAGGACAGGCCATGAAAGCCACCAAAGGAAAGGCAAATCCCAAACTGGTAAATGATATTTTACGGAGGAAACTTGAAAGCTAACAGTATCCAATCCATATCATGGCAGGAAGATCATGTGCGCATACTTGACCAGACCAAGCTGCCCGTACAGGAGGTATATCTTGAATGTCGCGACCTTGAATCTATCGCAGCAGCGATACAGCGCTTGTCGATTCGCGGGGCACCTGCTATTGGCGTTGCTGCGGCTATGGGGTTCGCGTTTGCATGCCGACAATCAACCGCGCAGAATAACGATGAGTTTTTTAGGCACCTCGATCAGATATATGAACGTTTGCTGGGAACGAGACCGACAGCGGTTAACCTGAGATGGGCCCTTGAAAGGATGCTGAGCCTGGCCAGACAGCACAGCAGTGCCGGCATTGAAGTTTTACAAGATATATTAAAACAGGAAGCTCTTAAGATACTCAATGAAGATATTGAGATTAACCGCAGGATGGGACGACTCGGGCAAGAAGTTGTGCCTGACCAGGCCACAATCATTACAATCTGTAATACCGGTTCATTGGCTACGGCCGGTCACGGTACCGCACTTGGTGTAATCCGCTCTGCAGTAGAGCAGGGCAAAAACGTATGTGTAGCAGCTTGTGAAACCCGTCCTTTGCTGCAGGGGGCCCGTCTTACAGCCTGGGAGTTGAAAAAGGATGGGATACCGTTTGAGCTTATTACCGACGGCATGGCAGGGCATTTTATGAAGACCCGTGGGGCTGACCTGGTTATTGCAGGTTCCGACCGCATCGCCGCTAATGGTGATGCTGCCAATAAGATCGGCACCTATGCACTTGCCATCTTGGCTCAAGAGCACGGTATCCCTTTTTATATTGCCGCACCAGTCTCGACAATAGACGGATCAACACAGAGCGGCGATAAGATTCCGATTGAAGAGCGTTCTGGCGAAGAGGTGATTTCTGTGCGGGGAACCCAAATAGCTCCGGAGTCGATCAAGGTGTGGAATCCGGCCTTTGATGTGGTTCCCAATAAGTATATTGCCGGCATTATGACTGAAAAAGGTATTCTCAGGCCGCCGTTTCAGGAGAGTATCCATAAGGCCCTTACAGATAAAAACAATTAAGATCAGGTACGGCAATACTCGGAAAGGTATCTATAATATTACCTGGGAAAGGAAACAATAAACAATGCTAAGGAGGAGTATAACACTTAGTGTCTACTATAAAAGGATATGTTCTCCAGCGGCTGTAATCTGTTTACTGTTTGGCTTGATTGCAGCCGGTTGTTCAAAAAAAGCAGACGCACCTCAGCAGGAGGAAACCGCCATGACAGAAAAGTCTAACATCGGCAAATCGTTTCCCACGGTTAGTGCTGAAACCCTCGAAGGTAACCCGGCGTCGGTCCCGGAGTCGGCCCGTGGCAAGGTAACCCTTGTAACGGTTGCTTTTTTGCAGCAAAACCAGGGACAGCTTGATTCATGGCTCAACCCGTTTGCTGAAAAGTTTGCAGCACGGGATGATTTTATGTTCTATGAGGTGCCAATGATTTCCAGCGGCTACATGTTCATGAAGCCTGTGATCGATCGGGGAATGCGTGGTGGGCTGCCGCAGTTTAAGCATAAACATGTTGTAACGATGTATGGTGATGTGGAGTATTATAGTGACGCCCTGAATATTGATCCAAAAGAGGGGCATGCATTGCTGCTTGACCGTGAGGGCATTATTCGCTGGCAGGACCAGGGCTATGCAACCCCGGAAGCTTTGGAAACCATGTTTGTTCTGGCAGAAAAACTGGCACAATAGCGAACGCTTTTATTAAGTAATGATTATTCACCATTGCGAAGCATTTTGTGCAGCATGAGCTGCATAAGTCGTCTAACCCAGCTCGATGCATTTTTCAGACCCTTGACTGCCGGGCGGGATGCACCATTTGAGGTAATATAGTCATCTGATTGGATCTGTATGTAGGCTGCAGGTGTGTATGAGTGCAGTTTAAAGTCGTACAGCTCCAGCCGGCCTTCACTCCCCTGGCCCCGACCGATTGCAATTTCATCTTTCCAATCCTGGTCAAGATTGCCGCGTACGTCCGTTTCATTTCAGCAATTTCTGCCAGGACTTCAATTCCTACGGAACATGATGAGCTCATAACAGACTCCTCAATCTGTTTAGATGTAGATTGAAAAAATATTATACAATATAAAATTTCATAGTAATCCAGATAATAAAATAATATCATCTTTTAAAAAGCATTTTTTAAAAATTAAGCATATTTTACAGCTCCAAATATAAAATAGTATGTCAAGTAAAAGTTAAAGATGTGTGTTGTTTGACACTACAGTCCATGTGATTTTTATGCATAGTTGTGTTACGTAGCAAATACTATAGTATTTTGCAGAGATGTTTATGGCCGTTTGAATATAGGCTTGCTTTTAAGCCTCTAATGTGATAGATGCTTTTAATTTGTAAATTTGTAACGATGTTTTTTAACTAAAGCAGCTAATACATTAATCCTTAAGAACACAGATATCCGGACTACCCAATTGTCATTTTGACACATTTATTGTGCAACATAAATTTCTTTTTTATTTTTTTACAATAAATTGCTATAACAATACTATCCATTGTGACAATCTGGCAAACATTACGGCCCTCACCCTGACGCTGATGTGCAGATATATACCCGAAATCGCTCACATTATGCGCTGAAGTCGAGATCCAGTAATTTTTTTATAAAGTAATAACAATGGGTTATATATGCTCAGCGAGCGAGGCTCAATAAATATAAGTTCAACACACCACATTCCTTATAGTGGCTTTGTTTTTGCATTCACAACGGAGAACTAATTTTATTAAGGAGATATGTAATGCATATTGTTGTCTGTGTAAAAATGGTACCTGATACAACTCAGGTAAGTATTGATCCGGTAACCAACACACTTGTACGCGAAGGGGTTCCGTTCATTACCAACCCGTTTGATACAAATGCGGTTGAAGAGGCAATCAGGTTCAAGGACAGGTATGGGGCCTACGTTACAGCTGTCTCCATGGGGCCTCCAGCAGCAGAGAGTGTATTGCGAAAAGCAATTTCAATAGGCGCTGATGAGGGTATCCTGTTAAGCGACAGGGCCTTTGGTGGTGCGGATACGCTTGCAACCAGTACTGTCCTGGGGTTAGCTATTAAAAGGATTGCCGAAAAACGGCCGGTTGATATCATACTGTGCGGCAAGCAGACCATTGACGGAGATACCGCCCAAGTCGGGCCGGGTATAGCGCGCCGCATGGATATCCCGCAGCTTACCCTTGTTGATGAAGTCTTATCAGTAAATCAGGATCAAAAAACCATAAAGGTTCGACGCAAACTTGAAGGGTATCATGAAATAGTTGAATCGCAGATGCCCTGTATGATTACCGTTGAGCGTGAGATTAACACCCCGCGTTATCCAACAGTACCCGGAAGGCTGGATGCTGACGATATTGATATTCAGGTTTGGAGTAATAATGTCTTGAAGCTTGATCCGAATAGTATCGGACTGCTGGGTTCACCAACCCAGGTCCGTAGAATTTTTGCACCGGAAAGAGAAAAGGGTGAAATCATGATGGGCGAGGGTGATCAGAAGGACAATGCAGTTGAAGCCATATTCAACAAACTTATTGAAAAAGATATCGTTGCCGTTAAATGACCTCAATGATTAAAAGTAGAATGTGGAGGATAAATGGAGCAAAGGTCTAAGAAGAAAAAGAAACCAAAAGGTAAGGCTTGTCTCATAGAAGGAAAATGTATTGCATGTGGTGCGCGGTGTCAGATATCCTGCCCGGTTGATGCCATAGAAATGAACGAAAAGGAAGAGCCGATTATAGATGAAGTCAAGTGCATCGGATGTAAAAAATGTGTTAAAGTTTGTCCTGCAGATGCACTTGAGATCTACTTCACGCCCGAGGAGCAGAAACTTCTCAAAGAACTTGAAGCTGAAGGTGCTGTTGAACCCGAGGTTAAAGAGGAAGTGGCTGCCCCTGTCCAGAATGCAGAGTCAAATATTGCTCTGTGGAAAGGGGTATGGGTCTATGTCGAACAGGTTGACGGCAAGGCCCATGAAGTATCATGGGAACTTCTTGGAAAGGGCCGGGAGCTGGCAGATGATTTGGGCGTAGAGCTTGCAGCCTTTGTACTGGGTGAAAACATCAAACATTTGTCAGATGAGGCGTTCGGCTATGGTGCCGACAAAGTATATGTCATCGACAATCCTGCCTTAAAACTCTACCGAACTACGTCCTATCTGCACGGCTGTGTTGAACTGGTGAATAAATATAAACCTGAGATTGTACTTATGGGTGCTACCGGGCTGGGCAGAGACTTGGCCGGTGCTGTGGCAACTGATCTGAAGACCGGTCTAACAGCAGACTGCACGCAGCTCAGTATTGATAAAAAAATGCGGATATTGGAACAAACTCGACCGGCCTTCGGCGGTAACATCATGGCCACGATTCTCACAGAAACAAGACGCCCCCAGATGGCCTCTGTGCGTCCACACGTTATGCCCAAGCGCGATTTTCAGCAGGGCAGAAAGGGCGAGTTGATCGAAGAATCATTTACGCTTTCTGAAGATAAGATTCCCACCAAGGTGTTGGAGATTATTTCTGCCGCCCAGGAAAGCTCTGTTAATATTGCCGGGGCCAAGATTCTGGTTTCAGGCGGCCGCGGTCTGCTGAACAAAGAAAATTTCGACATGCTTCAGGAACTGGCGGACCTGATTGGCGGTGTGGTCGCCGGTTCACGCTGCGCTTTTGATGAGGGATGGATAGAACATCCGCGTCAGGTGGGCCAGACCGGTAAAACCGTACATCCGAAACTGTATATTGCCTGTGCTATATCCGGTGCTATTCAGCACCTAGTCGGCATGCAGGATTCTGATTACATTATCGCAATCAACAAAGATAAGACCGCCCCGATTTTTGAGGTAGCCCATCTGGGCATTGTAGGGGATGTCTTTGACGTTATACCGGCTATTATTGAAAAACTGAAACAGTCTAACGCTAAGATTGTTGAATAATTCAAACCATAAAGCCTAAAGCAGAAAGGAGTTCCCTTGAGTAGCATAGAACGATTACTATTCGCGATTGTCTTTTTTGGTGCGGTTGCCTTCTTCCTGAAGAATGTTTTTCGCCTGATTGCCACTATATGTCTGGGGCGACCGGCAAACAGGTTTGACCGGCTATGGTCTCGTTTGCGCAACATGCTGGTTTACGGATTCGGCCAGCTACGGGTTGTCAGCGAACGGTTCGGGATCAATCACTTTTTCCTTTTCTGGGGATTTATGGTCCTTGCTTTTGTGAATTTCGAATTCCTGGTTGCGGGACTTTTCCCTGATACGTCAACAGTAAAGGGATTCAGCCTGTTGTTTATGGGCAGGATTCCTTACGGAATCTTGATGTTTTTGGCTGATATCATGTCACTTGTTGTGCTTGTTTGTGTTGTTATAGCAGTACTGCGCAGGACTTTTTTCAGACCTGCACATATTGACCCAACGCTGGATGCCTATTTCATACTAAGTCTTGTCGCAATGCTTATGATTGCTTTCTTCGGCATGAATGCCTGTGAGGCAAGCATGGGTAAACTAGCCATGGCATCCTGGATGCCGATATCAAATGGGTTGAAAATATTTGTCAGCGGATTAAGCAGTGAGGGTGTTCACAGTCTTGCGCGGTTTTTCTGGTGGTTGCATGCTTTAGTGCTTTTGTTCTTTTTAAATTATCTGCCCTACAGCAAGCATCTGCATGTTTTAACAGCAATTCCGAACTGCTTTTTCAAAAGCGAATCACTTGTTTCGACGGTACCGCGGCTGATATTTAAAAAGGGGGAGGAGTTCGGTATTTCAAAGGCAGTTCAATTTCAATGGACCGATCTGCTTGATTTTATGTCGTGTACCGAGTGCGGCAGATGCCAGGCTGCCTGTCCTGCAACCAATACAGACAAATCTCTCAATCCGAAACAGATAATTCACGAGGGCAAACTGAATATTTTCAAAAACGCTTCAGCTATACGGGCTACCCGTCCAGCCGATATACTGGCCCCGGCACCCAAAGAGGCTGAAATGGTTGCCCCGCTGATTAATGGAAGCGAGGAGAGTATTTCTACCGAGGCAATCTGGGAATGCACAACCTGTGGTGCCTGTATGCAGGTATGCCCTGTTTTTATCGAGCATGCTCCCAAGATTGTAAAAATGAGACAACATTTGGTTATGGAAAAGGCCGAGTTCCCGGAAGAATTGATTGCTTTTTTTGAGGCTTCTGAACAACGCTCAAACCCCTGGGGCCTTGCGCCTACTGACCGGACAAAGTGGACTACCGATCTTAACGTTCCTGTTATTACTGACGGGGTCAAGGCGGAATACCTTTTTTATGTCGGCTGTGCCGGTGCTTTTGATTCACGGGCGCGGCAGGTCACTGTGGCCCTTACCAAAATACTGAACAGCGCCGGTGTTTCATGGGGCATACTGGGAAACGAGGAGTCCTGCTGCGGGGATTCCCTCAGACGGCTGGGCAATGAATATGTTTTTGATAAAATGGTTAAAGAAAACTTAGAAAAATTTTCAAAATATGGCATAAAAAAGGTTATAACCTACTGTCCGCACTGCTTTACAACACTGAAAAACGACTACAAGCAGTATGGAGCCGAACTTGACGTTATCCATCATACCGAGTTGATTAATAATTTAATTAAGCAGGGTAAAATCAAACCAGCTCCGTCTTCCAACGGTGCGATCGTTATCCATGATTCGTGTTATCTGGGCAGGTATAACCAGATCTATGATGAACCCCGAGATGTTCTAAAAGCATGCTCAGGCGGGCAGTCGCCGCTTGAGATGGAGCGTTGCGGAGAGAAAAGCTTCTGCTGTGGGGCCGGAGGGGGCCGGATGTGGATGGAAGAGCTTGTCGGGAAACGCATCTACCTTGAAAGGACCCAGGAAGCTCTTACATCGAACCCGTCAACCATTGCTGTTGCCTGCCCCTATTGTATGACTATGTTTGAGGACGGTGTAAAGGATGAAAAAGCTGCAGACAACGTTAAGGTAAAAGATATTGCTGAGATTGTAGCCGATTCGATTTGATGCTATAGATATACAGTGTGTTAGCAAGTCACATTTTCCAAAGGCAGAAGAGCTCATTCTGCCTTTTTTTATTGGAATAGTACAAGGGACGATTTAAGGTTTCTCAGCAACTAATAATTTGAAAGAGGTGAATAAAGGATTATGCAACATCGCAAGAACAACCCGGCAGATAATCTGCACGCATTGCCGAATTTCAATGACTGCTTGTTGAAAAACAACATTAGAATGCTGCTGCTTGGAACGTTGTTTCTTTTTAGCATGGTGCCCTGGCTTGGTTGCAATACCAGACAGGGTTCACACAATAACACCGCAGCACGTTCTGGCTCGACAACTGTTTTATCCTCTGACGGTGTTTCTATTCGGTTTCATGTACAGGGAACAGGTATTCCTGAGTTTGTATTTATTCACGGATGGTCATGTGACAGCACCTACTGGAAGGAACAGATAGCCTATTTTGCTTCCCGGTACCGGGTGGTAACACTTGATCTTGCCGGACACGGAGGTTCTGGCCATGACCGTAGGCATTGGACTATTGCACAATTTGGACGGGATGTTGCAGCAGTGATAAAAAAGCTTGAACTCGAACAGGTAATTCTTGTTGGTCATTCCATGGGAGGAGCAGTTATGCTTGAGGCCTTTCGTATCATGCCGAAAAGAATTATCGGTTTGGTAGGAGTTGATACGCTGCGGGATGTGGATGAAAAATTTACCCCGGAGCAGATCGACAAATTTATGCAGCCTTTTAAAAAGGATTTCTCAAATACAACCAGCACTTTTGTACGCAGCAATATGTTTGTTGCTTCATCTGATGCGGTTCTTGTTGAAAAAATTGCTGCCGATATGTCTGCGGCACCGCAGGAAATTGCAAATGCTTCAACATTGGCAATGCTTGACTATAACAACAAAAAACTGCATAATGCTCTGCAGAATGTACGTGTGCCATTGTATTGTATCAACTCAAGTAGCAAAGCAACCAATATGAAGTCTCTGAAAAACTATATCCCGTCATTTAAGGAAACACTTATGCCACATGTCGGACATTTTGTTATGCTGGAAGACCCCGAAACTTTCAACAATCATCTCAGTAACACGGTAGAAAAGATAGTCGGCAGGAGTGCTGTCCATTGAGATCTCCTGCGTATGCTGTAACTTACTATATGCATAGAGCAGTTGGAGAATGATCAGTTTGTCCAGGGTATGAAATTTTATTGACACAGACTGTTTCGTTAGCCTATACTTTTTGAATGCATGTCGCCACCTCGTTTTTCAAGGGTATTTCACCTATCAAAGCCACAGGTGCTTATTTGGTTACAGCTACAAGCAGCATATGCTACCGTAATACGTAAAAAGTTTACATTACAAAAGCTATGGCAGATAACTTGCTTAGACCCGGCATACGAGCAGAATGTGTAATAAGCCTCGATGAGCAGAGGAACAAAGTAGATGTGCGCAACGTCATGGTTTATGACTCTTCAGCAGAAGAGCTGGTTATCTCTCAAACCAGCCCCAGGTTGCTGCCCTCTATTGTTGGTAAGAGAATTGCGGTAACCTATGTAGATCATAATGTAAATGTCAGGTATGGCGTAACCGGAAAAGTTGAAAAAATTATAAAAAATTATAGACTTTCATCTTCACAGACTGTTGCGGCCGTTATCCTCACCGAACTTTCACTTCTGAAAGAGTATAATATACGGATGTCATACAGGGTGAGGTCGTCAGAGGACAGCCCGGTCATCCTGACAACCAACTATGACGAGCAGCTGGAAATTATTGATATTTCTGCATCCGGTGTGAAATTTGCACACAAAAAAATACGCGAATTTAAAAAGGATCAAGTAATTACACTTTTGCTTCGTTTACAGATAAAAACTCATGAAGTAAAAGCACGTGTTGTCAGGAAAGAGCAGGGTAAGGGTATACGTGATATTGAATTTGTTGCTGTGCAGTTTTTAAATATTTCCAAAAAACTGGAGGATCAATTAGCACGGAAGGTGCGCGAAATAGAACGCCAGAACAGGTACAAGCAGATGTTTATATAGATAACAGTTAGCAGAGTTCTACAGTTTCAAAGAAAGCAAATATACCGGCAGGACTACAAGGAAATTTATGACTTTTTTAAAGAGGGATACCTGCCTGAGATAATTTCCGGATTGTCCGAAACCAGTTCTTTTTACTCTTTTATTCAGTAGCCCTATAGAATCAGGTTCAGAGTGTTCACAATATAGCTGTTCCAAGCATGTGAGCGGCTGAGCCGGATAAGTGCCGATAGTGGACGTGAGTCGCATATTGAGAGTAAAGCCATCACAGATACTATTTGCAAGTTTGCGGGCATCTGCAGACGACGTATCAGGCAGCAACAACCCGATACGCCTCGGGCCGATTACGCCCAGGGTATCATAACAGCGTGTTCTTTTGCTTAAGAAATGTAATATTTTTTTAAGGGATCCTGCCGCACGTGTTATTGCCGCAATATCGAAAACGATTATGGACAATTCACTTTTTGTGCGTTTACAGCGAACGCATTCAGTTTCTACCTGTTTTCGAAACCTGCTTATTGTTAGAAAATCCATCAGTTTCATTCCTGTGCTTTTCTTTAATTTTTTTGAAAGGGATAATCTTGTGGCCGGTGAAACATACTGCCATACCCGCCGGATCACTGCGCACAACCGTTCCGCAAACCTGCAACTGAAATTGTGTACCCGTGAGTTTTGCTATGGTTTTGTTAGTCATTACAATGTGAATTTTTACCTTTACTCCGTACTGTAGCGGTTCCGAAGTACAAAAAAACCCGCCGTCCGAACTAAGATCTCGGGTGTGAAGGCGCATTATACGATCTGTCCCCTCGATTGCTATTGTTGCCGGTGTGTTTATTGCGATCCTTTCGCATTTTCGCCTGTTTTGTTCACCGCCTGTCATATTGTAATCTTTTTAGTAATTGCATGATGTAGACAATGTATCATGTATGCACAACAAAAAGAATCAGCTGATAGTATGATTTTTATTCTTATTTTACGGGGAAGTTTTTGTAGAGGGGATATAAGAAAAAAGTACTAGGGGGTGTTCTCAATAAAAAGATAATGTTTTTCATTTGTTGTTCGATAGGAGTGTAATTTCAAATTACACGGAGACTACAGATGATTCGCAAG
>JANQFE010000144.1 GCA_028278025.1 Thermodesulfobacteriota bacterium | reverse complement strand
GACCTGCTGTCCTTACTGTGAGCAGAATCTGAGTGATCCGATCAAGCGCAACAAGGAAAAGATCAAGCTGTATGATCTGATGGACCTGATGCTGATGGCTCTGTAATGACGGTTGGGGGATGTAAGTAGTCAGTTGAATACACACAGTAATAATAACTGACAACAATCAACCGGCCACTGACTTATAAAAGCAAAAAGACAATACAGGCTTTAGCCTGTTATAATTTTTATATCCAGTTTGATACAGGTGAGGGAAAACATGGCAATACAGATGAAACAGCTTGAAAAGATTGTCGGAAAAGGCAGTGTGCTTAACGACGATACTACGTTGAACCGGTATGCAGGTGACCAGAGCTTCGTTGAAAGACGGTGTCCTGATGCAGTCGTGTTTGTCGAAACAGTAGAGCAGATACAGGAAGTAGTAAAGCTTGCCAATCAATCCAAAACTCCTGTTGTGCCTTACAGTTCAGGCATGAACCTGCATGGAGCTACTGTACCGGACCAGGGCGGTATTATCCTTAATATGTCTCAGATGAAGAAGATCATAGATATTAATGAGGAAAACCTATATGTTATTGTCGAACCCGGTGTAACCTATAGTGAATTGCAGGACGCCTTGAATAAAAAGGGGTACCGCATAATGGTTCCTTTTGGTGTTCCACCAAACCGTTCCGTGCTGACAAGCTACTTGGAACGTGATCTTTGTCTTGCTGCCCCAAGCTTTGAAGACGGAAATGCTCTTATCATGGATACGGAAATGGTTCTGCCGACCGGAGAAATTTTTCGCACCGGCAACTGGGCTACTGGCGGTGAACCCGGATCCCCCACGGGGCCGATTCGTTGCATAGTTTTTCGTCTTTGGACAGGTTCACAGGGGACTCTGGGTATTCTGACCAAAATGAATATGCACATGTATATCATGCCTTCTCAGAGGAAATTTTTCTTTATACCCTTTAACGATTTAGACAAAGCAGTAGAGTCGCTGGCACGTATTCAGCGCAGGGAAATAGGCCTGGAATGTCTACTGCTCAACAGCTTTAATATGGCTGCTCTGTTTAGTCGAGATTGGGATATCCCCGGTGCATTTCCGGCCGAACAGGTTGCTTCAGCAGACTTTGAAGCAATCCGCAAAGAACTGCCCCCGTGGGGACTGGGGATGTGTCTTAACGGATTGCCGCGGCACCCCGAAGAAAAAATTGCCTATGAGATCGAAGCTCTGAAGGGGGTATGTGATGCACTCAATATCGAACTTTGTGAAAGCCTGCCGGGCATCAGTGCGGCTGAATCGATTATGCTTGAGGAGATGCTGCGTCCCTGGAGAATCCTGAAGAAATTTCATTACCGAGGATCTGTACATGATTTAAGCTTCAAGGCTCCGCTGGACAGCATACCCGTACTGGAACAGACCCTGCGGGATATGGCACAGGCCCACGGGTACCCGCTGTCTGATATCGGTGTCTATCTGACACCTTGGGAGCGTGGCAGGGGTGCATACTGTGAATTCGACCTGCACTGTAATCATACAGATGCGGCAGATGCTGCCAAGGTTAAAAAACTCTGGCTGGAAGCATCAGCTGCGTTGATGAACAGGGGCGCCTATTTTGACCAGCCTTATGGGGCCTGGGCTGAGATGGTTTACAACAGGGCTGCAAACTATGCAAGCAAACTGAGGCAGATTAAACAGGAAATGGACCCTAACAATATATTGAATCCGGGGAAGCTCTGTTTTTCCTAAGAAGTCACTTAGAGATTTACAATATGGCCTGCAAGATGAAATCTGTTTTTGGTTCTAACAATGTACTTGCTCCGATAATTGGCTTTGTTGATTAAAACCCGGTTGTAGTAGAAGAGAGTCAGGGGGCATATAAATAAATATATGCCCCTTTTTTTCGCTTTTGCCAGAACGGCCTACAGCTTGATGCAGGGTTGTTTGGTGGGGCTAGTACACTTTTGCTTGAGATACGCTGCTGCTTGTAGCGTAGGACTACACTATTTTTTTAACCAAACATAGGGGGAAGTCATTATGAGTACACAAACGTTACCTGAGTTTTGTTTTGAGGTCCTTTCAAAAGAGATTCAGCTGGAGCGGGTGAGCGGTTTTGAGGATATTGAGCAGGTAAAGCTCCTGAGCGGTGAGGACGGCGGTGGAATAAAAACATACCGAGGGGCAAAGATAGACAGGGTAAACCTGGTCGATTTCAAGCTGGGTGAAGGGATCCCTGTGCCGCATCATGAAAACAGGCCCTCAGTTGGTGCCGAAATTTTTCAGATAGCCCCTGATTTCAGCTATAAGCTTCCTGTGTGGGGCATTAACTCGGTCATTATGAAGGACGGTATGTATTATTTCGACACTGATCTATCGTTCGGGTTCGACCTCGTTACAGACTATGATTTTGTCATGAAGTATCTGGAGCCTTTTAAAGAGGTATATAAAAAATACAATACCCATCCGGACTTAAAAGTGGTTCCGCTGTATGATTTGACCACTTGGGTCAGAACATATATCTCACCTGTTTTTGTAACTGCAATTACAACGACCGATAAAGTGGAAACTGTTTTTGAGCTGGCCCGCGAATTTATACAGCTCTGGGTGCAGATGTACAAAGAAGCCGGGACGGGAGATGAAGCATTGCAACAACGTCAGAAGAAACGCATCATGCTGCAATATGCGGGTATGAAAGATTCCGACAGGATGGGCAAAATTCTGCTGGGGGCTTACGGACAGGAAACGTTTGGAAAATTTTTTAAGGCCATGATGTCGTAAAAAGAGCTGATGGCTGATGAGCTTGTAAGCTGTTAAGCTTAATAAACTAAAACTAAAAAGGCCTGGCGTGATAACACGGCAGGCCTTTTTTTGACGTAAGTGGACAAAGATGTGTTGAGAGTTTTATTTACCGCAGAGCCGCAAAAAACGCTGAGAGATATTATTTTTTTGCCGGATTTTCTGAGAGGAAAAATCCGGCAAAGGAATCTGTCCTTATGGCCGGATATGTAATCCCGTATGATCTGTCGGGATTCATGTTCCAATTCCACAAAAACTCAGAAAAGCTGCTGGTTGTAGATGCCTTTCTGACCTCTCAACAGAAAGGTATCTGAAATTCATACCTCTGCGACCTCGGTGCCTCAAGCAAAGGGCCGCTTTTGCGGGACAAGCGGGCGGTGAAACAATAATTTTTTAACATTCAAGATGCAATATATAAACTTTGTCCTTGAATAGTACAAGATGTTACTTGCGAACCCAGCGCTGATAGATGCGGTAGTCATCATGGGTAAAAGCGTAATTTGCAACGGTAATCTGGTCTATGGTAATTTTACTTACAACCATGTAGGACTTAATGCTGTCCCTGAATTGCTTGGGGGTCATCTTCTTTTTCTTGGCACCTTCCTCGTAATCAATAGCCTCAATTAAAATCTTGTCATATTCAGGGCTGGTCCCTTCAATCAGCTCAGCTCGTCCTATAATCTGGATACAGCGGTAGTCATTAAAGGTTTCGAATTCTTTATGCCAGTTAAGGCTTACCTTGGGGTTTTTACGTATGTGCAACAGTTTCTGGGTCCCTTTTTCATGCAGTCCGTAAAGTACTTTCTTTTCGGGATCGAGCGCAAATTCAGCCGTGGTGGAAAGCGGGATATTGTTGAGGCAGGTTGCCAGAATGAAGGTTCTCATTTTATCTTTTTTCCTGCCCAGGTTTGTAACGATCTCCTGCCAAATTTTAGCCTCCGGCAGGATGCCTTCTCCTTTTGACCACTTAAGATAATCTTCTGTCAACCAGGCCTGGGTTGCCGAAGTGTTGGCATCAAGTTTTATCTCATGACAATCATTACAGGTTATACCCTCCTCGACCTCGGGATGGTCAATCCCGGCTTCTGCTGTTATGGCTATTGCTTCGGCAGGTGCCGGTTCTTTAGTCTTTTCTTTCTTGTCTGGGGCTGTTTGCATACCAGCATATGCTGCAAATACGCACAGGCCCATGATGATTGATAACATGAGGGTGACCTTTTTCATAACTGTCTCCTTATAAAAGTATTTGTTGTTGGTTCTTTTTTTGCGAACCGTAAAAGCAGTGCAATGGAAGTATTTAAACAGGATATATTTCGACAGACTACTATCAAACAACATAAATGTCAAGAAAGAAAAAACAGTTTAAAGGGAGGTTGGAGAGATGGTTCGCACCGTGCCGGATAGTAACTGATGTAAAACAGGAAGTCAGAGATTTATGTTTAGCAAACACCACCAACAGTCATGCTGCTGCTCGTCTGCAGCATCCAGGCATTTTTTTATAGTAGTGGTGTCATCCTGCGATTTTAATCGCAGGATGACATAAAATTAAAAAAGCTTAAGCCCGGTTTTTATATGTTGAATTAACTTTTACAGGCGTTGTTGCGTGTTGCCACATTTTGGTGTGTCATGAATTAACTGTATATATTACCGTGCTACCACCTGCTGTTTTTTGTCAGCATCACGGGACAGCTCCTGGGCTATTATCTGCACCTCGCCGTCTATATCCTGCCGGGTCTTTTCCTTGGTAATAACTTTGTACATTTTCTTAAGATTGCAGCCCTGAGCGGTTACAAACTGCTGTATGGCTGCTTCCTTTTCAGCATCCAGCTTGCCATTATAGGTTGCAATGATATATATGTCTTTTCCCTTAATATCGGTCTGCTTGAGGAACGTTCGCACGGGTGAGGCTAGGTTTCCCACCCATATGGGCGCTGCGATAACAATCGGATTATATGCTGTCAATGTTCTGGGAAAAGCGTCTTGGACATCATCACGGTCAAGCAGCTGGTCCAGCACACAGGTGAAAACACCTAAGAAACCTGTGCGGTCCTTCTTTGAAACTATCTCCCCCATTTCACAGGAAAGCTTTTTTTGCAGAGATTCAGCGGTCATTCTGGTTTTGCCCGAGCGGGAATAAAAAGCTATAAAGGGGACGGTCTTCTCAAGCCGGGGCTGCGCGGTAACCTCTTCGGCAGCAGTGTTCAACCCAAAAGTGTACAATGTCATAAAGAGTACTGCCGCAATTACAGCACCGGACATATTACAAATTTTCTTATACGGTTTCATTATCATTTTTATATGAACCTCCCGACGACTAAGGTTGTTGCGTGATCACGATAGGCTAACACAGGCATACCTGATCTGCACGGAACAGAAACCATGCAGATCAGG
>JANQFE010000141.1 GCA_028278025.1 Thermodesulfobacteriota bacterium | reverse complement strand
AAGACACAGTCGTTCCAGCGAGCACTTAGCCCGCTGCAATCAACACCAAAGACCCTCGCTAAAGCATTACCCCCAAATTCAAAAGTGACTCTGTACTACTACATTGGCTTAAATGTTTCTTACAACCGCTGTGGAATTATATTGCTTGTATGTTTTAAACGTGCACTTTCAATAAGTATTATTCTGAAGACAATTTTTTATCGGTATTTTTTCGGTTCTATATTAAGATTTCTTATTTTATAGTGCAAAATGCGCTGGGTAGTCTGCAAATGTCGAGCAGCACCTGCAACATTGCCCCTAAATTTTTTCAAAGCATCAACAATCAGTTCACGTTCATATGAATGAACCATGGTTATCAGACAGGCACCTTCCTCCGGCAACATGGCCGTATTTGTTTCATCAGATGTCTGCAGCGACGCCGGCAGTGAATATCCATGAATGACTTCATCTGTAGTGGACAGCACTGCCCGCTCAATACAGTTCTCAAGTTCCCTGACATTTCCGGGCCAATGGTATGACATCATCATATTAATAGCCGGTGTTGAAATGCGCTTAAGGTTTTTTCCGTATGCTTCATTATATTTTTGCAGAAAATGATCAGCGAGCAAAACAATATCCGATCGCCGCTCACGCAGGGGCGGAATATGAATCGGGAATACGTTGAGCCTGTAAAAAAGGTCTTCTCTAAAACGACCTTCCTCCATGGCTTGTTCAAGATTTTGTCGAGTAGCAGCAATAACCCGTATATTAACATTGATCACCTCTGATCCCCCTACCCGTTCAAAGGTTCTTTCCTGTAAAACACGCAAGAGCCGAACCTGCACTGCAGGGGATATGTCACCAATCTCATCCAAAAAAATCGTACCGCCGTTGGCCAGCTCAAAACGCCCTTTACGCTGCTTCATTGCCCCTGAAAAAGCACCTTTTTCATGGCCAAACAGCTCACTTTCTATCAGGTTCTCGGGAAGTGCGGCACAGTTTACCGCCACAAACGGATTGTTTCTCCTAGAGCTTGAAAAATGTATGGCACGTGCAATAATTTCTTTTCCGGTTCCGGATTCACCTCTTATAAAAACCGTAGCCGTGCTGTCGGCAACCTGCGCTATCTGTCTATACACTGTCTGCATCGCACCACATTTGCCCACAATATTATGGGGCTGATAATGAGCTTCAAGTTGCTGGCGGAGCTGTTTATTTTCTGCCATGAGGCTTTCACGTTCTTCAATCTGCTCACGGATATTGGCAACTGCCTCAGCTAAAATATCTGCAACCAGTTTCAAAAAACTGAGATCCTGGTTAAGAATTTCAGGGTCACTTGTAGGTCTATCTATGCTGATCGTGCCGATTACCTCGCGCTGGTAAATGACCGGCACACAAAGAAAGGCCAGGGGGTCTCCTTTTTGCCTTGATCGAGTTTTGTTTAAAAAATCAGGTTCAAGGTTTATATCTCGTATGCACTCGGGTTGTTTCGTCTGGGCAACGCGCCCGATAATGCCCTCTCCCAGGCGGTATTGTCCGCGCTGCTTCTCTTCGGGAGTAAGTCCTTTAGAAGCTTCTATAACAAATACATCAGAATCTGTTTCTCGCAGGGTAAGGATGCCGCGGGACATTCCCATTTCTACATCAAGAATTCCAAGCACTCCCTCCAATAAGGCTGGAATATCATGCAGATGCAGCATTGCCTGTGAAATTTTATATAAGATTGCAAGTTGCTCTTTTGCCCTACTTTTTATAGAGACACGTTCTTGTAAAACAGGTGTTTCCATTTATAGTACCTTTTTGTTGTTTTTGTTTTTTTTATTACAATTATGTTTTTAATATAGCATACTATCAACAAATTTGTAACATTTTTTTCATAAGCACGTTACTTTTAGAAAAGTTCCAAGGCCTATCCAAACAATTTATCATATTATTTCAACTGCTTATATGTGTTTTGGAATACAACTGCATGTTTGTAATTAAATATTGTAACTTGGCATTTTTTTTGAATTATTATGCTGTAAATAAAATACTGATCACCGGTCACATACCATTGAGTGAAGCAAATTTATAAAAACTGTTGTTTACATCTTTGTTAAAACTCTTTATAACTTCTTACTAAAATCCACATAATGGAGGACTACTAAATGGATGCTATGGACTGTTCAAAACTTTATGCTGAGGATGTTTTTACTATTAAGACAATGCGCAACTTCCTCTCTGCCAAAGCCAATTTATCCCTTATGGATACAATTATCAAAAGAACCAATCTTGATCCTGCAATTGCAGATGAAGTTGCTGATGCTATGAAAACCTGGGCACTTTCAAAAGGGGCAACTCACTTTACACACTGGTTTCAGCCTTTAACAGGTGCTACAGCAGAGAAACACGACGCTTTTATCGGCCCTGACCGTGAAGGTGGCTGTATCATGCAATTCTCTGGTAAAGAACTTATACAGGGTGAACCGGATGCCTCAAGTTTTCCTTCAGGTGGCCTGAGGGCGACTTTTGAGGCGCGTGGTTATACAGCCTGGGACCCAACCAGTCCGGCTTTTATTAAAAGAGGGCCAAAAGGTTCAACGCTGTGCATCCCGACAGTTTTCTGTTCTTACAGTGGTGAAGCTCTTGACGAGAAAGCTCCGCTTTTGCGCTCAATGGAGGCGCTTTCAAAACAGGTATGCAGACTTGCCAGACATTTCGGTATAGAGACCACAGGCAAACGCGCCTATGTAACTATGGGGCCGGAACAGGAATACTTTCTCATCGACAAACGGTTTTATGAGAGCCGCCTTGACCTGCTGCAAACCGGCAGAACATTATTCGGGCGACAGCCCGCAAAACACCAGCAGATGGAAGATCACTATTTTAGTGCTATAAAACCGCGCATACTGGCCTTTATGGAAGATTTGGACCGTCAATTATGGCAACTGGGAATTCCGGCAAAAACACGCCACAATGAGGTCTGCCCTGCTCAGTTTGAAATTGCCCCTGTCTTTGAAGAACTTAGTCTTGCTGTTGATCACAATATGCTCACTATGGAAGTACTGCGTAATGTTGCTGAAGAACACGGGCTTGTTTGTCTTCTGCATGAAAAACCTTTTGCCGGCGTAAACGGTTCGGGCAAACACAATAACTGGTCTGTTGTAGGGCCTCATGGAAGAAACTGGCTTACTCCGGGAGATGATCCCCATGAAAATGCTGAATTTCTAACCATGATATGTGCCCTTATGAAGGCTATTGATGCGCATGCAACCCTGCTGCGTGCCAGCGTCGCATCTGCCGGCAATGACCATCGTTTGGGAGCAAATGAGGCCCCCCCTGCAATTATGTCGATTTTTCTGGGAGACCAGCTCACCGATGTAATTGAGCAAATTGAAAAAGGGACTCCTAAGAGTTCAAAAAAAGGCGGAATTATAAAAATTGGGGTAACTTCTCTGCCGCTGTTGCCTCGTGATGCAACCGACCGCAACAGGACTTCTCCGTTTGCCTTCACCGGTAATAAGTTTGAGTTTCGGGCCGTCGGATCGAGTCATAACTGTTCAGCTGCAAATACGCTGCTGAATACTATTGTTGCAGACGCCCTTGATGAAATCTGTACTGAGCTTGAAGCAGCAGTTGCAGCCGGTAAAGAATTCAATACCACCTTACAGTCAATACTTCAGAAAATAGTTAAAAAACACAAACGCATTCTTTTTAATGGTGACAACTATACTGATGAGTGGAAAGCCGAAGCTGCAAAACGTGGTCTACCGAACCTTACGTCAACACCAGAAGCTCTTAAATCTTTTATTGCCCCCCAAACCATTAAACTTTTTGAGAAACATGGAGTTTTGTCTAGAAGGGAGCTGGAATCCCGTTACAAAACTTTTCTGGAGGCCTATGAAACAATCATTATTGTTGAGGCCAACTGTGCCAATACTATTGCCAAAACAATGATTATTCCTGTTGCAATTAAATATCAGAATGAGCTGGCTGCCTATATTACGTCAGTGGAAAAAACCTTAGCAAAAACAAACAGTAAAGAGAGTAAAAAACTCCTCAAAGATATTTCTGAACAGGTTGAAGCCGCCCTGAAAGCTTCTCGTGCAATCGAAGCCGGTGTTGAAAAAGGGAATATTGAAAAAATATTGAAAACAATGTCGGATTTGCGCAGCACAGTTGATACCCTTGAGGATCTTTTACCAAAAGATCAATGGCCTCTGGCAAGCTATGCTGAAATGATGTTTATTATGTAAAACTGTTTTACGTTTTGCTATTCTCACAGTTCCTCCAACAGGGCGAGCTGTATATCCTTAATTTTTTTGTAATATAAATGTTCATACATACTCTTGACCTTCTTTATAGGTATGCTATTATAATTTGGTCAGATGTAAGTATATTCTGCATTATATTAAAATAGTGAAGGTCTACGAAGCATCTCATAAAAAACCGTTATGCATACTAAAAATGCAGAAGTTTATCTGCTGATGAAGGCTAACCCTGCCGTATAGTATGTCTTTTTATGTAGCTGTACCCTTCTTTAGTTTACCTATTACTATATATGATGAATGCTAAAATCTCACATCATGATGTAAAGGAATACTGCGGGTTGTTCGGCATCTTCGGTATACCTGAAGCCTCAGTGCTTATCCGGCAGGGCCTTTTTGCACTACAGCATCGCGGGCAGGAAGGTGCCGGTATTGTTGTAAGTGACGGTGAAAAAATTCGTTCTGAAAAAGGTTTTGGTCTTGTTGGTGATGTTTTTGCGAAAGTGCCTCCGGAGCAGCTGCCCGGCCATATCGGTATCGGACACGTGAGGTATTCAACCACCGGATCAACCCGTATCCAGAATGTGCAGCCGCTTGTAGCCGAATGTGCTGACGGCATTTGGGCCATTGCTCATAATGGCAACTTGAATAATGCCCAAAAACTGCGCAGCATGTACCAGAATTCAGGGGCAATCTTTCAGACCAGCACTGATAGTGAAATCCTGGTTCACCTGCTGGCTGATCCAATGTATCGCCTGCGACCCCGGCGGGTAGAACGCGCCCTGGGAGAACTGCAGGGGGCCTTTTCGTTTCTGCTCATGACTAAAAATTCTATTATGGCCGCCCGTGATCCTCTCGGTTTTCGTCCGCTCTCGATAGGAAAATATAATGACGGCTATGTAATCACCAGTGAAACCTGTGCACTGGTCCAGATCGGTGCTACGTTTGTTCGTGATATTGAACCCGGCGAACTGGTTACCATCGATGCCGCAGGTCTCCATAGCAGCATGTTTTCTGAGTATACGGGGCACCTGGCCCAGTGTGTTTTTGAACATGTTTATTTTGCTCATCCTGACAGTCTTTTGTTTGGCAAGAATGTCCACACTGTTCGTTTTATGTATGGACAGAGACTTGCGGAGGAACACCCTGTTGATGCTGATATTGTTATTCCAATTCCGGACAGCGGCAATTCAGCCGCCCTTGGTTTTTCCCGGAAAAGCGGTATTCCGCTTGATTTCGGATTTATCAGAAATCACTATGTAGGTAGAACATTTATTATGCCTGAGGATGATCAACGCAAAAAATCAATAGATATGAAACTGGCGGTACTGCCTGAAGTTATAAAAGACAAGCGCGTAGTTGCCATAGATGACTCCATCGTTCGCGGCAATACATCATCAAAACGTATCGCTTATCTACGCAATGCCGGTGCCAAAGAGGTTCATATGCGCGTATCATGTCCGCCCATTCGTTTTCCCTGCTTCTACGGAATAGATTTTCCTACAAGAACAGAACTGGCGGCCTCATCAAAATCGATTGAGGAAATCCGTACCCTTCTGGGTGCTGGCAGCCTGGGGTACCTGAGTCTTGAAGGGCTGCTGTCTCCTTTTGAAAATTCGCAGGACTTTTGCACAGCCTGTTTTACGGGTGAGTATCCGGTTGAAATTGAAAATCCCCAGGGCAAAAAGATTCTGGAGCGTTATGAGTGAATTCCTGATGTCTATTGCTTGTTGACAGTCCTCCGTAGTTATTGTTTGCGAAACTCCGTGCTTCGCACGGAGATACAAAATGAAACCTGACTACTGGACGTGCTCCTTTTGTTTTTATGACCCCCGGTCGCAAAACAAAGCCGGCCTCTGCGGGATCGGATGTGTACGTATACCGGCACTATTATTTTGTTACAACCGACAACACTTAACAGACAACTATTACTATAGTATGCCAAAGAGAACCGACATAAAAAAGATTTTACTAATAGGTTCAGGTCCTATTGTTATCGGGCAGGCCTGTGAATTCGATTATTCCGGCGTTCAGGCATGCAAAGCTCTTAAAGAAGAGGGCTTTGAAGTTGTGCTTGTTAACAGCAATCCTGCCACAATCATGACAGACCCGGAATTTGCTGATCGTACCTACATAGAACCCCTTCATCATGATATCGTGGTAGAAATCATCCGCCGAGAAAGACCGGATGCTCTGCTGCCG
Source organism: Thermodesulfobacteriota bacterium (assembly GCA_028278025.1). GTDB lineage: Bacteria > Desulfobacterota > WTBG01 > CAIYCZ01 > CAIRTM01 > JANQFE01. The sequence continues at coordinate 33,033 of JANQFE010000141.1, read as the reverse complement.
ACCCTGGGAGGCCAAACCGCACTTAATCTTGCCATGGAATTGAGCAGGACCAAAGTGCTTGAGCGCTATAATCTTGAAATGATCGGAGCACGGGCAGATGTTATTGAAAAGGCTGAAGACCGCAATCTCTTTAAAGCCGCCATGATGAACATCGGTCTTGATATGCCCAAAAGTGCTTCTGTCCATTCAATGGATGAAGCCCGCAAAGTTAGAGATGAAATAGGTTCATATCCGCTGATCATTAGGCCAGGCTTTACTTTAGGCGGAACCGGAGGCGGCATAGCGTATAATGAATTTGAGTTTGAAGAAATTGCAAGCCGCGGACTCTTTTACAGCCCGATATCTGAAATTCTTATTGAGGAATCCGTGCTGGGATGGAAAGAATATGAGCTGGAAGTAATGCGCGATAGAAACGACAATGCAGTAATAATCTGTTCCATTGAGAACCTCGATCCCATGGGCATCCATACCGGGGACAGCATTACGGTTGCCCCGGCCCAGACATTGACAGATCGTGAATATCAAATCATGCGGGACAAAGCCCTTGCAGTGATGTGTGAAATTGGGGTTGAGACCGGAGGCTCGAATGTACAATTTGCAGTAAATCCGAAAGATGGCCGGCTTATAATCATTGAAATGAATCCGCGAGTATCACGTTCGAGTGCCTTGGCATCAAAGGCGACCGGTTTTCCTATTGCCAAGATAGCTGCAAAACTGGCAATCGGATATACATTGGATGAGATTCTCAATGACATAACTCGTGAAACACCTGCATGCTTTGAACCAACCATTGATTATGTAGTAACGAAAGTCCCGCGTTTTGCCTTTGAAAAGTTTACCGCAGCAGATGATACGCTTGGTACACAGATGAAATCTGTTGGTGAAGCCATGGGAATCGGAAAAACGTTTAAACAGTCTTTTCAAAAAGCCATCCGTTCTCTTGAAACCGGCCAGGCTGGATTTGGTGCTGACGGCAAAACTGCGCAATGTGAATCTTTATCAGACGAAGAACTGCATCATAAGCTTCACAAACCGAATGCTTCCAGAATTTTTATGATTCATACGGCATTTAAACGCGGCTGGAGTATTGAAAAGCTCTATGAGCTTACAAGCATAGATCCCTGGTTTTTGGCTCACCTGGAAGAGCTCGTCTATTTTGAGGATGAAATAAAATCAGCAGGCTCTATCGAGAATCTTAAAAATGATGTTGCCCTTTTTCAACAGACCAAAGAAATGGGTTACTCAGATAGACAAATTGCCTTTTTACTTAACTGCTCTGAAGATGCCGTTCGCAAAGCGCGTGAAGCTATTGCTCTCCTGCCGGTTTACGGGCTGGTTGATACTTGTGCAGCCGAGTTTAAAGCCTATACGCCTTATTTTTATTCAACATATGGTCACATTGATGAAAGCAAGCCCGATGAGCATAAAAAAGTTATGATTATAGGCAGCGGTCCAAACCGTATCGGTCAGGGTATCGAATTTGATTACTGCTGCGTACAGGCTTCTTTTGCGTTGCGGGAGGCAGGCTTTGAAACCATAATGGTTAACTGTAACCCTGAAACCGTCAGTACTGATTACGATACCAGTGACAAGCTTTATTTTGAGCCGCTCACCCTTGAAGATATCCTGCATATCTACCACCGTGAAAAATGCTGGGGGGTTGTTGCCCAATTTGGCGGACAGACGCCCCTCAATCTTGCTCATGATCTTGAAAAAAATGGTGTTCATATTATAGGGACAAACCCTTCAAGTATCGAAGCTGCTGAAGACCGTGACTTTTTTAAACAGCTTGCCTCCAGACTTCAGATCAAACAACCGGATAACGGTATCGCTACCAGCCTTACAGAAGCAGAAAAAATAGCCGCTGCCATCGGTTTTCCGGTTCTGCTGCGCCCTTCATTCGTGCTTGGTGGACGTGCGATGGTGATTGTCTATGACATGAACGGTCTCAGGCAATATATGGCAGAAGCAGTAGAGGTTTCTGAACAACGGCCGGTTCTGATTGACCGCTACCTTGAGGATGCCGTTGAGGTCGATGTTGACTGCCTTTCAGACGGTGAAACTACGGTGATCGGTGCGATCATGGAACACGTTGAACTTGCCGGTGTCCATTCCGGTGACAGTGCCTGTATTATTCCGGCCCCACATCTTTCGGAACAGGCCAAGGAAACAATTAAAGAGTACACCTTCAAAATGGCTAAAGAATTGAAAGTAAGTGGCCTTATGAATGTTCAGTACGCGATTAAGGATAATGAAGTGTATGTACTTGAAGTAAATCCGCGAGCTTCCCGTACTATCCCTTTTGTAAGCAAAGCAATTGGTGTGCCTCTTGCTAAACTTGCCTCACTTGTTATGGTAGGGTATACATTAAAGGATCTTGGCTTTACGCAGGAAATTATTCCCAAATACTACTCAGTTAAAGAGGCTGTATTCCCTTTTGTAAAGTTTCCAGGTATAGATGTAGTGTTAACACCCGAAATGAAATCAACCGGTGAGGTTATGGGAATTGATGTGTCGCACGGTATATCATTTCTTAAAAGTCAGATTGCTGCCGGCAATGCAATACCGCAATCAGGTAATATTTTTGTCAGTGTTCGTGATGCCGATAAAGACGCGCTTATCCCGCTTGCACAAAAACTTTCTGACCTGGGTTTTACCATCTATTCGACCCAGGGCACAAGCACTGTGCTGCGTGATGCCGGCATTAAAAGTCAAGCAATGTTTAGAGTATCGCAAGGACGCCCAAACGTTATCGATATGATCGAGGAGCGTAACGTAAACTGGATCATCAATTCACCATCGGAAGGTGCATTACCCAAACGGGATGAAATCAGGATACGGGCACACTCTGTCCTGCGTGGTATTCCAATTACCACCACCCTGGATGGACTGCGGGCAGCTATCCAGGGCCTTGAGACATTGCGTTCCTTTAAACAGATGGAAGTCTGCAGCTTGCAGGAATACCACAGGCATGCACCCTCTATACATGTTAAGAATTTAAAATCGTTAGATAACTAAGTATGTATAATCATCTTACATGCTAACAAGCATATGAAGACGTAAAAGTTATGCATAAAAAGTGGAATTGGAAAGCAAAGAGAGAAAAAAAAGCCTTTCTGGCTCTGGAAGACGGCACAATCTATCGGGGATATTCAGCCGGAGCTTTAGTCGATGCTATCGGTGAAGTTGTTTTTAACACGGGCATGACAGGATATCAGGAAATCTTAAGTGACCCATCGTATAACGGTCAGCTCGTAACCATGACTTATCCTGAAATCGGCAATACCGGTATTAATCTTCCGGATATGGAATCACATAAATGTTTTGCCAATGGTTTCATAACCCATGAAATTAATGAACCCAGCAGCTGGCGGAAAGAAGAGTCTCTGGCAGCCTTCTTACAGCGCCATAAAATTCCGGCACTTGCAGGCATTGATACACGGGCATTGACAAGCACGTTGCGAGACAAAGGTACCTTAAAAGGGTATATGTCTACTACTCAGAAACTCTCGGAACGTGAAGCCGTAGATGCGGCAAAGGCCTGGGAGGGCCTTGACGGACAGGATTATGCCTGCAAGGTTTCATGTAAAAAGTCCTTTGCCTGGGATGAAAAAGGCCGGCTTACCAGGTCATGGGGTATTGCCGGTAAATTGCCCCCTGCTGATCTAAAAATAATTGCCTATGATTTCGGTATCAAGTGGAATATCCTGCGCCGGATGCGCCTGAGCGGTATGAACGTGGTAGTTGTACCTGCCCGAACCTCAGCACAGGATGTGCTCAAACAAAAACCTGACGGTGTTTTCCTATCAAACGGCCCGGCAGATCCTGCAGCCGTTACCTATGCAATCGAGCATGCTCGTACACTTATCGGTAAGGTGCCCGTTATGGGCATCTGTTTGGGACACCAGATTCTTGGTCTTGCATCAGGCGCGCAAACATACCGTCTCAAGTTCGGTCATCATGGCTGCAATCATCCGGTAAAGGATTTAGAAACAGGAAAGATTGAAATCACCTCTCAAAATCATAACTTTGCAGTTGATAATACTACAATCAACAGCTCAAAGATTGAGGTTACCCATATTAACCTAAACGATCAGACTATAGAAGGCATACAACATAAAAAAGAGCCCATGTTTTCTCTCCAATATCATCCCGAGGCCTCTCCGGGACCTCATGACGCATCATATCTTTTTGCCCGTTTCAGAAAACTTATTGAAAAGGCCTAGTGTAATGTCCTTTCCAATAATAACCTGTTATTCAGACTGTAAGCCGTAATAGTATCCGTTTTAGCAAAAACAACTGCTGAATATAAAAATATCAAAGAAAATGTTCAGCACCATTTTTTCCCGGTTCCGAGGTATTTTCGGTCAAGGGCATCCGGCATAAAAGGAAATCTGTTTTTCCGGAACAATACCTTTTTCTTTAAGATAGCTTTGAAAATCCGATAACGTCTTCTTATGCATAGCAGTAATGGACAATATTTAATAATATATTCAACAGGTAGTTGCTGATATTACAGATAAAATACACATTATGGCAATAAAAAATTTGACATAAAACAATATTCTAATATATCTTTTATTCACTTCTCCATTTCACAAGGTTTTTTCCCGGCTAAACAACCAATAAGTATAATAATTGTTCGGCGAAAAAAGGAAAAGCAGAATAACCTATGACTGAGCGTGAGACCATATCTGAGACTGACAGTCAAGGACTTCCAGCATATGCAGAAACATGCAACACAATACGACACTACTCGAATGCGAGTCTAACAGTGCGAGTTATGTCTGTTGTACAAGGAATGGCTCTGTTAGGCGTATGGGCAGTCAATCTGCCAAAAGGTGAGGTTGCTACAGATGTTGTCGTTCCACTATTTGGTTTATTGTTCACGATTTTTTTGTTCCGATTCCACATCGGCTACTTCAAGGCAACAGAATATTTCTACAAGATTGCCACCCGAATGGAAAAAGAACTATTTGCTTCGGACTTCAGGCCATTTGGAGAATACGATAAATGCCATACGGAATGGTATGCAACGCAGTTTGACAGACTCACGATTTTACATGTTCCATTCACATTCATTGGACTTGTCTGTTGCTGTGCTCTACTTATTGGTGTTGTCAATCATTTGTGATTTCGGTACATGCCGAACAATGGCATTCAGTCGAACCCTCGTACCTCGGGCCGCTGATGCCAAACGTTATTTGCGATACGAAGTTGCATAATCGAATGTGTTAAGAGTCGGAGAAGTCAATATCTTAGAACACCTGACGTGTCCCCGTCAGTAGCCTGGGACGGCATGCGTGCTGTGGGATGTGCAGCGGGTATGAAGCCCGTCCGATAAAGTACCGAATCGGGTAGAAGCCGCGAGGCAGACACCCACCCGGAGAATCCCGTTGCGGATAAGGGCAAGGGTCAGGACAATAGGGTGAGAATAATCAAAGAACCTCACGCGTCGTCAAGCGAGCAACAGACCTACCGGGATTAACAGGTCAAAAGCGTGCTGCGGATGTGTCAGCACGAGTGGCGAGGCTGCAGGTCGCTAACGTGCCTGCACGGGACCCCCTAAGCCACCGGCGTCCAGGTTCCACCTAAGTTGTCCATGAATATGGTCGATTATGCAGAACGTAGTAACCCCGCAGCTTCGCCCGGTACAATACCGGGCAGGCAAAACCGTAAGGCATGCTGAGGAAGTGGCGGGAGAAAGAGGTTGGAAGAAGCAAATGTCCCGGTGTAATGTCGGGAATAGAGCATGCAATATGGCTCAACGTGAAAGCCGCAAGCAACAGCTTCGGCGAACAGCGTGCAGACGTCCAACAGGTGTCTCAGTACGAGAGAACAGGTAGAACCTTTTAAGATGAGAAAGCAAATGATGGCCCATGGTGCCGGTGCACTCATCGACGCCGCAAAGAAATGGAACAGCATAGACTGGATCTATGTACGGCGGCAGGTCAGAAGGCTGCAGGTGCGTATCGTACAGGCTGTACAGGAAGGCAGGTGGAATAAGGTAAAAGCATTGCAGTACCTGCTTACCCGCTCGTTCTACGCCAGGTTACTGGCTGTGAAACGGGTGACCTCCAACAAAGGGAAGAATACCCCCGGCGTAGACGGCATCCTGTGGCACGGTGCCCGAGCCAAATGGCGGGCTGTATACAGCCTGCACAGCCGTGGCTACAAACCTCAGTCCCTGAGGCGAATATATATTGCCAAGAAAAATGGTAAGAAAAGACCCTTATCAATACCGACCATAAAGGACAGGGCCATGCAGGCTTTGCATAAACTGGCACTGGCACCGATTGCGGAAACCACAGCCGATAGGAACTCGTACGGCTTTCGTGAAGGCCGCTCATGTGCTGATGCGGTAGCTGCAGTGTTTAATGCTCTGTCAAAGCCCAATTCGGCAACATGGGTATTGGAAGGTGATATCACGGGCTGTTATGACAATATCTCACATGACTGGTTGGAACAAAACATCCCGATGGACAAAACAGTTCTTGGTAAATGGCTCAGGGCCGGATATGTTGAAAACGGCATCATGTATCCGACACGAAAAGGAACGCCGCAGGGTGGTATCATCAGCCCCACCCGTGCGAACATGACATTGGATGGTCTGGAGGAAGCCGTAAAAGGTGCAGTTCCCCGCAGATCACGTGTCAATTTCATCCGTTACGCTGATGACTTCATTATCACCGGTAAGTCAAAACGATTACTGGACAAGCACATCAAAGCAACGGTGGAAGCGTTTCTGGCTGAACGTGGACTTGCCCTGTCACCAGAAAAGACCACAATCAGCTATATCAGAGATGGATTTACATTCCTCGGACAAAGCTTTCGCAAGCACGGTCGTGTACTGCACATCACACCGGCAAAACAGGGAGTCCTCGCCCTAACAGGAAAGCTGGGAACATTAATCCGCACACACGTCAGTGCGCCGATGCCGGTACTGATCAAGAAGCTGAATCAAACGCTTCGAGGTTGGGCACACTACCACCGCCATGTGGTGGCATCGGAAGCCTTTAATCGTATAGATACCTATGTGTTTCAACAACTGTGGCGCATGCTGAGACGGCGACACCAGAACAAGCCCAAAGGATGGCTGATTAAGCGGTATTGGTCAGCCACCGGGCGAAAACATGTGTTCGCCGTATCGAGCAAAACCGCCAAGGGACGAAAACAAGTATATCAAGTCCTGCGGGTTAGTTCCATAGGAATCAGAAGACATAGGAAAATAATTGCAGAAGCAAATCCCTATCTGCCCAAATGGTCAAAATACTTTTGGACACGAAGGCATGATAAGCAGAGCACACTGCTGGCAGGTTTGTCATCCCGGGAAACACGGGCTCTGGCTGCTGCCTAGGAGGGTAATAACAGCCGGGCCGCCCCACAGGGGTTGCTTTTGAGAGGCTTGAGCCGTATGAAGGGAAACTTTCACGTACGGTTCTTAGAGGGGAACGGGGCGGTAACGCCCCTGACCTACTCGGTCTATGCAAGATATAGACTACTGAGGTAAATTCAATGAGTATTATTTTAGACGCTTTTGGTGTTACATCAGGTCTAGTAAGTATTCATTCTTGGCTTGCTTCGTCAAAATCTAGAAAGGACATTGAAAAAAACTTTCAGAAATTGAATTCAGGTATTTATGTTCTTTCAAAAAATGTAAATGAAGTGGAAAGAAAGCTTAACCGTATCGAGTCCTCTTTAGATGCATTGTTGCCATTTGTCAGAAGCGTACAAGATGCTATTGGAGAATATGTCGGCTTGGTTTTTCCGATGCCAATTGATCCAGATCGCTCTAAATTATTCCAAGAAGTATTGTTTAAGTATATTCCGCAAAAAGTCATCAGTTTAAATGAAAACCAAAATATGCTAGGGCGTTCAGAATACAAAATACAACAAGGGCATGTTCCGATGATATGGACACCAGCTGAAAATGGAATCCCTCAGCTGGGTATTGTTCCATCAGATTTTCTAAAGGACTATTTTGGAATAGAAATTCTGTATAATTACAACAAGAAACAAGTAAATCTTCAAAAACATGGCATGCGTGACTCTTCCCAATCGGTGCTAATATCATCTAAGTCCCAGGAACTAATTAACCTGTCTAATCCTACTGCGCATTCCGAACCTGGTTTTTTTCGAAAACTCTTTAATATTAGTCGCCCTTCTGTTGAAGAGTTACATTTCCCAACCGGTAAACACCGCAACTACGCACCTTTGCATGATGACATCGGTTGCGCATACGACGTCAAAGTTACTTCAAAGCTTCAAAAAGAACGCAAGGCATCTGGATATCGTGCTAAATGTTCAGCTTGCATGGACGAACGATTTGTTCTTGTACGTTATGGATTACGTGACTATCGCGTTCCATGTAAACGCTGCAACGCTAATTATGACAACACTTGGCAAGTATTCCCAAATGCACAACTCAGCGAATAAGTTTATCCAAGGAGGATATTCAAATATCGGATAAATAGGATAAATAGGGATAAATAGGGACAGTGCCTATTTATTGACCCAGCAGTCAGCAGAATAATAGGCGCTGTCCCTATTTTTTCTTATTTTTTCTATAATATATTCAACAGGTAGTTGCTGATATTACAGATAAAATACACATTATGGCAATAAAAAATTTGACATAAAATAATATTATCATATATCTTTTATTCACTTCTCCATTTCACAAGGTTTTTTCCCGGCTAAACAACCAATAAGTATAATAATTGTTCGGGCCGAAAAGATGCGTATCCGAAAAGCGAACAAAAACGATTTGGCCACCATCGTTCAGCTTCTCGAAATGAGTAACCTTCCAACAGAAGACTGTGCAGAGCAGATAGGTGCGTTCATGTTGGCGGAAGAAAACAAAAGAATAGTTGCTGTCGGTGGGCTTGAAGTGCATGGCAAAGTGGGATTGGTTCGTTCAGTCGTCGTTATACCGGATCGTAGAAGATCGGGTGTTGGTAGAGCGATCTGTGCAGAGTTGGAGGGGCGGGCCGCTGGGGCAGGAGTCGAGCGGCTCTTTTTGCTCACTGAGAGCGCGTTTTCTTATTTTCTCGGGTTGGGTTTTGAGTTGGTGCGCCGGGAAGATACGCCTTTGGAAATTCAGGCCACAAAGCAATTCGGTGGCATTTGCCCAAGTACGGCGAAGGTTATGTTTCGCGCGGTGAAGTCAAGTTCTGCGAAGGAATGGCCCTAACCATGCGCTCGTGTCGTTCGTCGCGTTGCTCCTCACTCGGACGCTTCGCTCGCTGGCGCTCGCTCAGCACCGCACAGCTTGGTCGTTGGATTTAAAAATTGAAAATGAGCAAGTATCCAAGAAACAGCCCTTGTTTTTGTGGAAGTGGTAAAAAATATAAAAAGTGTTGTATGAACAAAACGGAAAAAGGAGAAGTTGATTCCATTAAATCCGCTTTAGATGTACTTCAATTTGGGCTTGCAAAAATTCCATTAGAACATGGCAGCGGTAGTCAATATATTAATGTTAAAAAGGTCTATGTTATCAACAGCGATACTGTAACATGTGAATTCTTTCCAGAGGTCTCTGACTCAATAAAAATAAAAACTGAAATTAGTTATATCATTTCTTTTATGTATTCGTTTTTTAAAGAGAATCCAAAATTCACCTTTATAAAAAACTACGCTAGTAAAGCAATTAATGAAGATGATCAGGAAATTCTTTATGCAATATGCTCTACTGATACAGCGAAATATATTTCAGAAGGGAAATCTATAGAGTGGTATAAAAACACAATATTTGTCGACAACTCTGATGATCACAGACTCCAACAAGCAAAACAAAAAATATCACAAATTGAAAAGGGATTAAGATCTCTCATTTGCAGTCAATTAAAAGAAAAAGACAGCAATTGGTGGGTTAATTTGGTGCCAGATGAGATTAGAAACACTGCAGAAACATTTTTTGAAGAAAAAAATGGTTACCTTTCAAACTTCGGTCAAGAACTTATTGATTTTACATTTCTAGTAAATCTGAAAAAGATAATTGTGAAGAACTGGGAATGCTTTGAAATGATATTTTCTTCAAAGACAAAATTCAAAAGCCAAATTGGAAAGCTCAATGAAATAAGAAAAGATGAGGCCCACAATCGTGCTATAAGTCACGAAGATAGCAATTTACTACAGAATTTATATAATGAAATACTTGGCTCAATTTCTAAAATCTATCCTGACATAGTTCCAACGTATTTAATTGACAATTGGCACTTAAAGCTCAAAGAGATTCTTGAGGAGTATACCAAGACTTCTGCTAAATTGAATGCAAATATAGAAAACAGTATATTGCATAATGTCTCAAAAGTTATGCAGATGATTCCCCGTTTAAAAGATGTTCAAGACAAATTGGAATCAGTTTTAATTCCACCGGGAAAAGAAATCCTGCACAATCAGTTAATTGATTGTTTTGAATCACTTAGAAGTTCATTCGAAGATATGATCGAAGGCATAAGAACCGGAGATATGGATTTAGTTGAAAAAGGAAATAAGGATAATGCTGAAGCACAAAATAGGATCAAAGACTTTTCAAGTAAATACATAATTTCAGAGACATAAAAATCCAACAAAAGTTTCAACCTGACGTTTTTCGCCGCTCCTGCGTCGCTCTGAAAAACGCAGGTTAAACAGGCGTTAGGCAAAATCATGGATAGACAGCTATACATATTCGGAACTAGCCATATGTATCAAAGACCCGATACAAGTATTTCTGTTGACCACATTTCTATGTTTAAAAAGGAAATATTAAAAGTTATATCAAGGTACTCCATAGAAGCCCTATCTGAAGAGAATAGCTTGGAAGCCCAAAATGAACATGGCCTAAAGCATTCTCTGCCATATGACATTGCTGAATCTCAACAGTTAACGCATCAGTATTGCGACCCAACTAGAGCAGAGAGGCTTGAGCTAGGTATACAGCAGGAAAACGACATAAGGGCTTCCCATATACTTGATGATGCTGATGAAGATACTATTCAATCTGAGATAAAGGCTTCGAATCAACTTCGAGAAAGATTCTGGTTAAAGCAAATTGAGCAACTTGGCATGTGGCCTAATTTGTTAATTTGTGGCGACAATCATGTTGTTTCAGTGGCCAACCAGGCAAACGTATACAGCATGGAATCTACAGTCTTGCATGAGGATTGGCATGCCTAACAAATCAATCAACTACGCGCCTTCGGCGCCGGACAGCCTTCCCTACACTTCGTTCCGGCCAGGCTGCCGGTTATTGAGGCGTTCGGCCAAAGATCAAAGAATCTGCTAATTTTCTTGGAAAGGAGTTATGAAATGAAAATAGGACAATTGTATTTTTTCGGTCTTTTTCTTTTAATTCCCGTTTCTGTTTCTTCTTTCACTGATGAACAATTGAAGCACGAAGAAGTATTAACAAATATTGCAAGGTCTCGTTGTGCTACCGAATTTATCGAAGGTAAAGACTACAAAATCAAAGTTCTGGCAAATGGTAATATTCAAGTTAGTTTATTGGGTAAAAAGGGCGGGGGATTGAATGGTACTTTCGAGTATACTCGCGAGGAATGGGAAGGACGCCAGAGAGTTCTTAGAGAGCATCAGATGTCAGAAAATAAAGATTTTCGTAAGTGCGTGAGAGAGGAGTTGGATTCATTAAGAAAGAGCTATAAACCACCGACACCAGAGAGCCCTAACCGGACGAAATACAGCTTGCCGGATTTGGTAGCCACCGATCTTGCTTTTCCTCTCAACAGTGAATGGAATATTCAGCAGGTCAAATTCACAGGTGGGGTCTGGCATGTCTCAAAGTCTGGAAGCCCATATATCGAAGTTGGTATCGAGGCCCAGGGGTATTCCGGGAGCCCCAATGCTATTGAGATTGCCGTTTATGCTGACGGTCATTCTAATGGGCGAGTTGAGCTCGGGAAGGGCACAGCTAGCCGCCGATCTCCGACCCATTTTGTGGGGGGGTTTTTTGTCTTCCCAAGTTCTCTACCTAACCGAGGTCCTTGTCAAATCGTTGCTGTCATTGATCCGCATAATAACATTGCAGAACGCGATAAAAGCAACAATGAGATTGCTATCTCCGGGTTTGTGCATAATCCCGGAGAGTCCTATTGACGGAAGCGAATGACAACGGTGTCAGGCCTAAGGACAAATAGGGACAGCTGTCCCTATTTGTGTCCCATGATTATTAATTCCGCACTATTCGGGGCGTTAATTCGCGGAATTTGGAGTAAGATATTTATGAAATAATACCGATAAAATAAACTATTGTATTTAAAATAGGATGCATTTATAATAAATAGCAAACAACAGAAAAGAACTATGCCGACAGTTTTAAGAACAGGGCCATATCGTATCTATTTCCATAGCCACGAGCCGAATGAGCCACCACATGTTCATGTTGATCGCGACGATTTTTCAGCGAAGTTCTGGTTGGATCCTGTTCACGTGGCCAGAAACATCGGTTACAGACCAAACGAATTATTAAAAATAGAAACTATAATTTTAGAAAATCAAAACCGTTTATTGGAGGCCTGGCATGGGTATTTTGGTACAAACATCTGATGAGCGCGTAACAGACGTTCATTTTACCAGCGATGCCATAAGTGTTGACTTGATGGATGGCCGGACAATAACAGTTCCCATCGTATGGTACCCTAAACTTCTTAATGCTACACCGGAACAAAGAGAGAACTGGCAAAAAAGCGGCGGGGGCTATGGCATCCACTGGCCTGACATTGACGAGGATCTAAGTACGGAAGGCCTGCTCAGAGGGGCTCCAGCTCCAAGAAATCAATCTGATAAAGCATAACCAGTGGCTTGAGCGAACGCCGGGGCAGCCCGGCGTTTTTTGTGTTTGCTTTATGATGTCATCCCCGCGAAAGCGGGGATCCATTTTGTATTCTGCAAAGTCTTTTCTCAGGAAAATCGGCTATGTTTTTCTGTGAAATGCTCTAGCCTGTGCAGTTTCAACGGTGAGGCTGCGCTAAATACGCACAAATAATCGTTTCCACCAGGGAACACCCTTCTGCTTCAGGTCCGAACGTAGTTTTTGAAGGCGTTCTTTTTCTTGCTCCCGGGCCAGTTTCTTCAGATAGGCTTCACCCTTATCAGCATGACAGTCTTTGTACTTTTTAGCACTGCCGCAGGGACAGGGATCATTGCGCCCGACCTGATAAATGTGGCGGGGGGCGGTTACAAATTTTTTTCTTGTTTTCAGCTTGGGAGAAATATCTCTGCGCCTAAAACTCATGGTAATAAACCTTTAAAATTTTGCTATTGGTGGAAGTATCGCACCAAGCAATGCCTCAGGTGGAATGCCCTTATCAAGGCCAAACCGTGTGCCTTCATCTTCAAGTAAAATCCATTGAGCCCACTTCCCATGGAGTCTCTGCATATGGTCTCTGTCGTGCTGGGTAAAGTTTTCTTTTTTTCTTTTTTCGACGAGCTCGCCATATGTTTCAAAAAAACTCATTGCCATATCTTTAAAAAATTCAAACTTATCTTCTTCCATGTAAAAAAAGTAAAGGCCTGCATGGCTGCCAACATTTTCCTTGCTGTATTTAGATGTAAAAAAATCAATGCGTGTTTTTCGCATCTGCTCATAGTCAAGTCCATATTGTTTACATAGAACCTGCAACTTTTCAGAAAAAAGAGTAATATCACGCTGATGGGTTATATAGGGAAAGATATCTGTTCCACCGGCTAATACAACACTTCCTGCTATGTTTGCCCGCAACTCGATATAGCTTTTTGGAATATGAGGATTAACGGGATGTATACCTATTTCCAAAACAATGGCCTGCATTTTCTCCCCCTCCCAGTGCATTTTCTCTGCAAGAACCGGCGGGGTATCAATCTCAAGATCACAGTAAATATAACTCGCTTTTTCCAAAACATCTCCACATGACAGGGCTACATCTATCTTCCCAAGGGGGCTGTCCCAGGACTGTTTGTTAAGACCGGTATTACCATTCTGTGAAATGCAGAAAGTCTCAAACATAGCCTGCACTTCTTTCAAAAAATCAATTACTCTGTCCGGATTAGCCATAATAACCTCCTGATTTAAATCGAATCGGTTTGCACGGCCAAAAGTTGTGGCTGGTAGCTATGCCAAGATATGCCGGCGTTTTGGCTATCATTAACATTCCTGCAGCGGATATATATGTCCATAGGAAACTACCGGTATATAACATACCCGATGTAGTGTATCATATTTAGTCAATTATGCAAAGTGACGTCTCGTTGATTCAATCAGCGGGCGGTAAACCTTTTTGTAATCGTCATATGTCTTTAGCAATGATGTTGTTATATCATCTATACTGTTAATTTTATAAAGAGTCCCATGAGCGTAACCAGTAATTTTTTGTGCTGTTTCATCAGAGTATTCCTGCCATAAATGTCTGTCTTCCCTGAATTGTAAAAAAGTAAAAAGAACTCCTTCTCTGCGAAGCAAGCGTGCATTTTCATAAGCTTTATCAAAATATTCACGGTTATGTTCCCTGAACCTGTAGAAGCCGGCATTTTCTCCACGTGCCGGCAGTCCGTCACCGATAAGTATAATAACCGGTACACGATCAGGATCACGTAAAAGCATCTCCCTGCATTTTTTTAAACATCCGCCGATATCTTTACCCACGCCGTTAATGGCTCGAAGCTTGGGTACCTGCGAAAAAGATATCTCCCGAGGTATTTCATGGTAGGCAACAAACCTTACCTTATCATAAGGATGGTAGTGCTTGAGATAATATCCGAATGCCAGACACGCCTTTCTCACACCCTTAATCCTGCGGCCGAACTGTAGTGCCCCGGAAATATCTACTGCAATTACAACGGAATAACCTACTTTTTTTCTACTGGCATACTCCACGATGTCTTCCTCATCCAGCAGTGATGAACGCGGGTAAAGTGATCTTCTTGTCAGTCCTCTTCTGAGCGTTGAGACAAAAGCTATCCGTGAAGTAATATGGCGTGCACGTTGTGTTTTGTCAGGCTGAACAGTCTGTAATCCCCGTGTGCCCGCTGTATGCGTTCCGGTTCTTAATTGTCGTTGC
This sequence comes from Thermodesulfobacteriota bacterium, assembly GCA_028278025.1. Lineage (GTDB taxonomy): Bacteria > Desulfobacterota > WTBG01 > CAIYCZ01 > CAIRTM01 > JANQFE01. Next base: position 17,998 of record JANQFE010000141.1, on the reverse strand, counting down.
AGGGGCAATAATTTTTTTATCTGCAGAAATACATTTTTTGCAAGCAGGTATGCTACCTTTTCCCGGTTCACAAGGAATGTATCTGAAAATGTCCGACTTATAATAGTGTGCTGGATAAGCTGGTCGACCATCAAACGTATTTCTGCACTGCTTAATTCAGGTTCGATATGCCGGTGCATTTTTCTTTTTATACGATGATAGTTAGAAGATATCTGCTGTATTGTTTTAATAAAGGAAAGTTGTACAGAACTGCTTGTCTTTGTTTGTTTTTTAAGTGCAACTGTATCTTCATTATCAGATAAAACAGACCCTTCATAACCATCACGTGAATCCTCTGGTACCGGCAGGCGGTCAAATCCATCCAGCGGTAATGCATGCTTGCCTGGGGCACCAAAAGCATGTCTGCCCTTGTAAACCTCTTTTTGCAAAGGGGAAAAACTTTTTTCCTGAGCTTCGCCTCCGGTTGCACTGCATTTCTTTGAATCATTTGAATGGTTGCCGGCAGTTGTTGCTGTTATGGAGTTTTCAATTTTTTTTGCCAGCTCAAAAAGATCTTTATAACTATGCAGATGCTTTGTTGATCGTTTAAGCAACTGTCTGTCTTTTTCAGAAAGCAGTTCAGCGGCCTCATCCAGGGCAGCCTGAGCAGCTTGTTGAACAATGCTGCTATTATGATCAGTTCTCTGCTCCCTGGAACCTGGGCCCTGTTCCCCATTACCTACTTCCTGGCCCCTCTTTCCCAACCCCTGGTCATGTCTTTGCGCATGCCTGCCGCCTTTAGTGCCTCTGATTTTTTGAACAGCATCCTCAAGCTGTTTTGCAGTATACTGTTCAAGCTGTTTCTGTGCATTCTTACTGACTGAATTTTCATGTTGTGCATGTGCTTTTGCTATTTGTCGATGCAGGTCATTGTTGTCGATTTCAGTTTGAGCGGCAATGTTTTGTGCAAAAGAAAACAACTCTCTGTTTGAAAACTTTTTGCCTGTACTGCTCCAGCACCAATGCGTAATATCAAAGAGGTTTTTCACCTTTGACACATCCTCGCTCATATGCTTCAAGGTACTCTGCCATAACCTCATAAATTCTATATTTATAAATTGTTTCTTGACTGTAAATCCATTGGGAAAATTTTCCAATCTCTTGCATTTCTTCAGTATCCTGAATTATTTTTTTGAGAGCAGATGCACAAAACACATCAGCATCGCCTAAAAAATCTCTGCAATATCGAGTTATTTTCGGAAGTTCAATACTATCAATATTGTGTTCAATATAGGAAGATATCTCCGGGAACACTTCATCAATTTTTTTCTCAATATCTGACGTGTCCTCAAAAAGGGCTTTACCGAGTATGGCAGTATAAATACCCTCTTTTATATTACAGTAAGAAACAACACCTCTGTCTTCAAGCCGGGCAGAACTCCTGCTGATAAGTCCGGCATTAATGCTTGTGCGTGGACCTATCTCCAGCCGCTCATCACCCCTCAAGGCTCTGACAACCTCTACAGCAAGTTTCACAAAAAGGCCCGGAACATATATCATGGACTTGTCTTTTTCAATTTCTTTCTGAACAATCCTTATTTCTTCTTCAAGCCCCACAAGGGGAATCTTAATGCTCACCAGACGGTCACGCACGGCACCGCAAATATATTCCTCATCAACAGGATTGGTTGTTGCCACTAACAGGAAATCAACAGGAAACGTTTCCCTGGTTTTGGCGGGAGTTACTATGCTTTCCTGAGCAGCCTGAATCAGGGCATGCTGGGCATTTTCAGGCAGTTTGCCTATTTCATCTACAAACAGCACTCCCCGGCTGGACTGGCCGATCTTGCCCGGTTCGAATACTCTCGGGTCAAAAGGGTCTCCAATCTGCGCAAGCTTTAACAAATTATACGTGCCGACAATTTCTTCCGGCAGCACATCCCCGCCACCCTGCACTCTGGCAAAACCGGTTCCTTCTACAAGCCGATCAAGTCTGCGTACTGTTATCTTTTCTGGATCACCGCAAGCATTCTTTATGAGGTTCTTACAAATCGGGCACGGCTCAACCGCATACGGTAATCGCGTAGCGGCAGAGCCATTCATATACTGTAATAATATGTGCGGATCTTCCTGCACCGGACACTGTTCAACCGCAAAAACCGGTTCCGAAATATAGTATTCATTAAGCAAACTTACTAGATGCTTGGCAAGGTCGGTCTTGGCAACGCCATATTCACCGGTAAGCAGCCCGCCCCGGCCTGCAGACATAATCTCGATAAATCTTCTTTTTGCTGTTTCAATACCAAATATATCAGGAAAAAGCTCTTCACCGGCAAGGACCTTCTTACGCACGATCTGCGCAAGGCCGTCTTTTGCCGTTCTGAAAGAGTAACCGCAATTTTTTACATCAGCAAGGGTCTGTACTGTTGTGGACATTACTCCCTTAATAAAAAAAACTAACTGTGCAAAAGTTTATTTATGTGCTTACTACCCTTTAATTTCAGGGAACTGTTTTTATTAACTATAACATAAATGAATAATGTTTTAAACTCTCAGACAGGTCATCTGCTGCCGGGCGCAGCTAAAATGTAGGTGTGTATCGTTGGCGGGAAAGCGCGTTGAAGTATTCCATAAAACTTTTCATAAATATCTTGTAATCCTTTGCCCCGTCAAATCCTATTTTGGCAAAAATCGGCTCAAAATATGTTACAAAACTGCCGGATATGAAATCATCTATAGGGGCATGGGTCAATTCCATTACCTTTGCCTTAAGTTCTGAAAAAAGTCTCGTTTTTTTCTTGCGGGCCAGGAATCTGCGCAACTCATTCTCATAGAGACGTTCAGCTACAACCGGTATTTCCTGCATCATAGCATCAGTAATTACTTTTCCTTTCTCTTTTAATCTCTGCAGCTGCTGTTCAGCCCAGATTAAATGGCAGTCTTCAAACTGTTTACCGGAACCGCAGGGGCAGTTTTCCTGCTTACCGATTGTTTTATAATTTTGCAGAATATACTCGTCTACAGCTTCATGCCGCAGTTTTTCCTGCTCTTCTGCCCATATCTGCTGACGCCCGGCAATTTCCTCCGGCTTATAAAATTCGTCCAAATCGTAGTGTGAAAGCGTGGGTTTGTCCTCTCCAGCAAATAATCGTTCAATATCATCGCGCATAAAAATATTTAAATCGGTTTCACCACGCTCATAGAATCCATCCAGCAAAGGCTTCAAATCTTTGCGACCTATTTTAGCAAAATCTGCTATAAGATTTGTACGTATTTCAAGACTTGTATCAGGTGATTTTATTATCGACAGCAAGAAACTCTCGATCTTTTTCTTCGTATCAGGATATGCATACCATATGTTCCATAGCCCTAGAGCCGCACTTGCTATGGCAGGACTGCTCATTGCTTTGCACTTTGTAATGTGATGCATAAGTTCTGGAACAGATTTTCTCCCCAGCCTCAAATAACACTCCGGCAGTGCGTCGAGTATCCATTCATTTGCATAAGTGTCGGCAAACTTTCCGGCCGTGATCAATGCGTGTATTGCACGTTCATCCGATAAAATTCCTAAAATATATACTGCATGCACAACTCCCCAAAACCGTTTATCATTCCAGGTGTAATTTTCTTCTTTTGCAAGAATCGAACAAAAGTATGGAACCGTTCTATCTTGTCGTTTTTTTGCTTCCCGTACATATACAAGATCAAGACGGTCTTCTTCAGAAAAAACAATATTAAAAAACTCTTCATCCGTTACATCCTGATATATGTTTATTATTTTAGGCGGAGCATAATGCATGGTATAGCGACTTGTTGTAAAGTTAATTATTAAGTTATGTATTTAAATATTTGTTTTAACTTTTATTTTTATACACATTTATTCAACAAAACGTTGTAATAGCAACTGATTCTTTATTATATGAAAAAACGCTTCAGCTTCGGCCTCGGCCTTAAACACACTTTTCCTCTTTCGGATTATCTCTGCGAAACATTAAGATTTTTATCGCTTAGATATAATGTATGCTATAAGATAGTGACAAACAGCGAGTATCTATACTAGTATAGCGTCACACTTTAATTTGTCAGTTGATCGGTGAAGGTCTTTGGTTTTGAGCAGCAAGGGCAGTGCGAGCCTCAACCTGAACTATACTAATAGTCGTTCCAGCAAGCACGTAGCCTGCAGCAATCAAAACTAAAGACCTCGCTAAAGCTTTACCCCTAAATTTAAATATAAGAACTAAATAAGAGAGCGATATGGAATTACAGAAAATACTGGACAATCTTAAAAATACACTCGCATTTAAATCAAATACTTCGCCCGGTGATATTATCCTTATAGGTTCACAGTCAGGGCTGTTTTACGGGGTTGTGCAGGATATTGAGAAGAATGTAAAAAAGAACTGGTATAATCTCCATTTTAAACTTCTGGTTATTCCTCCGACTGATGTGACCTGGATTCTGCGGATACCCCAGATGAACGGTGAGATTTTTACCATGGATGAGAAAGAGCACTTTGTAATATCTGTAGACGTTACCCCCAAACAAAAAAAGCCTGCCGAAGAAAAGCCGACTGTCCCTAAGCTCAGGTTGATAAAAGATGAAAAAAACAGTTGAAGCAGTTCAGCAAAAACACAGTTAGTCTATCGCATCAAAAGGACATTCACTGAAACAGGTCATGCATTTTACACACTTTCCTTTGTCGATGTAGGCCGGATATTTCTTAATCCACTGAATTGCGCTTACCGGGCATTTAGTAAAACATTTACCGCATTTTTTGCATTTTCTTTATTTTTTTTAAGTTCCTCTATAGTGAGCTTAGGCATAATATCTGGCCCTCATAAAAAAGTTCGGTACTAAAAAATACATTATTTTCTTAATTCCTGTTCATATGCGCCTATGGTTTGTTTCAGATATGTATACACTGCGGGATTATTCAGGGGCACCTCTTCAAGCTCTTTCCTTATCAGCCGCGTATCAAGTTCAAACTGTTTGCCGTCAACAGTGTGGTTAAAATAAAAATCCACATCAGGATATCCCATGATGAGGCCAATCAGCCCTGTACTCAGGTTGCCCATAGGTGGTAAATCTATATGATCGAGCCTGAAGGTGGCGCTGACTCTGGTACCCATTGATTCTTTTGATTCTATGTTAAATTTACCTTCACACCTTCTGCTTGCCTCACGAAACAGAGACAGCCCCAAACCAACCCGCCGCGTTGTTCGTGTTGTAAAAAACGGATCAAGAACTTTCTTAATCTTTTCTGGAGGAATCCCCCGCCCGTTATCATTAACTGTAACACTCAAGATATTTCTTTGAGAATCCTCGGTAACGGTAATGCTTATAAGACTGGCTCCGGCAGCCAGGCTGTTTTCAGCTATGTCGATGATATGCAGTGAAATTTCCCTCACTCATTCACCAACCCTTCTGCCCGATTCGTTTTTTAAGGCCAGGCGAATGTCATTTACGCAGGGCTTCTGGAGCCAGAAAAATGTTGCAGCACGCCCAATTTCATCAGGAGTATGCGCATCTGAAAATGAAACCAGTGTAAACTTCTCATTTATAGGGAGTTCTCTGCCTTTTGTACAATCGGTGATTTCCAGAGCATCCAAATGAAGATCATCAGGTATGAATCCCAACTGGCTTATTATACTGTAGCTGGGCCTGTCTATGTGTGAAGCAATGCTCAGACCACCGAGCCGGTGTACCTGGTTGACAATTTCTTTGAGTGTCAGCTCGGTAGCACCGATCAGCCTGCGATCATTAAAACCTTCCACTTCATCACATTCGTTTGCGATCACCTGATCACCGAAAATATCAGGTCTGTTAGTACCTTTCAGTGCCTTGTATATTATATCCTGCAGATCTAAAGCCTGCTGCAGGGTGTTAAAAAAAGCCAGGCAGTGCACCTCCTCCCGTGAACTTACCTCTAATCCCGGCAAAACCGTCAAATTCCTGTTCTGTGCAGCCCTGATTACAGCACCGACATTTTCCGCAGAATTATGATCGCTTACGGCAATAATGTCCAATCCTTTTTGCAGACTCATCTCAATAATACCCCTGGGAGTCATATCAAGATCTGCACAGGGTGAAAGACAGGAATGAATATGCAAATCGGCCTTAAAAAGCTTCATCCGCAATCAGTGCCAATTCCATGTTTGAAAAGCTGACCGGCCACCTGATACGATGTGTCCTGAGAGAGCAAAACAGGGATCCCCTCTTCGTCGGCCTTAGTCCTGGTATCATCATCAGGAATGCGTCCGTTTACCAGGATTATGGCGGCAATTTCTTTGAGGACTGCCACCGCAACAATATTCTGGTGTCCCTGTATTGTAAGCCATACCGAACCTTGCGGTGCATGTGCCATAACGTCGCTCAACAGATCACCACAGTATGCGTTATCTACTGTATTATCAAGCCCTGTAGCCCCTGCTGACAATTCCACCTGCAGTTTTTCTATGAGCTCACCTGCCTTCACGTTTTTTCTCCGTATTATTTTTAAAACATTTTATAAACACGCACTCTTCAACAGTTGCCTTTCCATCAGCAACATCTTCAGCAAATGTCTCACAGTTGGGCGTGCCACACACTCCGCATTCTTTTCCGGGAAGCATCTTGTGTATTTTTTCAACTTCCTTCTGACGCTCAATCGCATCAGCAATGGAGCGCACCTGCTGCGTTCTTACGGGCGGCCCTGCCTCCCGGTCGCTTGAGTACCAGCCCTTTTTATAGAGCTGCTTCAAATAACCGCATTTTACGGTCCGTTCCGGTCCAAACAGTCTTACCAGTCTTTGAATTGTATGCTTGGCCTGATACTTGTCACATACGGTTAGCGGTCCGCCGATACAGCCTTCAGCACAGGTTCTGAACTCAACATAATCTATTTCACCAAGCAGCCCCATTTCAATCTTTTCAAGATACTGTATGGTTTCCTGCATGCCGGATACTGCCAGAAAATTTCCATCCTCCATGCCTGCAATTTCTCCGCCGGACATGCACCAGCCTATTCCTATACCGCTTGAATGCGGTGCTTTATCGATATCAGCAACATGACGCAAATGCTTCATCACATCATTGTAAATTTTATTAATACCGATTGCTCCGTACAATGAAGAATGTTTAACAACAAGAGGATCCTTTATTGATATCATCTTTGCCGAGCAGGGTGTTACATGAAGCACGTTTATATCATCTTCACCAATGCCATAACGCTGGGCAGCATTCTTTTTAGACTCTCTGGCGACAAGTTCTCTTGGCGGAATGATCGGTGGAATATTTCTTAACAAAGACGGAAAGCGGTAAGCGATGAGCCTTACCACTACCGGACACACGGGAGAGATAAGCGGCCAGGGAGCATCCTTGTTCTTTCTGTTTTCATTAATATAAAGCTCCATCGCGACATTGAACATTTCCTGCATTTCACACTGGTCATACACATCATAATAACCCATACTTTTCAGGGCGGCATCAATTTCATGGGGAGCATAGCCGGGACCGAACTGAGTATAAAGAACAGGTGACACACTCAGTATTGTTTTTGTTTTCTCAACTTTTAAATTCTCAGTTGTATGCGCGCTCACGGCACCCCGGGGACAGGCCCTGATGCACTCCCCGCAATCTATACAATCACCGGCTATGTAAGAAACTGTGCGATTCTTGACGCGGATAGCCTTTGTAGGACATACCTTCATACACAGCACGCAGCCGTTACAAAGCCTGCTATCTCTTCTAACGTAGAAAACCCTGCCTTTTTTTTTACTCTGTTTTTTCACTGGATTAATTTATCTTAATATATATGACCAGACAGGTGCCTTCACCCTTATGTGACTCTACTTGAATTTCATCAGAATTTTTCTTGATATTGGGAAGTCCCATACCTGCTCCAAAACCTATCTCCCGGTATTCAGGCGTAGCCGTAGAATATCCTTCCTGGAAGGCAAGTTCAATATCATCAATACCGGGTCCGTCATCGCAGGCCCTAATCATTATCATATCTTGGTCGACTCGGAGGGTAAACGTACCCTCGCCACCATACATGACTATATTCATTTCTGATTCATAGGCACACACAGAAGCACGCCTCACTATATCAGGAGTAACCCCCATGCTTTTAAGCAGGCTCTGTATCTGGATGGACACCTCTCCAGCCCGTATAAAGTCCCTGGGTTTCACCGTATACGTTTTTTCTAGTTCAGCCATATTTTTGTCTTGTCAATTAATTGCGGTTTAACGTGAAACAGACGCAGGAACAGTTTACCGGTGCTGATCTATACGATTAAGGGGAATACATAAACAGAAGATACTGACATAAGAAGCATTTGCAAGATATGTTTTTTCAGGCGCATTCTTTTAACACATAATGTATCTGAATATCTATTGGGTTAAGTAATCGCCGGCCTGGGTCTTGCAGCAGCTTATAACGTCATGTGCTCTGTGTGACAATCAGTGTTTAGCTGCGGACCGGTTCTCTATTCCCCGTAGTCCTCCCTCATATAATTTGCCGCTGGCTGTAAACATGGTAAACGGTGTTACCATAATTGGTAATCCGTGTTTGCGGGCCTGCTCAATAATATCATCACAGGGCTGCTTGCCTCTTACAAATACTACAGCCGTGGTAGCAGAAATCACGGCAGAACGTATTACCTGTACGTTAGTAAGACCTGTTAACAAAAGGACACCATCTGTCGCCCGGTTAAGCACGTCGCTCATCAGGTCTGAACCAAACCCTGCCACAATTTCCATGTCAAGTTTGTCATGACCGTTTAAAAGATCTGCTTCGAGAATGGTAATAATTTCAGATAATTTCATTTTTTATACTTGTTAAGATAGTATCATGTGCTTTATGAGTTTATGAGTGTAAAATTAGCATAAATAAAACGTTTTTTCAAAAAAAATCCTAAGATATTCACCTGTATGTAGCCGTATCATCTTTTATTTTATGTACTTGTTTTTTAATGCTTTTTTATTTTATCCTTAAAACATTACAAAACAGGTACAATCTGTCAAAATAATGTATTCGTCTAATCTGTTCCAACCGTTTTTAAAAGCATATCCAACACAATTAAATTACAAAAACATACAGTTCCTATTTAAAAAAACCACCACATGAGATATAATCCTTCGTCAAAATTGCTTTTACATCCTGAACCTAAATAATGGTATAAATAATATGAAAACAGTTCATTACAGTAATCACAGGGGAATATACTCATGAAACATGCCGATTTTGTTCATCTTCATCTGCATACTCAATACAGTTTACTTGACGGAGCCATAAGGCTTGATGATCTATTTAAGAAAGCCAAAGAGTACCACATGCCGGCCCTTGCCATAACCGACCACGGCAACATGTTTGGCGCCATAGAGTTTTATCAAAAAGCACGGCACCATGGTATAAAGCCTATCATTGGCTGTGAAATATACCTTGCACCCGGCAGCCGTTTTAAAAAGGATTCTCACAGTGGTTATAAAGAAGTGCATTCTCATATAATTCTTTTGGCAAAAAATGAGGCTGGATATCAAAATCTTTTAAAGCTCATCACTGCTGCTTATTTTGAGGGTTTTTACTATCGCCCCCGTATCGATAAAGAAATTTTACAGGAGCATAGCGAGGGACTTATTGCCTTGTCTGCCTGTCTCCACGGTGAAATACCTCAGGCAATCCTTGCAGATGATTTTGTCCGGGCTCTTGACATTGCTGATCAATACAAGTCAATTTTTAATGAAGATTGTTTTTACCTCGAACTTCAGGATAACAAAATCAATGATCAGAAAAAAGTAAATGAAGGACTGCTCAGGATATCAAAAAAGCTTTCTTTACCGCTTGTGGCTACAAATGATTGCCATTACCTTAATGCTTCTGATGCGTATGCCCATGAAATCCTGCTCTGCATCCAGACCGGCAAAACCATCAATTCTCCTGATAGAATGCGTTTTACAACAGAAGAGTTTTATTTTAAATCCCCTGAAGAGATGCAGAAATCTTTTTCGCATGTTCCTGAAGCCTTACGCAACACCATAGCAATTGCTGAACAGTGTAACCTTAAAATATCATTTAAGGAATACAGATTTCCTAAATTTACCCCCCCCGACAGTTATGACAATGATTCATATTTTGAAAAACTTGCCCGTGACGGGCTTGCGGAGCGTCTTGAAAAACTGCACAAAACACATGACTCGGACTTTGAAAAGACAGCCCGGATATACCGGCAGCGCCTGGACAACGAGATAACCATGATTAAACACATGCATTTTACTACATACTTCCTTATCGTTGCCGATTTTATTCAATTTGCAAAAAGCCATGACATACCGGTCGGCCCCGGACGCGGTTCTGCAGCCGGAAGTCTGGTCGCCTATGCGTTGAAAATCACTGAGATTGATCCTATAGAAAACGGCTTGCTTTTTGAACGGTTTTTAAATCCTGAGCGCATTAATCCACCTGATATAGATGTTGATTTTTGCATGGAAGGAAGAGACCGGGTTATAGACTACGTAACGCAAAAGTACGGGCGAGAAAACGTTTCCCAGATAATTACGTTTGGCAAGATGCTGGCAAAAGGTGTTATTCGTGATGTAGGCCGTGCTCTTGATATGCCTTTTAAAGAAGTCGATACTATTGCCAAGCTCGTGCCCAATGATCTGGGAATTACCATTGATAAAGCGCTGAGGCAAGAACCACGGCTTAAAGAGCTCATTGACAATGATGAACAGGTCAAAAAGCTGATTACCATCTCTAAATGTCTTGAGGGTTTAACCCGCCATGCGTCAACCCATGCTGCCGGCGTCGTAATCGCTGACAGCCGGCTTGTAGATTACCTGCCTTTGTATAAGGGCCCCAAAGACGAAGTAATGACCCAGTATCCAATGAATGATGTTGACAGCATCGGCCTTATCAAGTTCGACTTTCTGGGCCTTAGGACCTTAACGGTTATCGACCGGGCAATTAAACTTATACAGTCAAATCCTGACAATAGCCTTCCTGATATTAATGATTTACCCCTGGATGATACTAAAACCTACGAGCTTTTATCTGCAGCTGAAACTGAGGGTATCTTCCAGCTTGAAAGTTCCGGCATGAAAGAGCTGCTGGGCCGTATAAAGCCCGGATCTATAGATGACCTCACCGCGCTTCTTGCTCTGTACAGACCCGGACCTCTGGGCAGCGGTATGGTAGATGATTTCATAAAAAGAAAACATGGAAAAATAGATGTAAAATATGAACTGCCTGAGCTTAAGGACATTCTCAAAGAAACCTATGGTGTTATCCTCTACCAGGAACAGGTAATGAGAATCGCAAGCACCCTGGCCAATTTTTCACTCGCTGATGCTGATCTGCTGCGAAGGGCTATGGGTAAAAAGAAACCTGCAGAAATGGCGAAGCAAAAAGAAAAATTCATCGAGGGAACCAAGAAGAACAAAATACGTCAGCCCAAGGCCGAAAAGATTTTTGATCTTATGGCTAATTTTGCCGAATACGGTTTTAACAAATCACATAGTGCCGCATATGCTTATGTTGCCTACCAGACCGCCTATCTAAAGGCCCACTACGGTGTTGAATTTATGGCAGCGCTGTTAAGCTCCGAAATGGATAATACGGATAAGGTAGTCAAACATATCAACGAGTGCCGTGAAAAAAACATAGATGTTTTGCCGCCTGATGTTAATGAAAGCTTTAATGATTTCACCGTGAGCGGCAAAAAGATACGCTTTGGCCTTGCTGCCGTGAAAAATGTCGGTACCAGCGCTATTGCTTCAATAATTGAAGTTCGTGAACGTGACGGCAAATTTACTTCGCTGCATGATTTTTGCAAAAGGGTCGACCTGCGCAAAGCCAATAAAAAAGTCCTTGAAAGCCTTATTAAATGTGGTGCTTTTGACTCGACCGGTGTGAAGAGGTCTCAGCTCATGTCCGTGCTTGACGAACATGTTGAAAAGGCGCAGCGTGAGCGGGCTCAGGAGGAACGTGAAAAACAGCAATTAAGTATGTTTACAATGATTGCCGAAAACACCGGAACTGATGTGACAGAAACCATACGCTATCCCGATATACCTGAATGGGATAAGAAACAGCTTCTGGCCTTTGAAAAAGAATGCCTTGGTTTCTATATCACCGGCCACCCCCTTGACAACTACAAGGAGATGCTGAAAACCTTTTCAACAACTAATACTCAATCTGCACTTGCAGAAGCAAAAGAAAAAGATGTTCTGATCGGCGGTGTTGTCAATAATTGCAAGCCATATAAAACCAAGAAAGGAGAGCCCATGGGTTTTGTAACCTTTGAAGACCTGCTGGGTTTTATAGAGGTTATTGTCTTCCCGGAAACATTCCGCCAAAGCAGCTCACTGCTGCAGGCCGAACACCCTTTGCTGATCAAAGGAAAGTTGAGCATTGAAAGCGAGAACAACAACAAAATTATTGCCGAGCAAATAGTACCCCTTGAAAAAGCCCATGAGATCACCGCACCCGATGTGCATGTCAGGTGTCTCATACACAAACTGAATGATCAGGGTATAGAGAAATTCAAGAATATAGTTAAAAACAATCCCGGTAAATCAAAAGTCTTTTTTCATGTCATCATACCAGATAAAAGCGAAACGGTTATAAACTTCGGTGAAACGTACCAGACAAACCCCTCTGAACTATTTATCAGCGAGCTGGAGTCATTGCTCGGCAAAAACTGTATCAGTTTTAATTAGCATAAACAATGATGTCAGGAGTTAAAAATCATAATACCCAAGAGATGTAAGAACAGCTTTTTTCTCAATGTTTAGTCTTTTTAATTTAAATTTTTTTGTATTTTTGGATTTTAAGCTTTGTAAATTGGATTTGCTTTGTCATGCCTTATGAGCAGCGTACTTACCGCCAGCATTCTTCGACTGACAGGCTTATCTCATTTATCGTGTCGGTAAAAGAAACTGATCTTTTTATCAGCGCGGCCTCTAACCTTGAGCAGGAAGCCCGTGATGCCATACTCAAGGTCCGCACGGTAATTGAAGATTACATAAAACAGCATCCTGACTTTTACAGCTCACTAACCCCCCTGCCTTTTGACAAGACTGCTCCCGTTGTAATCAAGAAAATGCTGGAAGGGTCCTCTGCAGCCGATGTCGGCCCCATGGCCGCTGTTGCCGGGGCAGTTGCCGAATTCGTTGGCAATGATCTTTTAAAACAGAGTAATGAAATACTAGTTGAAAACGGCGGTGATATATTTCTAAAAGTTCAGCAAGATGTTACCATCAGTATATTTGCAGGCACCTCACCACTGAGTGAAAAGGTCGGTATAAAAATTAAGCCTGCCGAAACACCGGCGGCACTGTGTACTTCTTCCGGGATTGTAGGACCCTCGCTGAGCTTCGGCCGGGCAGATGCTGTTACCATCAAATCATCCTCAGCAGCACTGGCTGATGCGGCCGCTACGGCAATCGGCAATCTTATTAAAAAAACTGCTGATATTACTAATGGAATAGATAAAGCACAGTCAATACCCGGCATAGACGCTATAGTGATAATCAAGGATGATAAAATGGGAGCCTGGGGAGATATAGAGCTTGTAAAGCTGTAATCTTTTTTTAATCTAACTTCAAACGTAACGCAATAATCACTTGCAATCAAAATTGTATATTACAAATGGTAATAATCAAAAATATTCTTTGATATGCAATTAAAGTAACCGTATCATTGAATTTTTCAGTTCGGAAATTTCTTCTGTTATCAGATGTAATGTGCAATTCTTAATCGCCAGATCATGACATCTGTGGATGCTGGATGGCGGTCTTTTATAGACTTTCCACAGGCCAGCTTTTTAAAACGGTCTGAGGTAAGGCACCGGAGGAGCTGCAACCCGTTTGATTTGGGGCTTTAATAACATTGGAACGGGTTTGCCATTGATCTGTTTAAGATCGAAAATCCCATCCACTTGCACCCACTGGTCCTTGGCAAAAGCATCTGTCTGATCCGTATCCAGCACGATCGTCAAGGGTAACGCGTCCGCGGCGCAGCAGTTGATCATGAAGCGATACACAACCGTGTCCCTACCCCCGAAATGCGGTTTGAGCTCCTCATCGCGCATGATCATGCCAGTGACAATCACCCGTTTTTCTTTAAAAAGATTGGGGCTACGGATAATGTCAAGGATCGTTCGCTCTTGAGGCACTGCTTGTTGCATGCTTTCGACGAACCCCAGTGGTGCCGCAGCGTTCGGATTGTTTTCAGCCCCTGGCGAGGAAAGCGTGGTTGGTGCTTGCCGACTGATGGCTCCGTTATTGGTTCCAATGAATCTCTTTTTAAACGCTTGGTTGCCCAGCATGGTGTCCGGCATGACCACATAATACAAAACCGGGATCAGTAACACCAGTGCCCGCAAAATAGCGGACGTGTCCATCTCCGTCGTTTTAGGACGAATCAGGGCTGCAAGCATGAAGCCCATGGCGACTAAGTTCGCCACGGCCAAAAGCAAACCAAATTCAGGTCGCAGGAAAGCAACAAAACGCTGGCTGACCAAGAGATAGATCAGAAACCCGGTCCAGGCGGCGAATACGAAAGGATGCATACATCGCTTTAGCGCTTGATCCAGTGATTTCATTGGAGCGTCCCCTGCAGCATTTCGAGCCCGAGTGCAATCACCAGTACCGCTGCAAGAATAAGTGATGCCAAAACAACAATGGCTCTGCGTTTAAAAACACTTTGATACATGAGAAGAAGCTTGAGGTCGAACATTGGCCCGGTCAACAAAAAGGCCATTTGAGCAGGGAGGGGCATCAACCCCCGAAAAGACGCAGCAATGAAAGCGTCCGCCTCAGAGCACAGGTTGAGCATTATCGCCAGGATCATCATCAATACAACGGACAATAACGGAACGGACGTCAAGCTCAAAAAGCTCGAACGGTCGATATAGGTCTGTGCCAGTGCGGCGATGAAAGCGCCGATGACAAGATAGTGCCCCACAGCCAAAAAATCATCCATCGCGTGGGTAAAGGCCGCCCCTACCTTGCCGACCCAACTATCCGAAGTCGCATGACTGCAGCCGCAACTGCATGCCGTGGTATCGGCTGCCTGATTTGTGATTACGTTAGAGGCTTCCGATGTCCCGGGACACGCCTCGTCATGAGTGTGTTCCAGTGGGTGGTGATGACAGCCGCAGGATGAGGCGTTGTTCTCGAGGGCGTCACCGTTGACCTTGACGGCCCCGATGCCGGCAAACAACCTTCCCATGATCATTCCGATTACAACAGCAATGCCGTATCCAAAGCCCAGGCGCAGAATGACGATGCGCCAATCAAATGCATAGGCCAGGGCCGTTGAAGCAGCTACGATAGGATTCACGATGGGACCGCCGAGAAGATAAGCGATGGCCGCGGAGAACGGCAGACCTTTGCCGATCAAACGTCGTACCACCGGCACAACTGCACATTCGCAAACCGGGAAAACAGCCCCTGCTCCGGCCGCAATACATACGGTCAACCAGCCTTTTTGGGGCAGGAGGGTGGCCATACGCTCCCGGCTTACAAAGGCTTCGATTAATCCGCCGACAAGTGCTCCGATCATCATAAAAGGGATGGCTTCGAGCACTATGCTGACAAATACAATGGCCAAGGAGTTGAGGGTACTGGATCCCGGGCCTGTGGGCAGAAAAACAAGGGCTGCTGCCAGGAAAAGGGCAGGAAGGTAATCGATGGAGTAAACCTTCCTGGCGGTGTGCGTGGATGGATAAGCATTAAATGGTTGCTTCGTCATTGGAACCTTTTATTGTCAGATATCATCCCATCAAATCAATTTATAATAGTAAACGATGCGGCAATGGGCAACATCTTTTGTAAATGATTTATGATTATATGCAATTTCTCTGAAAGTCCCCTCTTCTTAATTGAGTCCGAAGCGAAAATTATATTGCATATTTCAAGTTAATGCAATATATTTGCATGGTAGTTGAAAGCGCTTATAAAAGCGTGCATATAGTACAACTACTTGTTATATCGGATATAAATAGAATTACTTGTAAAATATAATTTAAAAAAAAAAAGTTGCATGATAACATTACATCTGGATGACCTACATGTGGAAGGAGGAGAAAATGCATACGTTTATTAAACTGTTTTGGATTATTTTTCTTCAATCATTTGTGGTTACGGGCAATAGTTTCGCAGACGACAAGCTCCCTGTATTTGTCACCATCGCACCTCAGAAATATCTTGTGCAACAAATTGGCAAGGACTTGGTTGATGTTCAAGTTATGGTTCATCCCGGAGCCGATCCCCATACGTATGAACCCAAACCACTGCAGATGGTAGCCATTTCCAAGGCAAAACTATACTTCGCGGTGGGGATCGAGTTTGAAAAGGCACATTTAAACAAAATAACTGCAGCCAATCCCAATCTCAAGGTAATCCATACGGACTACGGTATCGCTAAACTCGCCATGGAGGTTCACCATGATGATGGTGAACACGCAGAGGAACACCACGAAACCGACCATGGTCATGAAAAAGGTGAACATCATAAGGAAGAAGGACATGATAAAGACCATCACGATCATACCGGTCTCGACCCCCATATCTGGCTGTCGCCGCCGCTGGTGAAGATCCAGGCTCGTACCATTCTGACCGCGCTGCAGGATGCCGACCCGGGGCATCGGAGCCACTATGAAACCAACTTCAAAGCATTTACAGCGCAGATAGACCAACTGGACGCCGATCTGAAAAAGACCTTCACAGGAAAAAAGGGCCTGCGATTCATGGTATTCCATCCGGCCTGGGGATATTTTGCGCATGCCTATGGATTAAAACAGGTCCCCATCGAGATTGAAGGCAAGGATCCCAAACCGGCTCAGTTAAAAGAGTTGATCCAGCATGCCAGGGAAAACAAGATCAAGGTTGTTTTTGTTCAGCCCCAGTTTTCAACCAAAAGCGCCAAACTCGTGGCCCGGGAGATCGGCGGCCAGGTAGCCTTTGCTGATCCTTTGGCTGAAGACTGGATGTCCAATATGCGTCGGGTTGCAGACAAGTTCCAGGCAGCGTTGAAATAGGCGGATGTACATACTATGGCGATCATTGAAATTAAAGATCTTGATTTTGCCTATAACGGAGAAGTTGTACTTCAGGATGTGAACCTCACCGTCCAGCAGAAGGATTTTATGGCCATTATCGGCCCCAACGGCGGCGGTAAGACTACGCTGCTGAAACTGGTATTGGGCCTGTTAACACCGGTAAAGGGTACTGTTCGCGTTGATGGAAAACCACCCCAAGAGGCTTCGCCTAGCATCGGCTATGTGCCACAGGATATTCACACGAACCGAAGCTTTCCGATCACGGCCATTGACGTAGTAATGATGGGAAAACTCGATCCAAAAAAACGCTTGTCCCGGCAATCTACAGCCAACCGCCGCGATGCTCTGGATGCCCTTGAACGTATGGAAATGGCAGTCTATGCAGACAGAAAAATCGGCATGCTTTCCGGAGGCCAACGACAACGGGTGTTTATCGCCCGGGCATTGGTGGCCCAGCCCAAGCTTCTTTTGCTGGATGAACCCACCGCCAGCATAGACAGCAGGGGCCAGGCGGATTTTTACCGGCTACTCAAAGAACTCAACAA
This sequence comes from Thermodesulfobacteriota bacterium, assembly GCA_028278025.1. Classification (GTDB taxonomy): domain Bacteria; phylum Desulfobacterota; class WTBG01; order CAIYCZ01; family CAIRTM01; genus JANQFE01. Next base: position 432 of record JANQFE010000141.1, on the reverse strand, counting down.
AGACATTACGGTTGTCGTGGTCAGTCATGACCTGTTTGCGATTTCTCACTATATAAAATCGGTGGCCTGTGTAAACAAAAAGCTGCATTATCATGACCAGGACGAAATCACCGGCGACCTGCTGGAGCATATGTATTCCTGTACCGTGGAAGAAGTATGTCCGGTGGAACTGGTGACCCACAGCAAGCCCCACCGAAAGCGGGCGGACCAGGAGAAGCAACCCCGATGATTGAAGCTTTGCAATTTGATTTCATGCGCAACGCCCTAACTGCCGGTCTGCTGGCCAGCGTCATTTGCGGTATCATGGGCACCCTCGTGGTGGTCAACCGCATCGTCTTTCTTTCCGGCGGCATCGCCCACGCCGCATACGGTGGCATCGGGCTGGCGTTTTATTTCAACTGGCCCTATTTGCCGGGTACTATCGGTTTTTCC
>JANQFE010000129.1 GCA_028278025.1 Thermodesulfobacteriota bacterium | reverse complement strand
CGGCACGCCTGCAGCCTGTGGCATCGGATGGGGCTGCAAAGGCGGTGCGAGCGATGTCTGGTAATCAAGAAAGCAGCTGTTTTTGCGAGCACATAGCCTAAAGCACGCAGCCCGATGCCGCAGGCTGGCCGCTAATAGTCATGAATAATGCGGGTTAGGCGAAAAGGCTTAAAAAACCCGTTTCACGCTTCTCGTTTCACGTTCTCTATCCAGTATCACGTAGTCGGCATTACATAATTACCAAATTCACTTTACACTTAACGTCTTATTTTCTGTCCGCTACCAGAAAAAAACGGTAGAAATCCCAGGACGGAAACGGGCCGTCATCAATCCTGATTACCAGTGTGAAATTATTCTGTGGTGATGGTTGCTGCGTGATGTTTACCTCGCCGCGGCCCTCTTCTTTAATAATTCGATAGGTATAATATTCTTTTTGGCGGATGGGCCTAAATACCTTATAGGTAATTTCCTCTGGGGCATTGAAGGCAATATGCTGCAGGGAAACTTTTCTGCCCCTCAGGTGCAGCTCATCAATGCCGTCCAAAAGCTCGCACTCCCAGGAAAGAATGAGTTTGGAGCTGGGCTTAAAAGCCCCGGGAAACTTTTCTGCGAGATGTTTTTCAATCTGCCGGCGCTTTTTCAGTTCGAGTTTTTTAATGGGTGTTTTATGCAGTTTGAAAAATCTGACCTTGTAAGGGGGACGTTTTAATCGTCCTTCAACCTTAATGACTTTTGCCAACTCCCAGTTGGCAGGAATGTCATACGGATTGGGTAGAATGTCCCGAACGACATCGCGCCAGTTGCGAAACTCACCAATAATAGCATAGGCTCCGTCCCGGCGGATTTTCCCGGCCCGGCGGATGTCAATATAGCGCCGGCCCCGGTCCTGAAACTTGTCAAGAAATTTCTGGTAAGCAATGGTATTGTTGGCCGCATACACAATGTTCGGCTTCAGCTGTTCCAGGTATTCATGGATTTCTGCCTGGGGCAGCACACTGTCTGTCAGGTGCTCGTGGCGATAATAATTAAAGAGCAGAGAAGTAACGAGCAAAAAGAGCACGATCACAGGGGCCGCATATTTTCGTATGTGCTCCGGCCGGTAGTTGCCCAGGAAAAATGCACAGCACAGGATCATGGGGGGGGTAGCCAGGGACAGATGCCGTGCCAGTCGGTGCAGGGGATTATACTCCGTAACACTCATGCTGCCCCATTGCAGGTAACAAAATACGGTAAGCAGCCACAGGATAACGGTATACGTGTTTATGTTAAGCTGCGCCAGGCCATAGATCAGAGCAAAAAAGGCAACGATATAATAAAATCCGTAGTAGCTGTTCTGCCACCCTCTGAAGCGGAAGTGTCCGAGGTGATCCAGGTGGAACATAATCCGGGGGTACATATCAAAATCCTTGCAGAACCCATAGTTGCCGGCGTAGTGAGAAAGGGTATTGTTAAATTTAAAAAAGAAATCACCGGTAACCTTGTAATAAGCCCATCCCTCGATTACGGCAACAGCCAGAAAAGCGCCGGCGAGGAGGATGTATCGCATGAAAACAACATTTACAAATCCTTTGAGATAACCGGTCTGCTGTAATTTTGCATGAAAAGTACCGAGGGAGAAGAAAAAATAGACTGCCACAAACAGGATAATAACAACCGCCGACATGTTGACCAGGGTGCACCACCCCAGTAAAAGCCCGCAGAGTACATATGACCATTTTGACTGAAGCCCGGCACCAGGGCTTTTACTGTTTTGTATATCCCCTTTGAGTAAAAAATAGAGTGCAAACAGTGAAAAGCCGGCAAGCAGTCCGTCCGGCATCAGGCGGCTGGCAAGCTCAACATCCAGCGGGTACAGGGCCAGCAGCAGGGCGGCAATAATGCCTGTGCGTTCATTAAAAAGGAGCTTACCCAGAGCATATATTGCAATGATGCTCAGCAGCGAAACCGCCAGCGCGTATGTTCCACAGCCCACATCATTAATGCCGAACAGTGCATAGGTAAGCACAGCCGGATAATAGGTGCCGATACGAAAGCCGTTATTGTCAGTGTAAATAAACCCTTGCCCGGTTTTAACCTTGTAAACCCTGTTGACATAATCGGGATCATCATCCCAGTTCAGTCCGTTAAAAAACACTACGCGCACCGCAAGGGCAAGCAGGAATATGCAGATCAGCAGGGCTGTTTCCCGTTTGATGCTTTTAAAAAACGGTTTTGCCGAGATGTTCATGATCATAGATTTTAGACTCTGGTATTACGTTTTGTGTTGCAGGAAAAAAAATTACTTTTGATCATATATCGTATAGAGAGCAAGTGCAACCAAGAAGTAAACAGACATAGATTTGGTCATTAATGCCCCGGCTATTCACGCTTGACACCCCTGCAGTATCCATCCTATATTGAAAACATTGCCGATAAAAAACCACAAACAAGACAAACAACAAGGGATGCCTAGCTATAAGAAAGAAAACAACATTATGACTGACAGGTATCATAGCAGTAGCGTTTTGTGTGATATTGCATATCACCATTTGCGGCAATAAGGTTTCATATCTGGAAGCAGGTATCCAGGAAAGATACCCCCAGGATTTTGTAAAAGTTTATTCAAAGTCATCAGCATATTGTTTGAACGAGCTTTTTGTTTAGACAGTATGTATGCATAATAAAAAAAGTTACCCATGTTGCAAAACCCACATTCAACCTATCTGAGGAAATGTCATGTTAGCGATTTGATCTGTTTTACCCTATCGTGGGTACCATACGCTTTACTGACATATCGTTTTTGGTGGGTTTGTGATGATGCTTTTATTTCTTTTCGCTATGCAAGGAACTGGGCTTTAGGCAATGGGTTGCGATACAACCTTGGAGATCATATCCCGGTAGAGGGTTTCAGCAATTTTCTCTGGGTTGCGGTCTGTGCTGTCGTCGAATATTTTAAATTGAGCATAACTTTCTGGCCGTTGATGCTTTCGTTCTTGTGTGGCTCAACACTTCTTTACCTGTTTTTTAATACCCTCCGATACAGGTTGGCTTTGAATTTGCCTCAGTCCTGTATGGCAGTATTGTTTTTAGGATGTTCACCCCCATTTGCGGTTTGGTCAACAAGCGGCCTTGAAACCATGCCCTTCACACTTCTGATATTTATCACGTTTGAACGGTTGATTCTGAGACGTCATAGTATCGCACCCATAGTAGCTGGGATTGCGGGCCTGGCTCTGGGACTGATGCGTACAGACGGTATTTATTGGGCCATACTGTTAGCAATAATTACGATAATCTCACGCAGGCTTGCCTCACAAAAATATCGGCGCGAAATCTTTATTTTTCTGGTCATTACCCTGGTGGGATACGGGATCTATTGGGTCTGTCGCTACTCCTACTACTATTTGCCGTTCTCCAACACTACTTATGCTAAAATAGACCTCAGTGCTGCCACGCTGGTACGCGGAATCTATTATGTTATCATTCAATTTTTAACAACTAACACACTTTTTATTATTGCCCCAGGATTTTTTGTCGCACTTTCCAAAGGACGGCTTCCCATAGGAATACCAATATTGATCATGTCTATGGCAGCGATAGCATATTCAATCTTGACCAGTGGAGATTTCATGCCGTTTGGACGGTTTTTACTGCCGACCCTGGTGTTTAATACCATTTTGTTTGCATGGATGCTCAAAGATGTTGGAGGTCAGTCGACGAGACGTAGGATATCAGTTTACGCGATTGCATTGATTGTGATTGGGTTTGGTGTGTTGCCGGGCTGGGATATCAACATGGTCCCTGAATCATTCAGAGTTCCTTTTCATTTTAGGCATAATTCACCTGATTACCACAGCGAATATGCTATTTGGCATTTTGCAAAAAGAAATTCAGAGTCATGGGTAAAAGAAGGAAAGTTACTCAAAAAACACACAAAGCCGGGGGATTCTCTTGTTGAAGGACCAATCGGAGCAGTGGGATATTACTCGGGACTTTTTATTTATGATAGAAACGGCCTGGTCAATCGTGAGGTGGCGTTTATGGATGTTAAGAACCGTCCACCAAGGTCTCCTGGGCACGACAAAAAGGTTCGTCCTGAATTTTTCATTAACAAAAAGCCAACAATCATGTTCAGCTGTTTGGTTACAGACCAAGAATTAAGTTTGCATATTCAGCGAATGAAGCGTAGAGCTATTGCAAACCACTATGTGGCTGAATATTTTTCTATTTCCGAAGGAAATGATAATCGCGGACCCAGCGGCTCTGAATATTTGTTGATACTTAGGCACATTAAAGAAGGTGCTAACCCTGATACTGCATGGCACAGAGTAATGGATTCCTTAGCTGAAATCAATGGATACTGAGCAAAAACCTGAATACTGAAACATACAGGGCTTTGAATTTTGACTGGCCTGTAATAATTCACATTTCTTACTACTTGAACAAACATAATTATTTAATGCCGGATTTGAGTGATTTGCTGGCAACCGAAATGCAGTCATCAAAAACTCGGGCCTGTGCGGCCCACTGAGTCAAGAAGGGTGTATGATATCCATAAAGACTGAGATGGTCAGCACGGACCGTATCCCAGACTATCCAGAGAATATTGGGACGGGCAGCCTGATTGGTTTGTGCGCATCCTGTAAAACAGCTTATAAAAAGTAAAAGCATAAAAAGGTATGACAACCCGGCAGGTTTATGTATGTGCTGAAAGCTGCAGAGATATTCAAAAACAGTGTTCATATGTCTTCGCACGTTTATGCTGTCTTCATTCTTAGTAGATAATGCAGTGCACCATGCTTATTGCTGCTGTAGCCGTGTCTGTAGTTGCAGGCAAAAAGGTTTATTATCTTTAAAAAAACGGTTGGATTATAAATAAGGAGGGAGGTGCCAAAAAGTGAACACTACACTACTTCATCAATATATCTTCCTTTTGTGCGCTCCTCTTCGCGCAGCCGCACCTTTTCTTCCTGCCTTTCTATTTCTTCTTCACGGACTCGTTTGCGATCTTCAGTTCTGCGAATCTCTTCCCGGCGGAGTTCTTTTACCCGTTCTTCTTTGTGATCAGATCTTTTTCTGTCAGGTTCACGGGTTGACCTTCGCTCAGGTTGAGGGGGGTGTGATGAATCGCTTACCGGGTCAACTGGCATAAGAACCTCCTTGTGGCTAAATTTGCATACTACTATATAAATACTAATCGGCAAAAAAGTAAAAAAACTTTAATCATGCCACTGTGGCCAGCGCCTCCAGCGGCAGGCGGTCAATAGCCGTAACCTTGTGAAATTTACCTGCGCCTATCCGGGCTATCTCCCGTGCGGTCCGTTCGCTTTCCTGGTCTTCCTCTCCCTGCGGGCAGATGAAAACAACCGATATTTTTATATGCTCCCGGCTGGTTTTGCCGGCTTCTATGAGAGCATGATGGGTCCCCAGGGCTTTTTTCCTTTCCATGGATGTTTCGCGTGAAAAGGAGGCTACCTGGGCATGATATGTCCGGCCATCGGGTTCAGCAGACAAGGCTGCATTGGGCTGGCCATCTGTTATCAGGATAATATATTTAGGATTGCTTTTTCTATCCTTAAGCAGCATCTTGCGGGCGCAGGCAAGACCATTGCCGATATTGGTATATTGCTCGGCCCGCAGGACCATAGTGGCCTCAAGCAGCGGGGTGAGTTTATCGGTAAGGGGCACCACTACTTCGCCAAGGTTTGAGAAAGCCACAATACCCATGCGGTCATGTTTGTCTATGGCAGCTTTAGACAGCTCAGCCACGGCCATTTTTGCATAGCGCAACTTCGCGCTTTCTTTCATTGAAGCTGAAATGTCCACACATACGGCTATATCCAGTTGGTTTGAAGGCTTTTTCTCAAAGGCCCGCAGATCCGTATAATTGATTTCTTCAAGGGTTTTGCCTTTGCGGGTAATGCGCCGCAGGGTATGGCGGCTGGACAGGTCTCGAAACACATCGCCGCGTTTATATCTGCGGATTTCTGTCTTGTCTGTTTCGTGCTCCCGCTTAAAGGCCCTTCTTTCAAGCACCTGGCTGTCCTGCCGGCGCACGAGCCCGTCAAGCAGCTTTTGCAGGGACAGATGCGAGAGCGTATACTTCTTTTTTTCACCGGAAATTTTAATCGAGCCCTTCTTTTCCATCTCGTGCAGCATAATCTTGAGTTTCTCATAGTCAAGCTTATCTTTTGAGACCTTCATGCCTTTTTTGTCACCAAGGGTATAATGGACATAGAGGTCTTCCAGAGATGTGCTTTCAGATCTGCCCTGGTGCTGAAAATCCATCATTTCAGCTATAAGCTCTGTTTCCGCCTGTGGAGGCATATACATTTTTTCGCCTTCAGGGCCGGGAGGCAGGGGTAGTGCCTGGGCATTCTTAAGTTTTTCAACCAGTTCTTCAGGGGTAATCTCTCCGCTGGCCAGGGATTCTTCCAGGCTCTTGCGGAGTTGCTGTTGGCCGTCTTCTGTAAGGGTGAGATGGGAGGAGTCCAGCTGATCAAGGTACCCCCTTTCTTCAAATTCATTGAGCAGGTCATGGAAATCCTGATGGATGTCCTGCAAGAGACCCTGTTCGAGGGCATCCTTAAGAGCCTGCTGCACAAGGGGATGCTGGAATGCTTCCTCGGCAAAGGCAGGATCATCAACAGGCAGCCCTTCATCGGGAGGCAGCGATTGAAAAGCTGCCTCAGTTATACCCATAAGGGCCTTTGAGAGTTCTTCGGCTGTGAGCGCGCGCCGTTTTTTTGCCGCAGTCTCCTCGGGAGCGGGATGCAGTGGGATTCCGTAAATCAACCGACTGAATATACCCTTTAACACTTCCTCGATACTGGTATCCTGACCCTGGCGCAGTTGGATTCTGTGGCGAAATGCAATATAGGCAGCCTGGGCCAAATGCTTTCTGGTTATTGATCCCCGGATAAGTCCATAGGCCTGCACAATTTCTCTTGCCGCAAGGGTGCCCCGTACGCCTGAAGGCCGTTCAATAAGCGGGTGACTGCGCAGGGCCTGGGCAATTGCCGAGCACAGATCATCAACCTCATGCAACAACAGGGGTTTATCTGTGTATGTGGTCAGACATTTTTCAATTGCCGAGCCGATTTTCTTTGAAAGTTTGGTGGGTTGTGGCGCGTCTTTTATTTCTTCTTCCTCATCCTTAGTGCTCTGAAGGCCATCAATTTCAAAGGTGCCGTCACACTGGGGCTCCACGGGGCTGTAGAGCTCTTCGGCTGCTGCAGGGTCTTGCCACATTGTTGTAACCAGAGAAGGAAAATCCAGCACGTGCTTCATTTTGTACAGGGTGAGGATCGGCCCCTTGGAATACTTGATTGCACTCAAGAATCTGGCCAGATCAAAAAGCCTGCTGGCAACATAGCAGGATTGGTTGATTACATCCTCGCGCTCCATGACCAGGTGCATGCCGGCTGTAAACACGTGCTGAATAAAACCTGCAGCCAGCTTTTCCAGCTGGCGGACCGGCATGCCGGCAATCTTTTCAGCAGTAAACCGGCTGTATGCATTCTGCAAGAGTTCGTTATAGGTATATTGATGCTCTGAAGGTACCAGCCGCGGCGGAGTGCCCAGAGGGATTAAAGGGATTTTATGCTGCAGGCAAAACACGGTCAGCTCCGGCAGGAAGTCACCCGGCTGAAAACTGACCTCTTCCTGGATGGTTGATTCCCTCACCAGGTCAACCTTTGCCGGCAGCTGCAGGCCGTAAAACAGTGAACAGGCATAATGCAAAGCTGCCCCTGTCTCAGCAGGTGAGGCATCTATTGCAATAACAGCCGGCTTATACTTCTTTACGAGTGGCTGTAGATACGTGGCAACGGAGATATCCCGCGGACAAAAAGGCGCATGAATTACTTTACCTGCCTTGCCCGGTTTTGTGTCCGGGTAGTTGCCATTTATCCAGCACGAAAGCATATCAGCAAGCTGCGCACTGAGCCGGCGAAGCATAAACAGCGCAGAAGATGCTGTATGTTTGGGAAGGGGCAGCTTTACACGGCGCAAAACTGCATTTTCAATATCAGGAAGCCTTACCCGCCTGAGCAGGGCACTGCTGATATCATCAGGGCTGAGTGTAATGTAGGCGGCCATGGTTGTGTTCAGCTTTTGCATGGCAGATTGTGATACTGTTTTTTTATTAATTTTTTATTTTTTTGGCCTGGTCGACGATTTTCTCAATAAGCACGTCCTGTTTTTCATAATAACGGCTTTCACTGCTTACTGCAAGTCGGCCTTCAAGCACGCGCTTGGCAGCATCTTCAACATGAGTTTTGCTCACTTTTTTTGAGTTTTTTAACCGGGCCAGGGACTGGGACTGTTCATAAATTGAAAGACTTGCCCGAACACTTGGCAGGCGTTCAAGCTCATCCGGCATGCTGCGGGCCGCATTTGAGACCGCAACTGAAAGTTGAATAATATCATTTGAAGCTGTAACGCCTTCTATGGTGTTGCCATACTGTTTCAGTATGGCAACCTCGTCTTCAAAGCTGGGATAGCCTATGCGCACCTGTTCAAACCTGTCAGACAGTGTTTCGCTAACCCGTTCAGCCCCGGCATATTCCTCAGGGTTTTCGGTTGCAACGACCAGGGTATCAACTTCAGATGACAGGTCAAAACCTGCAATAGTTGTGATGCCCTCCTCCAATACCTGCACCAGGGTGTTTTGGGTGCGCTGGGGAACCCGGTTAAGCTCATCAATAAAAAGAATTTTGCGGTGGGCTTTCTGTATCTTGCCCGGTGTGAACGCCCGTGGGTCCTGGATGCCGATTCGCATGGCAAGTACCGGGTCAAGGTCACCCATAAGGTCTTCCGGCATCATTTCCGGTGAGCCCTGAATCCTGATAAAACGGTTAACGCCCGGCACTTTTATTTTTTTCAGTTTCTTTTTGCCCGTGCAATCCGGACATGCCGGCTTTTGGGGATGACAATTATATCTGCAATCAGCAATAGACTCCATGGGGGGAAGCAGTGATGCAATGATTCGTGCCACTGTGGTCTTGCCGATTCCAGGGGGCCCTTCTAAAAGCAGATGACGACCTGCGACTAAAACTGCAAGTATTGCTTCACGGGTTAGATCATCAGCATAAAACCCTGCCAAGGGATCCTGTTTTTTTGCAAGTTTTGCCAGAATTGCTTCCCGCAGATCCTGTCGAAGTGTTTTAGCCATATTTTTATGCTCCTTATAAAAAAGTTACTGGTTACTGGAGGCTGGGTGCAGTACGCCTGTTAAAAACAGCCGAGTTGGCAGTTTGCAACTTTCAGGTGCAGAACATCAAGAAAGGCTCTCATGCTGTTCATGCTTATGTTGTTTTCACGGGCAAACTGCTGCGCTTGGGCACAACTGATTTTACCGTTCTCAGCAAGCCGTGTAAGTTTTATCTCCAGCTCCGGAGTCATCCAGTCTTCACGCTGGGCATTAACAAACATATTTTCTCTTGTCATTCAAAAACACCTCCGTATAGATCGACCTTGTCAGCACACCTACAGTAATTATCTTATCATATACATTTTCATAGTGCCACAGTTTGCGGTATAATAAAAAAAGCTGTATTTACATTGAATTAGGTCAAATATCGTTTATTTTGATCTCCTTAAATATTCCCCCATCAAGCACAAAGGCAGCTATTTTCGGCTGCTGTGTGTCTTCTAGTGAAATTATAAAATAAACTGCTTCCGGATGAAAGGCAAGCTGCAGGTCAACCCCTGAGGGATCGAGGGGTCCGGCAGGATGGGAATGATAAATGCCGATGAGAGATTCTCCCCGTTGCTGCATTTCTGTAAACGCTTCTACCTGTCGGCAGGGGTCCATGTAGTAGGCATCGGGTGCCGGCGGTACGCTCGGTACGGGAACAACACGTTCAATAATGGTACCGCGGCCCAGCAGCATGCCGCAGCACTCATTGGGTGCTTCCTGTACGGCATGCTCAAACATGTCTTTTTTAAACGCATCCGAAAGGCTGATTTTCTGTAAGGTGGCCATATACTTTACTATACTTATCTTGATGAGCTTGTAAAGATTTAAAATTAATTGACAAAACCAGACCTTGATTTATATAATTTATTAATAAGACCTCCTGCAGGAGGTTTTTAATATTTGAGGGCACAGAAGCATTAAACAAGAAACCAGTCTGAGATAAGGAGGAGAAGCACATGGCAGCAAAGACACCTGAATTAG
>JANQFE010000111.1 GCA_028278025.1 Thermodesulfobacteriota bacterium | reverse complement strand
CCGTGTTAGAGGCTTTTTCTAAAAAACATATGCGTGCTAACAACCCCCAACGCTCTAACCAGTTGACTTTATTTGATTAACGTTGGGACACTACTGATTGTGTTTATACATTCATTAAAGCTGCTATAGGAAAAATAACGTTTCAAGAATCTAAAATCAAAGTTCAAATGCTAAATTTCAAAAAAAATCAAAATGACCAAAGAAAAATTATACAACTTTTTTTATGATTTGACATTTGAACTTAGAGCATTGTTTTGACATTTGGGTTTTATCATTTGAAATTGTTAGTAGTTAGTTGTCCGTTGCAACCGACAACGAACGACTGTCAACAGACAAAATAGCTATTTCTATCCTTTTGCTAAATGTCCGAAATTTTTCAGCATCTGCAGCCCGATTGTCTGACTTTTCTCCGGGTGAAACTGACACGCAAACACATTATCCTTATAGATACTCGACACAAATTCAATACCGTAGGTGCTTGTAGTAGCAACTACATCGGTTTCATCAGGAGCAACATAGTATGAGTGCACAAAATAAAAATAGGATCCATCCGGGATGCTCCGCAGATACGGGTTCTCTTTTTTCGCGGCAACCGCGTTCCAGCCCATGTGGGGTATCTTAAGCAGAACAGGGTCGTGCTGTCCTGTAGAGTCAGTCATATTGCCGGGAAAACGAACAACCCGGCCTTTAATAACATCCAGACCCGGGGTGTGTCCAAACTCCTCGCTTTCCGTAAAAAGTATTTGCAGCCCCAGGCAGATTCCCAGGAAAGGTTTGCCGGCCTGGATTGACGCGCAGATCGGACCTGTCAGCTTGAGCGCTTCCAGATTCTCAAAGCATTTTTTAAATGCACCTACACCGGGCAGCACAAGTGCGCGGGCATCATGTACCTGCCGGGGGGTAGAGATTACTGCTGCTTCAATGCCCGTTTTTTCAAAGCCCTTCTGCACACTGCGCAAATTCCCCATGCCGTAGTCAATGATACCGATAGTCATCGCCGTTACAGAGTCCCCTTGGTTGATGGAATGCCTGTTGCTCGTTCGTCGATCCGGGTTGCCTTGTCCATGGCCCGGGCAAAAGCTTTGAAAATCGACTCAATTATGTGGTGATAATTTTTGCCGGACAAAACCGTGATATGCAGGGTTATGCCGCTGTTGGTTACAAAGGCCTGAAAGAACTCCTCAACAAGCTCAAGATCAAAATCACCGACTTTGCCCTGCAGTGAAGGCATATTACATACCAGGTAGGGCCGACCGCTGATATCAAGGTTAACCCGGGAAGCAGCCTCATCCATGGGTACGGTTGCTTCACCATATCTGGTTATATTTTCTTTATTGCCCAGGGCCTGCTGCACGGCCTGGCCAAGACAAATGCCGATATCTTCAACGGTATGATGAAAATCTATATCAACATCGCCGGTTGCGCTAACACTCAGATCAAACACCCCGTGTTTTGCAAACAGTTCCAGCATGTGGTTCAGAAAGGCAACCGGGGTTTGTACCGTGTATGTGCCCGTACCGTCAATGCTGAAAGTCAGCTTTATATCAGTCTCAGATGTTTTTCGTGCAACATTTGCTGTTCTTTCCATAATCACACCTTAATCTAGGTAATAGTTGCCTGCAATGTTATGGACTGATGCGTTCAAAGAAAATATACCAATAAATATGAATTTCTCAATCCACTACTTAATTTCGGTGAATTGTACCATCTGTTTTGAGACTATTTCAAGGTATTTCCTTTTGCATTGACTTTTTCGGAGTTTGTTTTTTATACTGCCGGTATATAAAAACGACAAGGGAGGCAGGCAATGCTAAGAAGAGCCAAAAGATTTTTACCGGTAGTAAGTGTTCTGGCTGCTTTTGGACTGGCGGCAGGTTTTAATGGTATCGGCCATGGTGCTGAGAATAAAAAAACAGCCCAAAAGAGATCCTCATCACCACAGCAGGTACATCCGGCCACTATATATGAACAGGTCAGCCCTGAGGAATTCCCCGGCTGGATGCAAAGACACTTGAATGGTCTGCAGTGGAATACCCGTCAGAACAAAAACAAGCTGGACAGGCAGACCCTGCAGCAGTCATTTAAGCTGGGCCGGCAATTCATGCTGAACAACCAGAAGCCTGCCGGAAATTTTAATTATCAATATGATTTTGTTGCCAAACAGATGGATCAGGATGATAACCAGGTGCGCCAGGCAGGCGCGCTGTGGGGACTTGCCCTGATGTTTCAGCATGATCAGGACCCCTCAAACAAAGCTGCGCTGGACAAGGGGCTACGGTTCTTTTTTGATTGTACCAAAGCCGGACCGGTGACGGGTTCTCTGCTGATTGCTTATCCGGGAGTGCCCACGTGCCGTACCGGCACTGTGGCACTGGTTGCTTTAAGTATTATCGAATACCTGCGCACAGCCCAGGCCCAAAAAGCAGTGATTGAAGATACCTACCGCAAAGAGCTGCTTGGATACCTGAAAGGCTATCTCGCCCATCTTACATACATGCGTCTAGAAAACAAGCATTTTTCTTCCAGCTATTCCCTGCGCACCAAAAGCAAATCGACACGGTTCAGCCCCTATTTTGACGGCGAGACAATGCTGTGTCTGATCAAGGCAGCAAAATATTTGGGCCATACCGAGCTTATTCCGCTGATTGAAGACAGCGCAATGACCCTGGCCCGGGACTACACCATTCAGGAGTGGCACAAAGATCCGGATTCCAGGCAGACAAAGGGATTTTTTCAGTGGAGCTGTATGGCCTTCTGGGAATATGAGGATGCCGGCTGGAAAAACGCCGATACGTTCGGTGACTATGTGCTTTCACTTGCCTGGTGGATGATTTATACGCACCACACCCTCAAGCGCACGCGCAATACCTCCTATGCCTATGAAGGGATTATCTATGCTTACCGGCTGGCTCAAAAGCGCAACCATAAAGCTGCTTTGTATGATTTAGCCTATACCATTGATAGGGGTCTTTTCAAGCTGACCAGTTGGCAGGTAGGCGGACCGCTGCAATCCTTCAACAAATTTCTCACGACCCACCCCACCCAGGACCCCCTGGCTGTAGGCGGTATTATGAACCACCGCAGGGAGGCCCCTCTCAGGATTGATGTTACCCAGCACCAGATGCATGCAGTCATTCTGGCCTTGAAACATGTCTATACAGCGCAGTGAGCAAGGAAAGGATAATCAGTGCAGTTGACGAATTCTTTTAATTCGTTCCAGAACCGGCGGATGACTGTAGGAGAGAAAGACTTTTAGGGGATGGGGTGTAAGGTTTGACAGGCTATCAACACTCAGTTTTTTGAGAGCCTGAACCATGGACTCGGGTTTCCCGTACGTGGTCACAGCAAAGGCATCTGCCTCAAGCTCATTTTTGCGGGAGAACACTTTACCGACAATAGAAATAATCATATCAATAGGTGCATACAGAAAACCGAAAAAGACCAGACTTGCATAGATCGAGAGATGCTCCATTTGAAAAGCTGCAAACAGGCCGCGGTTGTTTAAAAAAAGAGAAAGTATATAAAATAATAGCGCACTGGTGAGTATTGAAATCAGCAAGTGTTTTACTATGTGCTTTTTTTTGTAATGACCGATTTCATGGGCTACAACGGATACAAGCTCTTCGATGGTATGTTTTTCCATGAGCGTATCAAACAGGGCAATCCGGCGAAACCTGCCAAACCCGGTGAAAAAAGCATTTGACTTGGTGGAACGCTTGGAACCGTCCATGGTGTAGATGCCCTTAATTTTGAAATGCTGGGAGGTTGTGTAATTTTCCAAGGCTGTTTTCAGTTCACCGTCTTCCAAAGGTGTAAATTTATTAAATAAAGGCATAATGACAACCGGGGCAATAAACATTAAGAAAATCTGAAACAGTGTCACCGCAACCCAGCAATAGACCCAGGCCCAGGTGCCGGTTTTGTCGAAAAACCACAAAATAACAGAAAATATGATGCCACCGATAACAGCGGTAAGCAGCCAGGCTTTTAAGATATCAAGAATGAAGGTCTTAGGGGTTGTCTTGTTGAATCCATATTTTTCTTCGATGACAAATGTTGCATAGGCCGAAAACGGGATATGCAGCATATTGGAAGCAAGCAATAAAATGCCCACAAAAATCAATCCGGTTACAATTGCACCACCTCCAAAACTCCTGGCAACCCCGTCAACAACATTAAAACCCCCTATGAGAATAAACACCACTGTAATTGCGATCAGAATCGTATCGGACAAGAGGTCAAAACGGGTCGTTTCTTTTAAGTAGTCTTGAGACTTTTGATATTTTTCAGCATCATAATAACCTTCAAATTCCTGGGGAACCTTTGTTTGAATACAGGCAATATTGAGTCTTTCAACCAGCAGGGTAACTACATAATTGCTTATTATAATGAAAAGGATCACTATCAAATATATGTTCATAATACTTTCGCAGGAAAAATTTTATTATAATTCGGGCCGGTTTTGCCGGATAGTTACGGTTTCTATATATATCATTTTCAGTTGATGAGAGCAAATTTTTGAATTTATATAGATATAGATAATATTTAAATTTTATGTTTTTATTTTTTTCTGGTTTTTTGCTTTTATAGGATACTTTTTTTACCCCCAGTAGTATTATTTTGAAAGTAAATTTAAAATTTTGGTATTGCAACTCAACATAAAATATTCTAGTATTCAATTAATACTATATTGCAAAAAACAGTTGTAAAAAAACCCCTCATATTTTAAATTAATTTAAAATATCTTAAATTCTTACGGTATGACGGGTTAAAATTTATTTATAAAAAAGTTGACAAAAGCAATTAAATTTCTTAAAAAAAATGTAGCGTCTGATTCAGATTATAGCCTATTATTTGCAAATTTGAGATAATTTTTAAGCAAAAGGGGGTGTCATGCCAAAAAAGGTTGTGGATTTAACAACTAAAGAGATCCTCAATACACGTGAAGCAGCAGCACTGCTTAAAGTAACTACACAAACTATAAAAAATTATATTTACTCAGGCAAGTTGAATGCAATCAAAACTCCCGGAGGACATCATCGCATACGAAGATCCGATTTGAAAAGTCTAGGATTTGTCGTTGACGAAGGTAAAACCCAGCAGAATTTGTCGCTTGATGAACTCTGGGATGCATATAATGGTTTGATGCGAGCTTTTGTGTCAACCGTTGAGGCATTTATTAAAGCCTTAGATACACGCGATATTATATCTGCAGGTCATTCATCGCGGGTTGCCGACATGTCGTGTGCTGTGGGTAAAGCCTTCGGACTTTTAGAGCGAGACCTGCAGGAGCTACGCTTAGCCGGGTTACTGCATGATGTCGGTAAAATTGGCATAAGTGAAGCAATTCTCGGAAAACCGGGAAGATTAACCGACCAGGAATTTTTTCTTGTAAAGAAACATCCCGAGATAGGTGAAAAGATTGTTGAGGATGTTGAAAATTTAAAACCTATTGCTTCTATTATAAGACATCATCATGAACGATTTGACGGCAAAGGTTACCCGGATGAAATAGGTGGAGCAGATATTGAGCTGCATTCGCGCATTATTGCTGTAGCGGATGCTTATGATTTTCTGCGCTCAGACCTTTCTTTCCGTAAAGCATTGTCAATAGATGATTCACTGCAGGAGATTAAAAAAGCTTCCGGAACCCAATTTGACCCGGAGATTGTTAATTATTTTGTTGACAGTGTTAAAGGCGACAGCTTGCCCTTGCAGTAAGTGGGCTGTGTCTTACACATACAGGTTCAAAAGCTTTTCAATCTACACCTCGTGCCCGTGCCTCTACAACAACTCCCCGGCATAATAACTACGTGGGGGTTTTTCTGATTTTTTGACGGGAATATGAATATGGATGATTTTATCGAAGTAATTGTAAAAGACTCTTCACTTGACTTTGCAACAGGTCAGTATAGAGTTATTCTGCAGGCTACACATACAAGTCGAGTGTTATCAATTTGGGTGGGGCACTTTGAAGGCACAGCTATTTCACTGGGTTTGGAAGAAGCCTGGACTCCTCGCCCCATGACTCATGACCTCGCTATTCACATTATTCAAGAGTTGCATGCCCAGGTGGATCGGGTGGTAATAACCGACCTGAAGGAAAATACTTTTTATGCTGTAATTTATCTTATTCAGGATGGAAAGGAGCTCGTCATCGATTCAAGGCCAAGTGATGCCATTGCAATCGCAGTGCGGCTTAAGCGGCCAATCTATGTAAGCAAAAAGCTCTCTGAAAAGATGAATGATGAATTAGACGAAATTTTTGACAGCCTGCAACCAAAGGAGACAGTTCATTAATTACGATAGTACCGGCAAGTATCTGTACCTGTATTAGGAGATGCACCCATCCAGGCCGTAAGAAGAACAAGAGATTGATCTCGTATGTTTTGATACGAATTATCGTGGTGCTGATGTGCGAGGGCCCTTCCGGTTATAATTTTGGAAGGGCTTTTTTTAATTTAATATCCTTATCAAGGAGTCCGTCATGAAAAAAATTACTGTTACAGATATGCAGGCAATGAAGGACGAGGGCCGCAAAATAAGCATGCTGACTGCCTATGACTGCTATATTGCACGGATACTTGATGCATGCAGTATTGAAATCATTCTTGTTGGTGATTCTGTGGGCAATGTTGTTTTGGGTTTAGACAATACGCTGCCGGTCACCGTAGCCGACATGGTTCACCACGTTAAGGCCGTGGTAAGAGGTTCCACACAGGCCCTGGTTGTTGCTGATATGCCTTTTATGTCGTATCAGATCTGCCCGGAGGAAGCCAAAAGAAATGCCGGTATTTTGATAAAAGAGGGTGGGGCTGAAGCTGTCAAGGTTGAAGGTGGCGAGAATGCTGAAGAGGTTATCAAGGCCCTGAGTGATATAGATATTCCCGTAATGGGGCATATCGGCCTTACACCTCAGTCAATTCACCGTATGGGAGGATACAAAGTGCAGGGCAGAGAAGAGCACCAAAGGCAGAAACTGCTTGCCGATGCCGTCGCGGTTGAACGGGCAGGGGCTTTTTCTATTGTTCTGGAAGCGGTTCCTGCCGGTCTGGCCCAGGAGATTACCCGCAGCCTTAAAATTCCAACAATCGGCATAGGTGCCGGTGTGCACTGTGATGGTCAGGTATTGGTCATTAATGACCTGCTGGGGCTTGCCGGCAAATTCAGGCCCAAGTTTGTAAAACAATATGTGCAGCTTGAAGACATCATTAAACAGGCTGTCAAGCAATTCATGGATGAAGTACAGACTGAAAAATTCCCTGCTGATGAGCACAGTTTTTAAGCGAGCATTGCAATGCAGATAATTCAAACAGTACAAGAGATGCAATGTTTTTCCGAGTCGCTTCGCAATGAGGGTAAAAAGATTGCGCTGGTCCCCACCATGGGGTTCCTCCATGAGGGGCATCTGAGCCTCATGCGGATGGGCAAAGAACTGGCCGATGTTTTAATAGTCAGTATTTTTGTTAATCCCATACAATTTGGACCGGACGAGGATTTTGAGGATTATCCCCGTGATTTTGAGCGGGATAAAAAGTTGATTGAATCTGTTGGGGCAGCATGTATTTTTGCACCTGAAGTTCGGGAAATATATCCGGAAGGGTTTCAAACGTCTGTAAAAGTTGCACATGTGACCCAAAATCTTTGCGGCATTTCACGGCCGACCCATTTTGATGGTGTAACAACAGTAGTGGCAAAGCTTTTTAACGCTACACGACCCCACTGTGCAATTTTTGGTGAGAAGGATTTTCAGCAGTTCGTTGCCATTAAACGGATGTGCCAGGACCTTAACTTCGGTATTGAGGTTATTGGTGCCCCTATTGTCAGGGAGCAGGATGGTCTTGCACTGAGTTCGCGCAATACCTACCTCACGGCTGAAGAAAGAGCCAGTGCAGTCAGCTTGTCACAAGCTCTTTTTGAGGCAAAGACGATGTTTGATGCCGGCGAAAGAGATGCGGTTAACCTGATTGAACTGGCACATAAAATCATCCGGGCAGAAAAGGTTGCCCGCATAGACTACATTAAGGTATGTGATATAGATACAATGGAGGATGTTTCTGTCATATCACGCGATGCGGTTATGGCTCTGGCAGTGCATATTGGTAAAGCCAGACTAATTGATAACATAGTGTTAAAGCCTGCAGACTGAATTGATTACAAGCCGGGTATGTTCCCCGCCATGTATTTCATGATCTGAGAAATTCCTCTCCACGGACACTTTTCCCTGCTTGCATTCATAGTCTAAAATCAGGTACAATGCAGCAAACGCTGCGGAGCGGTCGCTTTAATGCTATTGATGGAACCGCAAAGAACATTTCTAGTATATAAGTATACTATTGTACTGATGACTGCCCTTACTGCAACAAGGAGAAACGTGCTTGAAAACACGGATGAAAAAATATTTTTTTAGTGGATTGCTGGTCGTTATACCGATTGCGCTGACTATCTATATTTTAGTAATCATTATAAATTTTACCGACAGGCTTTACCCGGTAGTAAAATCATACCTGCCTTTTTATATTCCGGGTTTTGGTATTATCATTACTTTTTCTATCATAATGCTGGTCGGCATTATTACAACAAACTTCCTTGGCAAAAAACTGGTCGCGATAGGCGAAAAAATTATTGTACGCATACCTTTGGTCAAAGAGATATATAACTCCATTAAACAGATAGCCGAAGCAATATTTGCCATGGAAGATAGAAGCTTCAGACGGGTTGTGCTGATAGAATACCCCCGCAAAGGTATATTCACTATGGCATTTGTGACAGGGGTTACCAAGGGTGAGCTCCAGACGAAAACCGAAAAGAAAGTACTCAATATTTTTGTTCCCACTACACCAAACCCCACCTCGGGTTTTTACCTTATGGTTCCGGAAGATGAAGTCATTGATCTTGATATAAGGCCGGAGGAGGCCTTCAAACTCATAGTTTCCGGAGGCATGGCATCCAAGTAAATCTTTTAACGGTCTCATGAAAAAGAAGTTTCACAGGGTCACCTTTCTGCCAGAGCAAAAAACCGTCAAGGTTGAAGATCGCTTGACAATTTTTGAAACCATCCTTGAAAACAATCCACACAATATTCAGCTCAACTTTGCCTGCGGCGCTGAAGGCATCTGTCAGAAATGTAAAATACGTGCTTTCCAGAAGATGGGGCCCCTGACCCCCATAGAGAAGGGCTGCCTTACACAGGATGAAATTACCAGGGGCATCCGGCTGGCATGCCAGGCCAGGGTTATCCAGGATACTGCTGTTGAAATTATGTATAAGATGCCCTTTAGTATTGTACTTACTGATGAAATACTCTCCAGTGAGGCCGAGTTAAGACCCCGTGTGTCAAAACTGCATATAACGGCTCAGGGCGGTGAGTATCTATCGTTGAACGAATGCATGCACTCTGTTCAGGTTTACACTGACAGGGTGGGGGAGCAGCAGAAGCATGCCGGCTTTGAGAACAGATTTGCACATTTTTTTGAAAGAAATCTTACAGAGTGTACGGCCGTTTTTATTGATGGAGCACTGGTCTGTCTGGAGGATGGTGATACCACGCGAAGTATATTTGCTGTAGCAGTCGACCTGGGTATAAATACTCTTATGGCCTCTCTTATAGATCTCAGGACAGGCCGGAAGTGTGCAACCGTTACTGATACAAACCCGCAGATACACATGGGTGCTGATTTTGAAACGAGAATTGCTATGGTGGACCAGGACGCCCTTAATCTGGAAATTCTGCATGAAGATATCCTTCTGCGTATAGATATTCTTATACTGGAACTGTGCCGGGCCAGGAATCTGTTGCCGATACATGTTTACGAAGTTATCATCACCGGCACAACGGGTATGCTGCACCTTTTTTTAAAAGGTGTACCGGGTTTCATGGAACAGCAATCTTTGTTGGGCAAAGAAACAAAGAGCTCATTTTCAGCCAAACAGTTACATTTTCAATCCTCACAGCGAGCCCGTATCCATAGCTTCCCGGTTATTTCTTCTTATGTCGGTGCTGACATTACCGCAGGGATTCTTGCCACACAGCTGCACCGTTCCCAAGAGACAGTGCTTTTTTTGGATTTGGGTACTCAGGTAAAAGCAGTGTGTCATCACAACAACACTATTGTTGCCACAAGCATTCCGGAAGGCAGTGCATTTGAATGTGCAGGCATTGCCTTTGGTATGCGCCCTGAATCAGGTGCAATTGACAGAGTCACCATCGATACGCATATCAATATTTCTGTTATCGGCAAAAGCCTGCCCCGCGGAATCTGCGGCAGCGGCCTTATGGAGCTAACTGCCGAACTTAAACGGGTTGGTATTCTTGACAACCAGGGGAATTTTCAGGATCCGGCATGCTTGGAGAATCTCGGTCCTGGTGTTGTCAAAAGCATCATACAGCGGCACGGCACACAGGCGGTGCGGCTGTATACGGATGAGGGTGAATTTCAAACTGATATTTACGTAACCCAGGATACCTTTTACTCTCTGAGAAGGGCAAAGGCCTGGACTGCAGCTCTGGTTGAACAGGTTACAGCATATCTGGGAATAGACCTGAGGGTTGTTGCAAAGGTTTTGATCGGTGGAGCTTTTGGTCATCGATTTGCCATTGCAGCACTTTTTGAATTGGGGCTGCTGCCTCAGTTTCTAAAAGAAAAAACATTCTTTGTAGGAAATACTGCTGTGCAGGGTGCTCAGGTAGCCCTGCTGCACCAGACTGTTTTAGATGAAGCTGAACGCTTAGTTGCAGATGTCATATGTCTGCCCCCCCTGCAAGGTGAAATTGCCCAAAGATACTTGCATTTTTCATCATAATCCGGGCGGGTACTGTTTGGTGATGTTGATCCGGTCTTTTTCAGATATCCCCTGTGCCGGGCTCTGTTATTGACATGTTCTGGCCGAGAAACCGCTGCCTCGCCCACACAGTTTTTTCCTTGGCATAGCAATTGCTTATTATATTTATTCATAGTGAGGAGGTACTGAAGGAATGGATATGCAGAAAATATTTGTAGTAATTATCGGTGTTGTCGGCCTGTGCGGCCTGCAGACCCTCTGGGCTCAGGATTTTGACGGTAACAAGTATTTTGTCCAGGGTTTTGACATACAGAATATGACCTTTGAGCAGTTTAACTGGACGTTTGCAGCCGATGAAACAGATGCTGGAGACAATCAAACCGACCCAGGGGGAGACAATCAAACCGACCCAGGGGGAGATAATGAAACCGCAGGGGGGTCTGATAATTCCACCAGCGGATCGGTTACGATTGAACAGCCGGGCAAGACATTTACAAATTCTGCCGGGTCATACATTGCAACCGGAAGTGTTTTCAGGGGACAGTGGCAAGCCACGCAAGAAAACTACAGCAATTATTATGAAGAAACAATATACACCTATTATACGTTTCTTTTCATAGGGGCAGTATTTGCCAATGACGTCCGTATGATCGGCAATATCTACAGCACCACCACCGTTCAATCCGACACCAAAGGCACTGAAACCTACACAGGAATTGTTCCCTTTCTGGGGGTGCTGGTGTCACGGTCTACGCGCAGGTGATCCGGTATAACCTGCTGTCCCCTGGTCCCTATATCCAGGTACTCTGGCCCTTCGTTTTTTAATTAGCTGAAAAAACTTAATAAATTATAATAACACCCAGGATTGCTTCTTTACTCAGGTGTAAAAAAACCAATCTGGGTGCCTGCCTGCTGGAATAGTGTGATTTTTTATTTTTTTTAGAAACATTATCATTTTTTCCTTGCTTTTCTTAATCTTTTTTAATAAAAATATAAAATTTATGGGCGATTAACTCAGCGGGAGAGTGCTACCTTCACACGGTAGAAGTCACTGGTTCAAACCCAGTATCGCCCACCACACGAAAAAAATGGCTGGATGCTTTAAAAAGTAGTTGACAGGAAATATTTAATATTCTAATCTTACAAGATTAATTTTTAATTTTTTTGTGGGACATTTTAGAAGGGTTTCTTAATGGTTTGAACCACAGGAAAGCATACATTAAAATATTTCCCACCATCTCTAGTGTTTGAGAAAACTCCTCCGCCTACGTCTTGTTGCAGAACACACACGTACTCTAGAGCATTTTTTTGGTGGTAATAACTCCATAGTGTAACGTTTCCTGCAAGAAAATACAGTATGAAATCTCTTTGGATGACTCTTGAATATTATAAGGGTGTCAAGATATTGAGCTAACAGAAAGAGAGCTCGCTTGACCAAACAAGTGCATACTATCAAGAGAAAAGAGATGTGCTGTAGCTTGTAACATGCGGCTGTGTGGTAATAGTAAAACCGCTGGCAGGTTTGGGCGAACATTGCAGTACAGCACGCTTATTTAGAAATAATATAATGCTGGCGTAGCTCAACGGTAGAGCAGCTGATTTGTAATCAGCAGGTTGCGGGTTCGATTCCCATCGCCAGCTTGACTAAGTAAAATGGAACAGGAGAGGTACCCGAGCGGCCAAAGGGGGCAGACTGTAAATCTGCTGGCGAAGCCTACGGAGGTTCGAATCCTCCCCTCTCCACTGATTTATTGCGGGAGTAGCTCAGCTGGCTAGAGCATCAGCCTTCCAAGCTGAGGGTCGCGGGTTCGAATCCCGTCTCCCGCTCCAATTAGAACCGGATTGTTTGGCCCACGTAGCTCAGTTGGTAGAGCGCATCCTTGGTAAGGATGAGGTTCACCGGTTCAATCCCGGTCGTGGGCTCCATTAAAAGCAATTAACAGTGTGATGTACTATATTCACAAATATTACTTGGGAAACTAAAATTTTTAATTTCAGTATAGAAACCTACAGAAGGTTAGGAGGGTTGAGATGGCAAAGAAGAAATTTGAGAGGACGAAGCCACACGTAAATATAGGGACGATAGGGCATGTAGATCACGGCAAGACGACGTTG
>JANQFE010000063.1 GCA_028278025.1 Thermodesulfobacteriota bacterium | reverse complement strand
GGTTGGGCTGCAAAGGCGGTGCGAACGATGTCTGGTAATCAAGAAAGTAGCCGTTTTTGCGAGCACATAGCCTGAAGCACGCAACCCGATGCCGCAGGCTGCAGGCGTGCCGGAAAGTTTTTTTGCAGTAAACACCAGAGGATAGTGCGTTCACTACATGCTGATGAATAATGCGGGCTAGAGCATTTCACAAAATATTGTGGTCGCGATAAAGGAGATGTTTAAAAATGCTTATGGATTCCCGCTTCCGCGGGAATAACTTATTTTTTGTGTTTTGTTTGCTTTATGATGTCATTACCAAAGCGGGGATCCATTTTGTATTCTGCAAAGTCTTTTCTCAGGAAAATCGGCTATGTTTTTCTGTGAAGTGCTCTCAACGGGCTGCCGGCAGTAAGTTATATCTTGTGGTTTTGTTTTTTTAGCGTTAATATGATGAGGGATCAACAAGCAAGAAAAAAGAACGAAACGTTGATTTTGGAGCTCTGTTATGAAAAAGAAAATAGCCCCTTCCATCCTTTCGGCCGACTTTTCGTGTCTTGAAAAAGAAATTAGAGCTGTAGTAGAAGCTGGAGCTGATTATATCCACATTGATGTAATGGATGGACATTTTGTTCCCAATATAACCATTGGGCCACTCATTGTTGAAGCGGCTCGAAGGGTTACCGACCTTCCTCTGGATGTGCATCTTATGATTGAAAATCCGGATGCTTTTCTAGATGACTTTGCGCAAGCCGGCAGCTCGATTCTTACGGTTCACCCTGAGGCATGTTATCATCTTCAACGTACCCTGCAGGGCATAAAAGAAAAGGGAATTACCCCGGCAGTAGCACTGAATCCGGCGACACCGCTGTGCATGGTGGAACATATCCTGGATGATGTTGATATGATTCTGGTCATGACCGTAAATCCGGGCTTCGGCGGACAGCAGTTTATTGCTTCCATGCTGCCAAAGATTAAGAAGCTTAAGGCCATGCTGGATGAATCCGGTAAAAAGATTTCCATTGAGGTGGATGGCGGTATTGTTGCCGGAAACATCAAAGAGGTTTCACAAGCCGGGGCAGATATCTTTGTGGCCGGATCAGGTGTTTTCAAGACCGCTGATTATAAGCAAACTATTGCCGATATGAAAAAACAGCTGGATAGCTGAGCAGCAGCAGGTCATTATCGTAATAGTCCAAACAACTCCTTAAAATCATAAATTAAAAAATCCGGCTGTTGTTCGCGCAGGTTTTCTTCCGATTCAAAGCCCGCTGCAAAGGCTATGGTTGTTGCGCCGATAGCCTTGCCGCAGCGCACATCATTGGCGGTATCGCCGATGATAAAGATATTTCTAGGGTTAATCTCAACAGTTTTTTGCTTAATTATTTCAAACGCCTTTTCGGCCAGATGAATTCTATCCTCTGAAACGTTACCAAAAACCCCCCAGGCAAAATAGTGCCACAGACCGGCATGCTGCAGCTTTAACTCGGCCCCCTTTTCAAGGTTGCCGGTTAAAAGCGCCAGTTCACAAGTTCGCTTATTACTGTATGCCTCCAAAAATTCTTTCACATGGGGATATGTCTTGAAATTATGAGCCTCCTGAAGCGTCTGTTCAAGCTTTTTGACATAGGTTTGCGCTATCTGCTCGGCCAGTTCATCCACAGTGCTTTTTTCGCAACCGGATTTACGGATCATATCATGGATGATCTGTGAATCTGTTTTGCCTGCAAAAGAGTAATTTGCAACAAGGTCGCCGTCTCCCAGCAGTTCTTCAAAGGTTTTTTTCATTGCCCGCAGGCCGGCGCCTCCGGTGTTAACCAGTGTGCCGTCGACATCAAACAATAAATATTTATTCTGCATAGTAAACCTTAACCGGAACCGCAGCGCAGTGATGGGCAATTCATCGTCTTTTCTGATACCGATATACTGCCCGGTTGTGCTCGGCAAGGGTTTGTGAAAATTTGTGAGTACCGTCATTTCGGGAGACAAAATAAAGATAATCAACCCTTGCCGGGTTTAGGGCAGCCCGGATGGACTCACGTCCGGGATTACAAATGGGACCGGGAGGCAATCCGTGCATCAGGTAGGTGTTATAGGACGTTTTTTTTCGCAAGTGCTTCGTCCGCAACCGGCCCTTGAACTGGGGATTTTCCTGTCGTATGCCATAGATAACCGTAGGGTCACATTCAAGCCGCATCTTTTTTTTGAGGCGATTTAAGAAGACAGCCGCAACAAGGGGTTTTTCAGCGGGCAAACTTGATTCCTTTTCAACCATAGAGGCCAGCGTTATTGTTTCGTTAATGGATAAGCCTGTAGCTGCAGCCGTAGGCTTGAACTCCTGTTCAAAAACATCCCGAAAGCGTGTCACCATTTTTTTTAAAATTACTTCAGGACCTATTCCTTTGCTGAAGCGATATGTGTCCGGGAACAAAAAGCCCTCAAGGCTGTGATTGTCAATGTGCAGAGAGCTTAGGAACGCAGGGCTGTTTGCTTTTCCTATCAGGGCATCAGCAGTACCGAGCCCTGCTTTTTCAATAATGTGGGCAATATCTACCGTGGTACTTCCTTCCGGGATGGTGACAGCATGGGTGAGCACTTCGCCCCGCAGCAGTTTTTCCAGGATAGCCTGAGGGCTCAGGGGTGCCAGGAAGCTGTATTCGCCGTATTTTATGTTGCGTTCGGCCTTTCTTACTTTTGCCAGAAGTACAAATTTAAACGGGTCTGAGATTAACCCCTGTGCCTTAAGGGTGCGGGATATCTGTTGTAAACTGCGGCCCTCTTGGATAGTGATATTAACAAACATTTCTGAACGGGGATGCGGAAGGATACAGAACAAATAGAAGCGAAGTGCTAGTGCACACAATATTATACCCATACTTGCCGATAGAATAAAAAAACCTTTTTTCATAAATTATTGAGAGCACTTTTTGTTTGTGTAATCCAAATAGCCTTGGAGAATTATAGAAGCCGCAACCTTATCTATGACCTTACGTCTTTTCTGTCGACTCATATCGGCATGTATGAGCAAGCGCTCAGCCTCAACAGAACTTAAACGTTCATCCCAGGTATCTACAGGAATGGCAAAGGCTTTTTTTAGTTTTTCAATAAATTCAAAAACCTGCTGAGCCGATTTCCCCAAACTACCGTTCATATTCCGGGGCAGTCCGACAATTATTTTTTTTATTTTGTATTCATCCAGCAGTTTTTGCAGTTTTGCTAAATCATGCTTCAGGTCAGTACGTGTAATTGTTTCGATACCATGAGCAGTCAGGCCTATATCATCACTTATAGCAACACCGATTGTTTTAGTGCCGAGGTCTATTCCCAGTGTTTTCATGTTGGTGATTCCTGTTGTAGGTAGAAGGGCACCGTAACGGTGAACCGACCAGATTAAAAAACCGGAAAGCTCTGCAGTTTACTGCAGAGCTTTCCAAATATGAAGCATAATACCCTGTACCGGAGCCTCTTTTACCACTCTTCGTCCGGATAATAGCCCAAAAAATCGTCATACAAGTCTGTTCGACGATCAGTATGCGGATTGTTAAAATCAGACCAGTGCCGGTAGCGGGCCAGCATTACGTTTATTTCCGCCATGACGACTTCAGGCTTATCCGGGTCTCCCGGGCCGGCAACAAATCCGCCCCCGGGGTCTGTTATGCAGCTGTTTCCAATGTATATACAACCGCGTTCCTCACCAACCCGGTCGGCGCAGATACTATAAACAGCATTCATCAACGACATCTGCGCTGCAGAAGTGGCTGCCGTGGGCTTTTCCTTTGTCTGGAGCGGATCGACAACAACCCAGTTTGTCGAATCGCAAATGATATCTGCGCCCTGGGCTGCAAGGATTCTGGTTACTTCAGGGAACCACACATCGTAACAAACCCGGCAGCCGATTTTGCCAAAAGGCAGGCTGAAAACGGGATAGCCGAGATTGCCCGGCTCAAACCACATTTTTTCTTCATTCCACAAATGAGTTTTCCTATAGGTGCCGATATATCCTTCCGGGCCGACAACGACCACACTGTTGTACAGATGGTTGCCTTCCCGTTCGGTAATGCCGGCGCAGATATAGGCATTATGCTTTTTGGCAGCCTTAATCCATTCTTGTGTTGTGGGTCCTTCGGGGACTTCTTCTGAAAGGGCAAAGGCTTCTTGACGGGAGTTGAAAATATATCCGGTGTTACATAGTTCGGGAAGCACCATGAGCTCTGCACCTTTTTTGCCGGCCTCATCTATAATCTTAAGGGTTTCCTCAATATTGTGGTCCTTGTCTGCGATGTGAGGCTCCATCTGCAATGCGGCAACCTTTACCAGACTTTCTTTGCCAGGGTCTCTTTCTCCCGGATACGGTGGAACGGGAATTTGTTGATACTTGCTGGACATAGTTTACTCCTTTTAAATTATTTTCCTTGATGTAATACGTACACATTAAGTGGTTTATTAAACTAACGTAATAAGGGTTAATGAAAAAGGCGTTCAGAATTTTTATTTGTTTTGAACAGGACAGCGTCACTATTGAGGGGATCGCGGGCAAACCTTTTTTTGCAATTTAAGCAGAGGATAAAGGAGGCTTCCTGATACATGTCTTCTTCCAATTCTTTATCGTCGCTGTTTTCAATTTCGTTGAAAATTCTCTGAGGCTCTTCCGTAAACGTATCTCCGCCAAAAAGAATAAACCCGTCACAATCCGATACAATTTGTACATTAACCGTGTAACGCCTGCTTCCCTCAGGTAGATATGCTCCACATCGATCACAATAATAGTCTTGCATAGTTTGTTTCCTCGTTAGCTACAGGTTATAGAGCTCTTTGCCGACAGTATGAACCCAATTGCGCGTAAGAACTCTTTCGGCGTCTTCAATTTTATCAACGCCGAGAATGACGATTGCCTGATCGCTTATCCGGCCTAAAAAAGGATATAAATACAGGACATTAATATTTGCTTCTTTTAGAGGACGAACCACCGCCGTAAGACCGCCCGGATGGTCGGGGGTTTCAACAGCAAGAACATCTGTTTCATATACGCTAAACTCATGTCCTTTTAGAATATTTACAGCTTTGGGCGGGTCATCAACAACAAAACGGACCGTACTGACTTCGGATGTATCCGCAACGGATATTGCCCGGATATTAACCCCCTCTTTGCCGAGCAGTTCGCTGAGGTCACAGAGCATTCCGGGTACGTTTTTCAGGACAACAGAAATCTGTTTTATAAACATTTTAGGTGCTCCTTTACATAATCAAACCCCAGCTGAAAGGCCTGCTTATTAATGTTCAGCAAGCGAGCCTTTTCGGCCCCCAGGATTTCAGGAAGATTTTTTATTAGCCTGTCAAAAGAGATCAAATTGCTTATGCGTATAAAAGAGCCCAGCATAACCATGTTGGCCACCTTGACATTGCCGATGTTTGCAGCAAGCTCTGTTATAGGTACCCCCAGGGTTTCAATATCGCCTCGTATGTTTGAGGCTTCTACCAGGGATGAATTATACAGCAAAAAGCCGCCGGATTGAAGCAGATTTTGAAAACGAAAGAAAGAAGGCTGGTTTAGGGCCACGACAAATTCAGGTTCTGATGCAATTGGTGATGCAATTTCTTCATCTGAGATGGTTACGGTACAATTTGCCGTACCGCCCCGGACCTCAGCGCCATATGAAGGCAGAAACGTGACGAATTTGCCTTCTTGCAAAGCCGCCTTTGCCAGAGTCTGTCCTGTTGACAAAACGCCCTGGCCGCCAAACCCGGAAAAAATAGTCTTAATCAACATTTTACTTCTTTTAATACTCCCAAGGGAAATTCTTTTACCATAACCTCATCAATCCATTTACAGGACTGCAAGGGATCCATTCTCCAGTTTGTAGGGCAGGGAGAAAGGATTTCAACAAGGGAAAACCCTGTGTTTTTCTTTTGATGCTCAAAGGCCTTCCGCAAAGCATTTTTTGTTTTTTTGATATGAGCCGGGCTATTTACTGCTACGCGTTCAAGATAGGAGGTATTATGCAGGGTAGCCAGCAATTCGCAAACCCTTATGGGCGGACCCTCAATTTTAGGGTCTCTACCGAAAGGAGATGTGGTTGTCTTCTGGCCGGCCAGGGTTGTCGGGGCCATTTGCCCGCCGGTCATACCATAAACAGCATTATTTACGAAAATAACCGTGATTTGCTCACCCCGGTTGGCAGCATGTAACGCTTCAGAGGTTCCAATAGCTGCCAGATCGCCATCACCCTGATAGGAGAAAACAAGATTCTTGGGATGAACCCGTTTAATACCGGTGGCTACCGCAGTTGCACGGCCATGGGGGGCCTCCACCATATCAATATCGAGATAATAATAGGCCAGAACCGCACAGCCTGCCGGAGGAACACAAATTGTTTTATCCCGGAGCTTCAGCTCATCAAGCAGTTCTGCTATAAGCCGGTGAATAATGCTGTGCCCGCAGCCCGGGCAGTAGTGCATGGAAACCTTTCGCAGCGATTTTGGCCGTGAAAAAACTTTTTTCATTTTTTTTGCTTCCTTTGCGACTGATAGTAGTGCCGTGCGATACTGCGGGCAAGCTCAGCAGGAGTCGGCACTACCCCGCCGGGCCGTCCGTAAAAATGAATAGTACCGCTGCCGTCAAGGGCCAGGCGAACATCTTCAACCATTTGCCCGGCACTCATCTCAAAGACAAAGAAGTCTTTTATTTTTTGAGATGCTTTCTTGAGCACATCCGTTGGGAACGGCCACAGTGTTATGGGGCGAATCAAACCCACTCGGATACTCTCGTCTTCTCGTCTTAAACGATTTATGGCTCCGCGGGCAATACGTGCTGCGGTACCATAGGCAATTACTACCATTTCAGCATCATCCAGCAGAAAACTTTCCCAGCGGGTTTCGTTTTGCTCAATGCGTCGGTATTTCCTCATCAGCTTCCAGTTATGATCTTCCATTGCTTTAGTATCAAGGATAAGTGATTTTACCAGGCGGGCGGGGCGTCTTTTGGCCCCGGTAAGGATATAATCTTTTTCCGGCAGCTTCTTTTTCTTGCGCACCGGCATAACAACAGGCTCCATAAGTTGTCCAAGCATGCCGTCCCCCATGACCATCACGGGAACCCTGTACTCATCCGCAAGATCAAATGCCGCAAATGTCATATCGGCAAGTTCCTGTACAGAGGCCGGGGCCAAAACAACGATTCGATAGTCGCCATGTCCGCCACC
The DNA here is from genome assembly GCA_028278025.1 of Thermodesulfobacteriota bacterium. GTDB lineage: Bacteria > Desulfobacterota > WTBG01 > CAIYCZ01 > CAIRTM01 > JANQFE01. The sequence goes on along the minus strand of JANQFE010000063.1, from coordinate 13,517 downwards.
GCGAGTAGCCTGAAAATAGTCGGATTGGGCCGGGGCTATATTGCCCAGCCCGGGGCCGCCGCGCACAATGTTTACAATAACTGCAGGCAGTTCCATTCCGGCAAGAAAAGAGATGCCTTCCTGTTTGAGGCTGATACCGGGGCTGCTCGATGAGGTCATTGCACGGGCCCCGGCCACGCTTGCTCCCAGCACCATGTTTATGGAAGCAAGCTCGCTTTCGGCCTGGATGAAAACACCACCGGGTACTTCAGTAAGCCTGCGCGACATATACTCGGGCAGTTCATTTTGAGGAGTAATGGGATATCCAAAGTAACACGTACAGCCGGCCTGAATTGCTGCCTCACCAATAGCATGGGTCCCATACATGAGCTGCTTATTCACGATACACCTCTATGGTAGCCTCCGGACATACAAGGGCACAGGTAGCACATCCGGAACACTTTTTGGTTTTATCATATTCTGCATAAGCATACCCTTTTGTATTGCGTTTTGCCGATATCTGAACGGCTTTCTTGGGGCAAAACGCTATACAGAATTGACACCCTTTGCAGAATTCTTTATCAATAACAATTTTACCTTTCATACGCATCCAAAAAACACATAAAATTAAATAAGTTTAATTTTACTTTCTATACTTGTCAAATTTTTTTATTGTTTTTCATCAAAAATCAGCACGCAACACGTCCATAAACAACAACCAATGACCCGCGAATGACGTGCGTGCTTTGTAGTAAAAAGATTTGAGCGTGGAGTTTATTAAGATTCTAATTTTTGCAGTTCTTCTCTCACAATACGACTGATTGTGCTGCCATCAGCTTGACCGGAAAGTTTTTTTACCAGTACTCCCATAACCTTACCGATTTCTTGGGGACCACGCACGCCAAGCTCGGTAATAGTAGACCTGGCATGTTCCCGGATAGCGTCTTCAGAGAGCTGTTCGGGAAGGTAGGTTCGGATTATATGGATTTCCTGCTGTTCTTTTTCTGCAAGGTCTTTGCGGGCGCCCTTGAGGTACTGCTCGATTGCTTCTTTTCTTTTTCGAATCATGCTTTGCAGAATCTGGCATGCGGTATCATCATCAACAGGAATTCCTTTTTCTTTTTCCTTGTGCTGCAGTTCTGCCAGAATCATCCGCAAGGTGGAGAGCCGGGCAGTCTCCTTGTTTTTCAGGGCGACTTTAATATCCTGGCTGATTCGTTCCTTCACTTTTTAACATCCTCTTTCCTGCTGTTTTTTGCACGCGCCAGCTGTCTGGTCTGCCGTTTTATTTTTTTGATTTTTTTTCTCAATTGCACAACCTTTTTTGCGTCTTTTGCTCCCAAAGCAGTCTGCTTTTCTTTTTTTAGACCACGCAGCTCTTTTTTTATTTCAGAAATATGAATAGCATCTTTTTTTACCTCTTTGATTGGTTCCCCACGGGCCTTGAGGATTGCAACAACAAGATCTTCCTTTTTCATGGCGCTGGCACCCGTTATTTCTTGATACTCTTGGGCAATTTCTCGCAGTTTTGTAGCGGTTAGTTTTTCAAGTTCCTCCCTGCTCATGGTTTTCCTCCAATACAGATTATAAAAAGTATAAGGTCTTCTGTTATCTCCGTGGAGAGAATTCTATAGTCATATAAATTATATAAAATAGAACTTTTTTACCTAAAAAGTCAAGCAAAAGCTATATTTTTCTTAGAGGTCCTTTTTTGTGTGAATTAATAGCTGCTGGGTTTTACCACGTAATAAAATAAAACTTTACTGAAATCCGGTTTTATGAAAAACAATATAGAACTTGTAGAATGCTTTATACAAACACGAGACGGTAGTTTCCGTAGGACACCCATGGCGTACATACCAATAACAGACAAAGATGAGCTCACTGCTTCTCTAAGACGCATGAAAGAGCTGCATCTCAAAGTTGCTGTTCTGCATTCAGGCGGGCCGGCCCCCGGGGGCAACAGGGTTATTGCTGGTGCTGCCAAGCAGTTTCTTGACAGGGGTATACAGGTTATAGGGTTTTTAAACGGCTATGAGTATCTGCAGGAAGTGCCTCCCCAAAAGATGCAGCCTGACAGGCACTATATTAATATAAACCGCCAGGTAGCATCACAGGTTATTGATATCAACGGGCTGATAATCAGGACAGCCCGGGCAAACCCCGGTAAAGACATAAACATCCCGGATGATTTAGATGATCCCCGTAAAACCAAAGAACTGACCAACATCCTTGATGTGTTTGAACACCTCAAGGTCGGTGCCCTGATATCAATTGGCGGTGATGATACGCTGAAGACCGGCAATTATATTTATGAGATTGCCCGCAGAAGGCTCAAGGAAGCTCCTGATCTTTTTTTTCAGGGAGCAGTTGTCCATGTTCCAAAAACCATTGATAATGATTATTACGGTATTCCCTGGACGTTCGGTTATTTTACCGCTGCAGAAGCTGCCGGCCGTATTGTGCGGGGCCTGTATGATGATGCCAAGGCAACCAATTGTTATCACGTGGTTGAACTAATGGGTCGCAAGGCAGGCTGGTATACTGCTGCTGCAAGTATTTTTGCACGGGGTACGCGTGCAATTATTCCGGAAGATTACGAAGCAGAAGGTTCCTTCAAGCTGGCCACACTGGCCGAACAACTGCTGCATATCGTGCTCAAGCGGGAAGCTGATGGAAGAGGATATGGGTTGTTCTGTATAGCCGAAGGCCTGGCAGACAAATTAGAACAAGAAGAGGTTGCCAAGATGGAACAAGACCGGCACGGCAACCCCCAGCTGTCAGAGGCGGAAATAGGCAGGCAGGTGGCTCGGAAACTTGAGCAGCTCTATAAGACCAAAACGGGCAAGAAAAAGAGCTTTAAATCTCAGGTTGTCGGGTATGAAACCCGGCAGAACCCACCGTCTCTTTTTGACTCTCTGCTGACTTCGCAGCTCGGTGTCGGCGCTTTCAGGCTCCTTGAGCAGGGATGTTTTGGTGAAATGGTCACAGTGCGAGATGATCTTGAAATTGACGGAATACCTTTCTCTGAGCTCATAGATGCTCAAACGCTTAAAGTAAGAAATCGTAATATTGACACCCGGGGCGATTTTTACAACCTGCTCCGCTCACTGGAAGAAGATTTTTCCCGTTAGAACAGGGCAAGGACAGCCTTGAGACTATACCTGTAATCTATGACAGAAATACACTACCGCAGCACTCAGACACATAAAGCTTTTCTGCTCGGCACTAAGGGGCTTGTTTACCTGTTGCTGGGGCTTTTTTGCGGATTTTTCATCTATTGTGTGTCCCAGCGGCTTGGTTATCCCTTTGAACTTGAATGGCTGGAAGGTGAGATGCTCTGTCATGCCATCAGACTGCTTGAAGGTCAACGTGTTTATGCCCCGCCGGCTACGGAGTTCATAGCCGAAATATATCCCCCAGTCTATTATCTTGTTGTGGCAGCGCTCTGCAAAATTTTGGGGGTCGGTTTTGTAACCCCAAGAATTGTATCGGTTGCTGCTTGTCTGGGGATCCTTGTGGTATTGTATCGTATAGGGGTTAAAGAAAGCGGACGGCAAAGTATCGGGTTAATTACAGGCGGGTTTTTTCTCAGTTTTTATCACATCCACGGCTCCTGGTATGATATTGGACGGCTTGACATGCTGTTGTTTTTCCTGTTGCTTTGTGGGTGTTTCCTTCTGGCTTATTATAACAGGCAGGTATGGTCATGGCCCTGCGCTTTGCTCCTGCTGAGTCTAGCATGCTATACCAAGCAATCTGCACTTATATATCTTCCCTTTATTGGCCTGTATCTTTTCCTTGTTGACAAAAAAAAAGCAGTTATCTTTATGGGATCTCTTGGCCTGGTGCTGGCTGTTGTTTTCGCAGGGGCGAATATGTTTTCCGACGGCTGGTTTGCGGTTTATACCATCTTGAACCCTTTCAGGTACTCTGAACGGCTCAGCGATCCTTCGGTTCAGCTCTATGTCGATATGTTTGCCGATATGGAGAGAATGCTTCTGTATGAAATCCGCTATGAAATTTTTTATAAACTGCCAATATTTTTTACCATAATAACAGCATTTTTAATCGCCCGGGTGGTCTCAGTAAAAAAAATCAGCACAGTTAGTCTGTGGGAGTTTACGGCAATTCCTGCAGCAATAGCTTATTTTATGATACGGCCGCATGCCGGCTCTGAAAAAAATGACTTTATCTATCTAACTCTCTGGGGCTGTATTATTCTGGGACTGTTACTGAAAAGGCTTGCCCAGGATACAACTAGCGATAAGAAAAACATCTTGCAGATAACCGCCTACGGGCTTCTTGGTGTGCAACTGCTGCTCCAGCTCTATAATCCCAAAGAACTGGTTCCGCTGCCGGGCTCTGTCGAAAAAGGACGGGAATTAATTACTAAAATGCGGAATCTGCCCGGGGAAGTGTATTTCCCCTATCATTCAATGTATGGCGTAATGGCCGGCAAGCAGATGATTTTTAATGCCGGGGCTTTCTGGGGGTATCAGATTACTTCAGCGGACGGTTGGCAACCGGCTGATTTAATTGAAAAAATCAACCGGAAATTCTTCTCAGCAATAATAGTTGATGAAAAAGTTTTCTTTACACACCTGGGGCAAAAAAATGAATTTGATGTTATTCAATCGCTTGTATCGGCGGGTGAGCCTTTGTCCCGAACTATTGCAGACAACTATCAACCGGGGGAAAAAATAGTATACCGCAATGAGAATGAATTTCGCAATGTAACAGGCTTCATGACCAGACCGGACCTCATCCTGATTCCAAAAGAGCCCTAACACAACAAACTCTCGGGGAATGTTTTTTAACCAGACCGTCGGATTGTTGCAGAAATGGATGTGTTGAGTCCCCTCTTACAAAGACCGTTGTTTTATAATCTGTGGTCTTCAATTTTTTTTCGAGGGGTTTCCCGGGCAATAACAGAGGTGATCCAGAAAAAGAAAAACAGCAGCGTCCTGGATTTAGGCTGCGGGACCGGTCGTCTCAAGAAATATTTACCATGGGCAGAATTTACGGGGATTGATCATAATTACAACTATATCCGCTATGCAAAAAGACATTTTAAAGGGGAGTTCCTTGTCGGGAATTTTCTGCAACTGGATAAACAGCTAGGCACGAAGCAGTTTGACTATATAATTCTGGCAGGAATACTGCATCATATTGATCATGCTCAAGCCGCAGCGCTCATGGCACTATTACAGAAATTTTTAAAACCTTTTGGGAAAGTTGTTATTATAGATCATGTCTACACGGATGAATTAAACGCGCTGACTAAAATACTCCTCAACTTCGACCGGGGAGCATTTATCAGGGACAGGCAGCAGTATCATGCGTTTTTTAAACACTACACCGTTCTTTCATATAAGAAAATTGATGTACATCTGGGTCCAGTAGTGTTATGGAAATCGCTAACCAGGTTTGTAGTACAGCCTGTTTAACTACAGGGAAGGATACATCCGGCATGTCCTGGCAAGAGTGGGAAAACACCTATCTGCGGCTGGAGTGGCTCGTAGCTAATCCGAGAAAGTTTCAAAAGATTTTGAAAGAATGGGATCTGGATAAAAGCGCCAAGATACTTGATCTGTGCTGCGGAAATGGAGGATGTTTTAACGTGTTTCTGAAAGAAGACTACGCCTTTTTATGCGGCCTTGATATATCCCGGCACCTTCTTGCCAATGTCAGAGTGCCGGTACCGCTCATACAAGGTGATGTGTATGCATGCCCGATTAAAACAAATGCAATTGATGTGGTATTTATTAACAAGGCCCTGCATCATTTCCTTGACCATACCTGCATACTTTCCGAAATAAAGCGAATCGTTAAGCCTCAGGGTTATTTCTGTCTTATCGAACCCCGCCGTACCTGGTTCAGGGACCTGTACCATGTGGTTTGCCTTTCGCCCCTTGCGGACATATTTCCTTTTTTCAGGAGTCTTAAGCGAGCGGTACTGGAAGAAGGCGACACCTATTTTCCCTGGCTGGAGAACGCTGAAAAATTTATGAAAATATTAAGAAACGATTTTGATTTTACCATACTCTCCAATGACAGAGATTTAAGAGACTATATCGTAAAATGCAGAAATAATAAGTAGAAACACCCGCACAGGAGGTATCAAACCGATGAGCAACAAAACATGTGAACAGGATGCCAGCTGTCAATCGTGCAAAGACGCCGGGACCTGTTCCCCAGTAGAAAAAGAGACTCACGAGATGGAACGTATTGAAAAGAAGATGCGCTCCATTACCTATAAGTTCATGGTTATTAGCGGAAAAGGAGGGGTCGGAAAAAGCTCGGTTGCAGTGAACCTTGCTTCAACACTGGCCGCCCAGGGTCATAAGGTAGCTATTGTGGATGCGGATATCCATGGACCCAATATTCCTAAAATGCTGGGAGTGGAAACGCAGAAACCGCTGGCAGCACAGGAGGGTGTTCTGCCCATTCCGGTTAGCGATAATCTGTGTGTTATGTCCATAGCCTTTTTCCTCCAACAGGTTCATGATGCCATTATCTGGCGGGGACCCATGAAGCATACTCTGTTAAAACAGTTCCTGGGAGGAGTACACTGGGGCAAACTTGATTATCTGATAATAGACCTGCCTCCGGGCACAGGTGATGAGGCCTTAAGTACGGCCCACCTGATAAAGAACATAAACGGTGCCCTGGTTGTTACGACTCCACAGGATGTAGCCCTGCTTGATTCCAGAAAAAGCATTACCTTTTGCCGGGAGATAAAGGTGCCGCTTATCGGTGTTGTGGAGAATATGAGCGGTATGAGCTGCCCGCACTGCGAGCAAGAGATTGAGCTTTTTAAAACCGGTGGTGGCGAACGTATTGCCCGGGAAATGAAGGTGCCTTTTGTCGGTCGCATTCCCCTGGAACCCCAAATAGTGATAAGCACAGATGACGGACAGTCATATGTTGTTAATCATCCTGAATCGCGGGTGGCGCAGGCCTTTAACCGGGTAGCTGCAAACTGGCAAAAACTGCTTGAAGGCAAATGACCTCGTTGACCGTACTGGGGCAACAGAAAAAAGCAGGGGGATTGTCGTAACAATAATACAAAGGGAGGCAGATTCATAATAATCTCGACGAGCGGGGATTAAAGGGCCGCTGACACAGGGAGAACTTTATTAGTATGGATAGAGTGCTTGGTTTGCTCAAAGAACAGGTGCGCGAGGCAGCTCAGCAGCGAACGGTTACCGATGTTCGTATCGGACTTACCTATACGGCTGTGCTGCTTGATAATGGCTCGGCAGGTGTTGCCTATACCTTTCGCCGGGAGATATTGTCGGGCTGCTGCAGTCTTCAGACAGACAGGCCCTTTGCCGGAAAGCAGGCTGCCGAGATTATTGAACATATAACCTCTCAGGACCTGCTTGCGCGCACAGTAGGTATTGCTGCAGCCAATGCTTTGATAAACCAAGAAAAGCAGGGTCTCACCACGGGAGATATGCTTGAGCTGCTGCAGCCCGGCCCGCAAGACGTTGTCGGCATGGTCGGCTATTTTGGTCCCTTGGTGCCGGTACTGCAAGAAAAGACAAAAAAACTCTATGTGTTCGAGAAGACACCTGTTACTGCCGAAGAGGTTTTCCCTGAGGAGCAGGCCGTAGAAATGCTGCCGCGGTGCAGCACAGCTATTATAACGTCAACAACCCTGATCAATCAAACCCTTGACAGCCTTCTTGAAGCCTCAGCAAACTGCGCGAAGATTGCCCTGGTGGGGCCAAGCACCCCTCTTGACCTTGCGGTCTTTGAACCTCTGGGTGTGCAAGTGCATATTGTGTCGGGTGTAATCATAACCAATCCCCAGGCAATCCTTCAGGTTGTAAGCGAAGGAGGGGGTATGCGCCGTTTCAAAGGACATATAAAGAAGGTAAACATGAAAGCTGCCTAAAGCAGAAAAGGAGTATGGGGTGCACGCAGATACTGTATCACAAGAAAGAAAAAGAATCGTCATCATCGGTGGGGTTGCCTGCGGCATGAAGGCGGCCTGTAGGCTCAGGAGAAGAGACCCCCTGGCTGATATTACCGTAATAGAGAAAGGAGCCTTTCTTTCCTACGGGGCCTGCGGGTTTCCTTTTTATATTTGCGGCATGGTGCCCGATTATAAAAATTTGATGGATACCCCGATCGGCGCGGTACGGGATGAGGCTTTTTTCAAAAATGTAAAAGGCGTAACCGCCCTCACCAGGACTGCGGCAACCAGGATCGACCGGCACGCAAAAACAGTCGAAGTAGTGCATCTGGAGACAGGCAAAAAAGAAAATCTTTCCTATGACAAACTTGTGCTGGCAACCGGTGCGGTGCCGTTTGTGCCCCCGCTTGAGGGTCGCGACCTCCGCGGGGTTTTTAGCCTGTGGACCATGACAGAGGCACGTGCCGTCAAAGAATTCCTCTCAAACACTATGGTATCACAGGCTGCGATTGTCGGCGGCGGGCTGATCGGGCTTGAGATGGCTGAAGCGCTCAGCAAGCTGGGGATACAGGTCAGCGTGATTGAAAAGCTGGAACATATTGTGCCAGCACTTCTGGACAAGGAGTATGCCCTGCTTCTTACGCGATATTTAGAATCAAAGGGGATCAACATATACACCTCTGATGCGGTCCGTAAGTTTTCGGGCAGCGATACAAAGATGCTCACCAGCCTAATTACCGAAAGGGAAGAGATACCGGCCCAGCTTGCATTGCTATCCATTGGGGTCAGACCCGATGTTACCCTGGCCCGGGAAGCCGGTCTTGAGATCGGTCAAACAGGGGCCTTGAAGGTTACGCCAAACCTGCAGACAAGCGATCCGGACATTTACGCCGGGGGCGACTGTGTGGAAAATGTTCACCGGCTGACGCGAAAAGCTGTGTATGCACCGATGGGGTCAACCGCAAACAAGCACGGCCGGGTGATTGCGGATTGCATTGCCGGTGATGATGAAACATTTCCGGGGGTTCTGGGTACGGCAATTTTTAAGGTTTTCGATTATTCTGTAGGCCGAACAGGACTTTCAGAGCAAGAGGCTGTAAAGCTTGGGCATGAGGTTATGTGTGCGATTGTGCCTGCCCCCGATAAGCCCCATTTTTATGAAGGTGCTCGGCCTATCATAATTAAACTTATTGCCGAAAAAGCAACCGGAAAGCTTCTCGGCGCTCAGATGGTTGGACCCGGCGATGTGGCCAAACGGCTTGAAATTGCAGTTACGTCTTTAAGCCATGGAGGCACGGTGGAGGAACTGTCCAAACTGGATCTGGCCTATGCGCCGCCTTTTGCACCGGCAATGGATAATATTGTCACTGCGGCAAATGTTTTGCGCAACAAGCTGTACGGAAAATCCCGGGGATGTTCACCGCTTGAGGTAAAAGAAAAACTTGACCACGGAGATGATTTCATATTTCTGGATGTGCGCAGCCCGCAGGAATATGAACAGATGCGCATTGATCATCCGGCCGTAAAGCTCATGCCCCTGGGTAAGGTGCGAAGCGAAGGGCAGAGCCTTCCCATGAACAAAGAAATAATAGTGAGCTGCAAGTCCAGCCTGCGGGCCTATGAGGCTCAGCTTATGCTGCAGGCCCAGGGGTTTACGAATGTCAGGTTCATGGATGGCGGCATCCTGGCCTGGCCCTTTGAGCTGAAGACAGGTTCGTAATTTTACTAAAAAAGCCCGTCTCGCAGATATACCTGTAAAACTACAGGTCAGAGAGACAAAAATTAATTTTTTCACCTCCTGCCGCTTATTATACATCTTTCTCCTTGCAACCATTTATAAAATCTAATAAATTATAGAATAACCCCTTTCTTTTACTGCCTTTTTATCATGAAAGCAAAAAACAGCCGGTATATAAAAAAGAACAAACTAACCGGTTACAATATGCGACCGGTTCTCAAAGGTACAGATATCCCCTGTTCAGGTCGTATGTTTTTACAGAAAACGGCGCTGTTATGGCAACACATAATCAGAAAAGTTCAAGCGCAAAAAGCATGAGCATAAAACCAGCGACGGGAAGGTGGTTGTTCATAGCTTGTAATTAGAATTATTAACATAATATGTTAACAATTCTGTTGACCATGACGATAAATGATAATATATTTTAGAACTAAAAAGCTTCAGAAACTGTGCAGCTACAGAAAAGAAGCCGAAAAGCATCTTGGCACTAAAAAGGCTGAAAAATTGTTGCAGCGTATGATGCAATTGAGTGCTGCAGCGAACTTACAAGAGATTTCCCATCTGCCGCCTTCACGCTGCCACGAGCTTTCCGGTGATCGCCGGGGGCAAATATCAGTTGATCTTGAACATCCGTATCGATTGCTTTTCATTCCCTCGAACAACCCGCGACCTATCAAAAAAGACGGTGGTCTGGACTGGTCAAAAGTGACTGAAATAGAAATTATAGAAATCGAGGATACTCACTAAGAGGCAATTTATGGAAGCATTAAAAAAATATCCATTCGAGCCGGATTATGCAATTCCGCCATGGCAGACACTTCTTGAAGTCATGGAATCATTAAACATGACTCAAAAAGAGCTGGCTATCCGAACAGGCATTACCGTCCAATCATTAAACCGGATATTCAAAGGGGAACAGCCGGTCACCTATGAAACAGCAAACCGGCTTGAACTTGCCACCGGCGTGCCCGCAAGACTTTGGAACAACCTGGAAGCACGCTATCGGGAACAATTGGCAAAGATTGAAGAGCAGAAGCGTTTGGAGCGCGAGCTTGATTGGCTTAAGTCCATTCCAACGCGCGAACTCATTGAACGCGGAGCAATAACGCCTCAACAAGACAAAACACGACTCTTAAGGGAAGCTTTGAAATTTTACGGCGTCAGCAGTGTTGCTGCCTGGCATGAAGTCTGGGAAACCCCGGCTGTTGCTGCCAGAAGATCACCCTGCTTTACATCATGTCCCGGGTCTGCATCGGCATGGCTTCGGCTTGGCGAAATTCAGGCACATGCGATAGAGTGCCGGCCCTACAACCATAATACATTTAAGCAGACCATACAGGATATCCGCAAACTAACGGTTCAGAAGCCGGAGGTATTTGTCCCGGAAATGCGAACACTATGCGCAGAAGCCGGAGTTGCACTGGCGCTTGTTCGAGAAATGAAAAAAGTGCCCTGGAGCGGCGCTACACGATGGCTTTCTTCCCAAAAGGCCATGATACTTCTTAACATCCGGGGGAAAACAGAAGATTTATTCTGGTTCGCATTTTTCCATGAAGCAGGACATGTGCTTAACGACGGTAAAAAAGATCTCTATATTAATGATGAAACCCAGGATGATCCCCGCGAACGCAAGGCCAATGAATTTGCTGCAGATACACTGATACCCCGGCGGTGGAATGATAGAATTCGTTTGATCACAGCAAAAAAAGAAGTACGGCAGATTGCCTCCGAGCTCGGTATCGCACAGGGAATCGTTGTTGGCCGCTTTCAACATCTGACAGAGAAGTGGAATTTTTTCAATGACCTTAAACACAAATTTCAGTGGACTGAAAACAAGTAAGTGTAGGCCCTTATTGTAACAAATTTAGGAAGAATGCCAGGACTGGCGGGACCTGTGGCGAAGAGTCGTTTATTAAATAAAAAAGGAAATTTAGACGCCCCTTACGGTCCGTACCGGAAGAGCGGCCAAGGAAGGACATGAAACCCGGGAGCTCCCTAGATTCTCTAGGAGAATCTAGGGATTCAAAGCTTAACATCTACAAAAGAGCATACGGCATGAATTGTCTTGGTCGTATGGGTTTTTTAGTAAAAACAAAATAATGACACGTTAGATAAATTATAGCACTATCAACGGTTCATTGCGCGGATAAAACTATAAAAAACATAATTTCTGTGTCACTGTGAGAAAGAGCATACTATGAATAATGCTTATAAGAAAATTCATCTGTCTGAAATCCTTAAAGATTCCAATTACAATCTTTCACTTTTCAATGAAAAAGACATAAAGACCCTTGAGTCTAAAATTAAAGTCCAGAAAGATAAACCATATATAGACTGTATTATCAGGGAAAAAGCAGTGCAGCTTAAACCTGAGGAGGTTGTTCGCCAGCTTTATACTGTAAAGCTCATAAATGAGTACGGATATCTCAGGAAACGTATCCGTTTTGAGCATCCCGTCCCTTTCGGCAGAGAAACAAAATCAGCAGACATCGTTGTGTTTGATAAGGATAGACCAACCGTTGAATATATTGTTATCGAAGTAAAAAAGCCAAAGCTAAAGGAAGGTAAGGATCAACTCAAATCTTACTGTAATGCCACTGGCGCACCCATCGGGGTATGGACAAACGGCGGCCAGATTTCACACTATAACCGCAAAGATCCCAATTTTTTTGAGGATATAACCGATATTCCCAAAGCAGATCAGACCCTTGAAGAAATCTTAAAGGAGCGCTTCACACTCCGTGATCTTATTATAAAAGATAAAATTCCTAATGAAGGCAAATCACTTAAAACCATCATCACAGAGATGGAGGACGAAGTTCTTGCAAACGCAGGAATTGATGTGTTTGAGGAGGTTTTTAAACTCATTTTTACCAAGCTGTATGATGAAACAAAAAGCCAGAAAGATCGCACAGTAATATCGTACTTTCTTAAAAAAAAGAATCTGCCAAAAGCAGCAGAAGAACAGACAGCCTTTGGCGAAGTGTATAGAAACGATTTTGACGAAACAAAAAAGGCCTTGTTTGAAATTGATGATTCCTCCTTCAGACAAATGGAATTTCGCAATGTAGGGCAGTCTGATACAGAGCTGAAAAAAAAGATTCAAAAATTGTTCAATGAAGCAAAGGACAAATGGCCCGGAGTTTTTCCTGATGAAAGCAAAATTGACTTGACGCCCTCACATCTTTCCATCTGTGTTTCAAGCCTTCAGGATGTTAAACTCTTCAACTCGAATCTTCAGGTTATCGATGAAGCCTTTGAATATCTTGTCAGCAAGTCATCAAAAGGTGAAAAGGGCCAATATTTCACCCCTCGCCATGTAATAGACATGTGCGTTAAAATGCTCAACCCTAAAAAGGGTGAGTATATGATAGATACAGCAGCAGGTTCCTGCGGCTTTACCGTTCATACGATTTTTCATTTAACTGGCCATCTTTTTAAAAATGTCGAGATTTCTGCTGATGAACAGGAAGATGTCCTGAGAGTGTTTGGCATAGACTTTGACGAAAAAGTTGTGCGCGTTGCAAGGACGCTTAATCTCATTGCCGGTGATGGAGAAACAAACGTTCTGCATCTTAACACGCTTGAATATGATCGCTGGAATGAAACCGTACAAAATGCCGAATGGCGCGACACTTATGGAAGTGGTTTCAAGAGAATTGAGAGATTAAGAAAAGAGCCCCATACATATAAAGAATTCCGCTTTGATATTCTTATGGCCAATCCTCCTTTTGCCGGAGACATTAAGGAGTCACGTATTATTCATAAATACGAGCTAGTAGTCAGTTCCATAAATAATATAGCACATATCAGGCAACTGAAATTTCATCCATTTTATAATGCCATTTGAAAATTACTGGTTCTTCATTGATC
>JANQFE010000029.1 GCA_028278025.1 Thermodesulfobacteriota bacterium | reverse complement strand
AGTTTCCTGGCTTTTGCCATATTTTTTTGTCAAAGAACAGTCTGTAAAACAATTAACGATTAATTGTGACACAGCCTCTTTAGGCGAGGATAATTACTAAATCATTGTTTCATATATAACTACAAGGAGATACCTCAATGAATCGTATCAGCCCTAACAGACTGCCGGCATGGTGCCAAGCAGGACTGATTATATGTATTCTGCTGTCTACAGGTAGTCCTGCTTGTATAGCAGCCCAGAAGAATGCACAGGAGATAAAGAGGGGGACAGATGTCATGACAGAACAAACAAATCCGAACATCGGTAAAAAATTTCCTGAGGTTACGGCCGAATCCCTGGCAAAAGTACAGGAATCAATTCCCGATTCTTGCCGGGGAAAAGTAACGCTGATTGCCGTTGCCTTTTTGCGCGAGAACCAGTCACAGCTTGACTCCTGGCTTGAACCATTTATTAAAAAATTCGGCGGCCAGGAAAACTTTACCTTTTATGAGGTGCCTATGATTTCTTCCGGTTATAAGTTCATGCGTTTCATTATTGATAATGGTATGCGGGGCGGTTTGCCGGAGTTTAAACATAAACATGTGGTGACAATATACGGGGATGTGCAGAGCTACATTGATGCGCTTAATCTTGATCCACGGCTGGGTTATGCTTTTTTGCTTGATACAAAGGGCATTATCCGCTGGCAGGGCCAGGGGTTTTCGACGCAGGAAACGCTTGATGAGCTTTTTAGCATGGCCGCAAAGTTGGCACAATAAGTTGCTTTTTTAAAAAACAACTTTTCACCTTACAGCTTTACCTTTTCAGAAATGAAAAACCAATATTTCGGCGATATCAATGATTACCGCAAGTATGGTCTTTTACGCCTGCTCAGCGGGCGCGGAAAACTCAAGACTGCCGTGTGCTGGATGCTCACCCCTGATGATCAAAGCTCTGACGGCCGTCATATCAAATATTTGCGATACCCTTTGCTGTGGAGTCAATATGATTCCGAACTCTATAACTGGCTGCAGGAAACTGTTATAAAGAAGCATTGCCGAACGGTCAGTGCTTTTGAGAAAAACGGGCTGTTGCCATCGGCGTACTTCTACCGGGATATTCTTCCGGATGATGCCCGGGGCCGACCAGGCTATTTTAAGTCATTTATGGATATAGCCCAGAGCAGTGATCTGATCTTTTTTGATCCCGATAACGGTATTGAGGTGAAATCTGTTCCCTATGGCAGGAAGGGTTCGTCAAAATATCTGTACTGGCGTGAAATCGTTGCAGCTTATATAACCGGTCATTCCGTACTTGCATATCAGCACTTTCCGCGCGTTAAAGGTATCAAACGAGATATGTTTATCAACGCCCTGGCCCGCCGTTTATTTAAAGAAACAGGTGCCCGGACAGTTTATACATTCAGAACCACTTATGTTGTTTTTTTGCTTGCCTGTTGGGAACAACACAGGGCTTTTTTTGACGCGGTCATACCGGAAGTTGACAGTAACTGGGATATTCAATTTCGTATTTCAATCCATAATTTTAAAAAATAGGAAATTAAAGCACTCTATATCTTAATTTTAGCAAACAAGGAGGATGCGTATGGCATTAACACCCTCAAACATGATGCCGCTGGGTACCCGTGCTCCCGATTTTACACTGCCTGACACTGTTTCAGGTGCACAAAAGACCTTATCCGGGTTAAAATCAGAAACTGCTACCGTCATTATGTTTATCTGTAATCATTGCCCCTTTGTCAGACATGTACGCCACGAGCTGCTGAATATATCTCGTGAGTATCAACCCAAGGGGATCAGCTTCATCGCCATCAGTGCCAACGATGCCGCAGAATATCCTGATGATTCCCCGGAAAATATGAAAAGAACAGCACAGGAGCTGCAATTTTCCTTCCCCTATCTCTATGATGCGTCCCAGGATGTTGCCCGGTCTTACCAGGCAGCCTGCACACCGGATCTATATGTCTTTGATCGAGATCTGGCATGCGTGTACCGGGGGCAGCTTGATGATTCCCGACCCGGCAATAATATACCGGTGACCGGCCACGATCTGCGGCAGGCCCTTGATGATGTCTTGGCCGGCAAGCCGGTCAACCAGGTGCAAAAGCCGAGTACAGGCTGTAACATCAAGTGGATAACACAGGGATGAATTGATACAGTTCTCTTCAGGGTCTGTTTAAAACCGTTATACGGATGGGATGATTTTTATCAGGCAGATAAACCATCTGTGTTATCTCACGGTATGCAAAATCCTCTTTAGAACATAGTTGCAGGAACTGCTTCATTTGCGGACGCCACTGGTCAGTGAATACAATCCGGCCATCCGGTGCACTGTAGTACTTGAGAACAGACAGAAGCGGCTTAAAACTTTTTTTGAAATAGACTACCTCTGATCCCACAATCATATCAAAGTAACCGTTAAGATTTGGCCGGTACCAGTCAAGCAAACAGGTCTTAAACCGGTTGCATCCGTTTAACCGGGCATTATACCTCGCCATTGCAAGGGCCAGAGGGTCATTGTCCGTGCACACAACCTGTGCACCAGCCCGGGCCAGAGCAATCCCGGGGGCGGCGGTACCGCAGCCAAGCTCCAAAATGCGCTTGTCTGTTACATTATAATTATGCAGAAGGTATTCGGCCAAGGCAAAGGCCGCCGGCCAGGTAATCATCCATACCGGCGCATCCCCATGCCTGGTTAGCGCACCAGGGTAAATTTCATCAACCATGTCATCCACGCGCTCTACCTGTGCAATTTTGAGGGTCACCTGTCCGATTCGATGACATTGTACGGCAAAGCCGAAGCGCTGCTTGATATCTTCCAGGTCTGTTTCCGACTGTTTGATCAAAAAATGCTCCTGTAAAGCACTATCTGAAAGACATACAGTGTTATCAATTATTATCATCCATTTGCCAGTATGTTTCGATACTAATCATTTTGCAAGCAATTTACAAACACACAAAGAGCGGGACTGTCCGGTTGATTTTTTTTTACTGTTTGATATAAGGCACAGTCACCTGGAAAACTGTAAGGAATTTGTGGATTTTTGGGGGAAAATGCAGTATATATTACCAGACATATTAGACATATTGCCTAGTTAGATGTATAAATTACACGGCTGTCGGCAAAGTTTGTCAGGTTGATAAGATTAGACGACTATACCTAACGGTATCCTCTTATTAAGTGTTTTTTAGCATAAACCCCAATATATAAACATCAGCAAGGGAGAATGAATTATGGCAGCAAAAATAGACCTTGAAAAATGCACTGGTTGTGCAACCTGTGCGGAAGTATGTCCGGTGGAAGCAATTACCGTTGAAAACGACAAGGCACAAGTTGATGAAGAGACCTGTGTTGATTGTGGTACTTGCATAGATGAATGCCCTGAAGAAGCAATTACGCTGGAAGACTAAGTATGTAAGCTATTGATATATTAATAGAGCTGGGTGCACAGCAGTGCACCCTCTTGATATGAGCCATACCCGGACAGACAGCACTGGGTAGTACTTAAAAAAAATCGACTAACAACAGTCAGCCGCATAAAAAAGGGAGCCCTTTCATGGACTCCCTTTTTTGTTTTTATAGCCGTACACAAGATCCTATTCGATTTTAGCACTTCTTTATCTTCTATTTGAACCATAAGACCCAATTCGAAGAAATCAATACGGGCGGTATTTTTAATGCCTGGTGCCGGAAAGCAATCGCTCCTTGTGAAAAAGTGCCCCGGAATGTTCTCCCGGCAGAGTCTGTTGACATGGGCCAGGTCGTGACATATACTTGTGGTTAAAACCGGTTGTACAAAAGGATACTGCGATGAAATCTACTGCAGATTATATAAGGATAATCATAATCACAGCTCTGATACTGGCCTTTGGTATATTTGTCTATAACAAGTATAATAAAGCACAACAGGAACAAGAAAGATTACAGAAGGATCAACAGTTAATTCAGGAAATGTTTCAGCAGCAGGACCCCAACAGGCCACAGGCGGGTGAAGCAGACACAGAAATGTAATTCGTCATTAGTGAATAGTGCTTTGCCCGGATTTTTACCGCTTTTTTATTCAACAGGACGAGGTTTGAGAAAAATTGAAAGAGTATAGCGTTTATCTTTTTGATGCGGACGGTACCCTTTTTGACACGGCAGAATTAATATATCAGTGCTTTGTCTATAGCTGTAAAAAATACGGCAACAGGCATATCACACGCAAAGAGGTTTTCGACAGCATTGGTTTGACCCTGCGCACCCAGTTTGAAAGATATCTGGGCCCTATGGAGCAGGAGCGCTACGACCAGATCCAGGCCGACCATATGGACTACCAGATGTCCATCTATACAAAATATCTGCACGCTTTTCCCGGTGTGGTAGAAACGCTTGCCGGCCTCAAATCCCACGACAAAAAACTGGGGGTGGTAACCTCGCGTAAGATTAAGTCCCTCTCGGTTTATCTTCGCGAGACGGATATGTATGACTTTTTTGACATCCTGGTAACACCGGATGAAACCAAAAAGCATAAGCCTGATGCGGAACCCGTATTGA
The DNA here is from genome assembly GCA_028278025.1 of Thermodesulfobacteriota bacterium. Taxonomy (GTDB): domain Bacteria; phylum Desulfobacterota; class WTBG01; order CAIYCZ01; family CAIRTM01; genus JANQFE01. The sequence goes on along the minus strand of JANQFE010000029.1, from coordinate 305 downwards.
AAGCCCTGTTCATGCTGGGAGCCCAAAAGGAAAAAGCAGTTTACGTTGGTGATTCAGCCTATGATATTGAGTGCGGCAACAATGCCGGTGTTGATACGGTTTTTGTGAACTGGAGTCATACCAATGGTGATTTGCTTCAGACTGCGCCGACATTTCGAATTGACAGTATGGAAGAGTTGTGCCCGTAATTGCGGGGACAGCATACGTTAGTTACATTTCTAAACCCCCGGCCCTCCAGAGGCGGATCTGCGACTTTTAGCCGTGCGACCCCTTCGGCATAGCTCAGGGTTTTAAACCGAATAGCT
>JANQFE010000123.1 GCA_028278025.1 Thermodesulfobacteriota bacterium | reverse complement strand
TATTAAACCCCGTGCTCATATCCAGAAAATTATCTACCGACAACCGCGGCATCGATGCGTCTCCGCCCCCTCCTCCGCTGCTGCCGCCGCCAGTGCCGCCTTTTCCCTCGCTCTCTGACTTTAGCGTTGTTGTTGTACTTGAGCTGGTTGTCGTTGTGTCTGCCGGTATTGTAGTGGTAGTGCTGCTGATCAGAATAGTTGTTGTCGTGCTCGCAACGGTGGTTGTGGTTATACCTGCCTGCAGACTAAGACCGACTATGATCGGATCATGATCAGAGGTGCGGTAAGGATCATTGTTGTACAAAGGATTTATTTTATTCTCTTCATCCGGCTCAAAATGATAACCAAGCAGTGCCGGCTCATCAGCATCAATATGCCATACAGTTGCCCCCGTAACCTTGTCGGCCAGGTCAGCACTTACCAGCACATGGTCAAGGCAGCCGGCCTCACCCTGCCAGACATAAGTGTATGCCTCAGGTTCTCCCTGCTGCTTCAGCAGGTGCACGTAACCGGCAGTTTCCAGAGTGGTTATCGGATCTTCCATAGTATATGCGTTAAGATCACCCAGAATGAGAATATTGGAAGTATCATGCCGGCCGGTATACTCTTCCAGCCATGAAACCAGCACCCCGGCGGCCTGAGTCCGTTTTGCATTCCAGCAGCTTTGGCCATCACCCTGATCAGCGTCAGCGCCAGTGGCACTGCCGCACCCTTTTGACTTTAAATGGTTTACTACAAGAGCAAACTGTTCACCGGATGCCGTTTCTCGGAACATTTGAATTATCGGGGCCCGGCTGTTAGAAAAAGCCGAATCTCTAATTGTTTCTGCCGCTCCTACCGGTATGACGGTCTCTTCGTTGTAGATAATTGCATTTGACTGCTTGCTGCTGTCAAGCCGGTCCCCGGGATTAACAAAAACATAGCTAAAGCCCGGGGGCATTACTTCGTTTAAAAGGTTGACCAATTCATCTATGGCACTCCCTGGGTCATAGCCGTCATTCTCAATTTCCTGTAAACCAAGCACATCTGCTTGCAGCGCGGCAAGGGCTGGAATAAGCTTGCCGGTCTGGCGGAGAAACTCGGCTGCAGATTGGGCACCCCATGATGCCGCAAAATTGGGGCCATTAAAAAAATTCTCAACATTAAAACAGGCAATTCTGAGTGTACCGCCCACATCTTCCGGTTCAGGAGTGCGCGGATTTGCACTTTCATCAAACTGCGGTGGGCCTGTCACATGCACCCGGTAACTGGGCCATGCATAGGCCATGATCCCCGTAAGACCGGTAACCGTATAACCACACCTGAGTGTATTTAAAGCACTGAGTCCTGGAAAGGGAAAAAGAATTGGATCGGGATACAATATATTAGTATCATCATCAATAATAATGCGATTGAGCTCATTATCTGCTGTTTGAGCAGCTGCCTCGGGACCTGGATGTATACTATTGGTTGGTATCATCAAACGCCCATCCGAAAGGGTAAACTGACCATACAGGCCCAGATTGGAGGTATCCGAAACCGTCAGTTCCTGCGGTAATGTAATCAGCATGGCTTCATACTGTTCAAGCATATCAATGCTTTGCAGGGGAAGCAGTATCGGTACAGCTGCAGGGAGCAGATTATCAGAACTTATAACCATAATTGAAACTATATTCCTGAGAGACGTCATCTGATTATATTCTCCCACGGTACCTGTTACGCGAACCAGATCCCCTTCGTGAACATCCGTTGAAAAGCCAGGATCAAAAATGAATAAGCCCTCCGAGGTTGCCTCATCACCATCAGCATCACCGTCTTCTTCCTGGACAAAAAAACCGTTCAGCTGGTCGTTTTCCTGAAAATCACCGACAACAATGCCTTCTATGGTTACCGTATTACCCGCAAAATTACCCCAGGAGCCATTGCCCTGCACAGAGTGAATAGACACTAATGGCTGGGCACCGGGCTGTTCTGTAGCACCAAAAAGTATGAGCAGCGGTAATAACAGCAGTAAAGCCCCGTGCACAATTGTTTTAAGCGGCTGCATTGCCTGACCTTTCTTCTGCACTCCCTCGTGTTACGTTTTTGTTGCAGTCTCTGATCTGCGGTGAGCTGGTGATTCTTTCAAACATCTTACAGAAAGCCATAGTATGAGAAATGAATTAATAAATAATTAAGATGCAGTTAATTTCATTTGTGCAATGTGAAAATATCACAGACAGAATCTCTTTCTTTATAGCAACTTTCAAAATAGTATAAGCCGGTAGGAGCTGCCTCCGGCAGCGATTATCGCGACCAAAGGTCGCTCCTACCCTGTTGCCTAAAAATCTGTACGGCTACGATGTAATGAGAAATGCTCTAGTGTAATCAATTACTTAACTCCTTTAATTGCATGAAAGTGAACACAAAAAAGTTCAGTAGAGATACATACAAAAATACAAAACACTTTTTATTGTCAGTTTACCCAGTTTTAATTTTTTCTTAATAAATTTTTAATAAAAGCGGAATACACTAACCGGCATTCAACACAATACGCAGGTTATTAATCCATCTTTGAAGCCTTGACCGGGTGAGTATCAAGGCGGCGGGGTGAAAAAGGTGTGTTGGTTGATTTTGGGAGACGATCAGAAACTTTTATAATGTGATTAATTTCTAAAATTTTACAATGGAGGTGAGCAATGAATGTAAAAAAATTAAAAATGTTACTGTTAGGTTATACGTTTCTGTGCATTTTCATGATGGGCCTGATGGGAACGCAGGCAATGGCACAGTGCCCCCTAACCATAAGCGCAGCTGAAGAATTTGGCTTCTGGACCTACACATTCTCGGTAGAAAATTCTCCCGCAGAGATAACAAGCTTTGGTTTTGACATGACATACAATGCAAGTGAACTATCATATGTAGGAACCTTTACAAGTGACACATGCATTACCGGCAACAAAGCCGGTTTTCCCCCTCCTGGAAGCGATGTATGGAATATCGGTGGTAATGACCTGGGTGGCGGTGTAGTGCGCGTCGGCGGATTTCCCTTGCAGCCGACTGAAAACCTCTGGGTTGCCGGTGCATCAGGCTGCTTTATTAAAATCGCATTTGAAAAACTGACCGGCGCTCCGGATGAACCTGCTATTAGTCTGTCCGAACTGGTAGACGGTATTGCTACATGGTGTGATAATCCCTGCAACTGCTCATATCCTGCAGGGGGTGAGTGTGAAGACGGAGAACAGCGCAGCTGCTATTCAGGCCCTGACGGCACTGAAGGTGTGGGCGAATGTGTAGCCGGTACTCAAACATGTGTTGAAGGTCAATGGGGAAGCTGCGCAGATGAAGTTAGCCCGACTACTGAAATCTGTGATAATGGACTTGATGATGACTGCGACGGCGCTACCGATGGACAGGACAGTGAGTGCGGCGAGTGCAACGATGGAGAACAGCGCAGCTGCTATTCAGGCCCTGACGGCACCGAAGGTGTGGGTGAATGCATAGCCGGAACCCAGACCTGTGCTGACGGTCAATGGGGGGCCTGCGAAGGTGAAGTCCTTCCCTCTGCTGAAATCTGTGAAGGTCAGCTTGATGAAAACTGCGACGGTACCGTTGATGATGGCTGTGATTGCACCAACGGCGATGAACAACCTTGCTACACCGGCCCTGCTGGTACTGAAGGTGTGGGCGAATGCTTTGCCGGTATGCAGACCTGTGCTGACGGGCAATGGGGGGCTTGTGAAGGTGAAGTTACCCCGGTTACTGAAATTTGTAATAATGGGCTTGATGATGACTGCGACGGTGCTACCGACCTTGAAGACAGTGAGTGTGGCGAGTGCATAAGTGGCGATGAGCGCAGCTGCTATACAGGCCCTGACGGCACCGAAGGTGTGGGTGAATGTATAGCCGGTACCCAAACCTGCACTGACGGGCAGTGGGGGGCCTGTGAAGGCGAAGTCCTTCCCTCTACTGAAATCTGTGAAGGTCAGCTTGATGAAAACTGCGACGGCACTGTTGATGATGGCTGTGATTGTACTAATGGCGATCAACAAAGTTGCTACACCGGCCCTGCTGGTACTGAAGGTGTGGGCGAATGTGTAGCCGGCACCCAGGCATGTGTTGACGGTGTATGGGGAGACTGTATTGACGAAGTTACCCCGCTTGCGGAAATCTGCGACAATCAGCTTGATGATGACTGTGACGGCGCTACCGACACCGATGATCCGGACTGCCCGGTAGGCGATGATGACGATGATGATGACGATGTGTGCCCGTTTAATCTTTCACCGCAGCAGGGCACTACTGGTACGGTTATTACCATTACCGGATCAGGGTTCGGCGACAGGAAAGGTATCATACGCATTGGTGACTGGAAAGCCAAAGTGCTTGAGTGGACCGACACCATGATCACGGTTAAACACGTTCAGCAGATTAAGCCCAGCACGCGTGACGTGACTGTTCTTCCGCTGATCGGCAACTACGAATATGGAGAACCGATTGTTTGTGAAGATGCTTTTACTGTCCTGCCGCCCTCGATCAGCTCAATAAACCCCGGCATGGGTGCCTGTGATGACGAGATCATTATTCAGGGCATGTACTTCTCAACCGTCGGGAAATTTAAAGTCTACATTAAGGTTGAAGGGTACTGGAAAAAACCTGAGGTACTCTATCATAACATGGACCCCGTAACCGGTGAGAGCCAATGTGCTTTCAGAGTGCCCTGTGTTGCTCCGGGAACCTATGATCTGTATGTCAGGAATCTGATGGACTGGTCAAACCGTGTAGACTTCACCATTAAATCCGACTCTGCGCAGTCGTACCTGGATAAGGCCCTTGAGGCGTTAGAAGATGCTCTTGCAAAGGAAGAAGCCGCCATTGAGCAGATGCTGAGCGGTGACATTGACGTGCTTAAAGACCTGATTGAAGATTGCTTTGGGTATCTGGAATTTGCAGCCGACAAACTGGAATATGCTAAAAATGACGGTGAAATTTCAGAAGCTGATTACGATGAAGCTATAGAAAAGCTCTATGATGCATATATTTTTGATGAGTTAGCCTATTATGCCCTTGAATATGACCGGACCTGGTCCCGAAAGTTTGCCAAAGACTTCCTTGAAATTGCAGTCGGTTATAAGGATACTGTACTCGCACTGTTTGATTAATACATCCGGTATGTGATATGCACCCGGAAGGCAGGGTCCATAAGACCCTGCCTTCTACTATTAAAATAATGTTTACACTCACCCTAATATTACAGACACTAACATATATTGTCTCCCTTTACTAAAATTTCTTAAGGACGCAGATATGCAAAAGGTGAGAGTTCTTTTTTTATGTATTCAAAATTCAGGTCGCAGTCAAATGGCAGAAGCATTTTTAAATACTCTCGGTGGTGCCAAATTTGAGGCCGAAAGTGCCGGATTAGAACCGACCAAGATAAATCCTATAGTAGTAGAGGTTATGAAGGAAGTTGATATCGACATCTCAAACAAGGAAGCTAATTCTGTATTTGAGTTCTTCAAACAGGGCAGAATATATAATTATGTCATTTCCGTATGTGATGAAAGCAGCTCAGAACGATGTCCGCTTTTCCCTGGTAAAATCAAAAGACTATGTTGGAGTTTTGAAGAACCGGCTGCCTTCACCGGCTCTGAGGAAGAAATAAAAGCCAAAGTAAGAAAATTGAGAGATCAGATTAAGGCAGCAATTGAACAATTCATAAAAAAGGAACCCTCTCTGTCATGGTTACCCTTGGAGGAGTTCAAGACCACATCTTAAGTATTAAATATTGCCAACCAAATTATACCTAAACTTTATTTTTTGGGAATATAGGGGAATATAGGAATATAGGGACGTTTACTTTATTAACTATCAATCAAGTTTGCTTTATTTCACTTTCAATGCTCTTGAAACGGCTGGTGTGGTTACTCCTAAGTGACGGGCGGTTTCTGCTAAGGTAAAACCGTATTCCCCAACAAGTTTTG
>JANQFE010000022.1 GCA_028278025.1 Thermodesulfobacteriota bacterium | reverse complement strand
AGACCCACGAGGATGCCAATATAATATTTGGCGCTGCCATCGATGAGAATATGGCCGAGGCTATTCAAATAACGGTGATTGCTACCGGCTTTGACAATGAAAAACATACAGAGAAGACTCTCTCGGAAATACAAACTGCTCCTCTTCCGGAAAGCAAACCGGCACTTGAAAATCTGCCGGATATTGCACTTGAAAAAACCAGACAGGACACCAAAGTAGTGAAGATAGGTACAATTATTAGCAATTTTGCCGAAGATGGGGAATATGACATCCCTACGTTTGTGCGCAATCAGCAAATCCTCTAATAAAATTGCGAACTGCATGTAGCGGGTACAACAGTTAGCAAGCGGCAGTTTGCACGAGCAACCAGTAGTATGAACACTATGGTGGGTAACAAGAAAGGGTGAGAATGTTATGAAATATGTAATACTGACTTTACCCGTATACCGAAGAGGACCAATTACCACGGATTTTAAATTGATTGCCTATGGGACTGCCTTTGCAAGCATACTTTTCTTCACCGAAGTTCACATAATCGATAACGATACAGCTGAACATATCTTTTCATATAGAAAGAAAACACAGAACGCGAAAAACCATGTCTCTTCTCCTTAAAAACGTTTCAGTTCTTTTACTAGTATGCTATGACAATTAAAATTGTGTACCCTTGTGGTGAATTAGTTTACAATAATAGAGGTGTACGACCATTTAAAATAAACTATAGTGTACAGTAGCTTGACCAGGAAGCAACCCACCGCTAGTAATGAAACCTCAAGTGTTGCACGACCCGGCAAGGGACATATCCGCATTGCCCTTGTCTTTCCCAACACTTACTATGTAGGCATGTCAAATCTTGGATTTCAGACCCTTTATAGAATATTTAGTCTGTATCCTGATGTAGTCTGCGAAAGAGTTTTTCTACCGGAAAATCACGACCTGCAGCAGATAACCGGAAACAACATGCCCCTTACATCCTATGAGTCTGGACAGCCGTTGGGTTCTTTTCATGTTATTGCATTTTCAATTTCTTTCGAAAATGATTACCTCAACATTCTCACCATACTTGATCTGGGCAGGATCCCCCTGCTGCAGAAACAGCGCACAGCTTCCCATCCCCTAATTATAGGCGGCGGAGTTTCGATAATGTTAAACCCTGAGCCGCTTGCAGTTGTTTTCGACCTTTTTGTAATTGGTGAGGCAGAAGAAGTGCTTGAAGAATTTCTGGACATACTCAGTTGGCAAACACGGCGCAAGCGATGGCAGAAAACACCACCTACAGAATTTGCCAAGATTTCAGGTATCTATGTTCCCTCCGGCTATGATGTGCACTATACAAATAGCGGAGAGATAAAGGCCTTTTCGCCTCGCACAGGATTTCCGGGCAAAATCAAGAGCAGGCAGCCCAAAAATTTGAATCTATTTCCCGCATCCTCTTGCGTGCTTACACCCCATACAGAATTTTCAGACATGCTCCTGGTGGAAATAAGCAGAGGCTGCCCGCGGGCATGTAGATTCTGTGCTGCCGGCAGTGTGTATAACCCTTTCAGGGTCAGAACTGTTTCAACTATTCTTAATGAAATTAATTCATCACTTAATAAACAGTCAAAAATCGGCATCCTGGGCTCTGCGGTGTGCGATCATCCCGGGCTTGCTGTACTAATCAACCGGATAACGTCGGCAGGCAGCCAGATTGCAATATCATCGCTCAGAGCCGATGCACTAACTGAGGAAATCATAGCACGCCTCAAGTCAAGCAAACTCAAAACATTTACCATTGCCCCTGAAGCAGGATCTGAACGTCTACGCCGGGCTATTAACAAACATATGACCAATGAAGATATTTTTCAGGCCATAAAAATGTTTGCACGATGTCATATTACCCGCATAAAACTCTATTTTATTATAGGTCTTCCCGGCGAAACCGAAGAGGACATCAAGGCCATAATACGTCTGGTAAAAGAGCTGAAACATGTATATTACAAAGAAACAAAAGGCGAGAGATGGTTACATCATATAACACTCAGCATAAGCCCTTTTGTGCCAAAACCATGGACCCCCCTGCAATGGCATCCTTTTGAACAGGTCAGCAGTTTAAAACGGAAAATAAAAACAATCTCAAACGGACTCAAAAAAGAAAAAAAAATATCTGTAAATTATGACCTGCCTAAATGGGGCTATGTCCAAACCCTGCTAAGCCGTGGTGACAGAAACGTCAGCGACCTGCTTATCAGCGTGTTTAAAAAGAAAGGTCATTGGAATCAGGTATTAAAGGAAAGCAGTATTAATGCTGATTTCTATGTGTATCGTGACAGGACATTTGAGGAGATCCTGCCGTGGGATTTTATTGATCATGGTATTGATAAGATATGGCTCTGGGAAGAATATCAAAAAGCACTGGCTTGATAGCGCTCATAAACAGGTGCACATTGCTGCTTCAGACCACTGGTCATGCACAATGGCCCTGTTAAAACAGGGCAGGCTGACGATTTGTGTTTTTTTTCTTTGATTTCTTTTTGGTAGGTTTTGCAGTAAAGGCATCAACCTTGCGTTGCAGGGTGTTTCGAGAAATACTAAGGATCTTTGCAGCTTTGCTTTTATTATTCTTAACCCTGCGCAAAACAGTTTGAATATAGATTCTCTCCAGCTCTTCGAGGCTGAAAAAATCCTCACGGCTTAAGAAACTCTCAAGGGCAATTGATTTTTTTGAAATGTTAAAACGGATATCCTCTTTTGTTATTAAAGGGCCCTGTGACAGCAGTGTAGCATTCTCAATGATATCGCGCAGCTCACTGACATTACCCGGCCACGCATAGGATTCCATGACTTTTATGGCACTGCTATGCAGCCCGCCGATGTCTTTATCATATTCCTTGGCAAATTTATCCACAAAAAATTGGGCCAGGGGCTGAATATCTTCTCTACGGTCCCGTAACGGTATTATACTTAACAAATAAGGATTAAATCTCCGGTATGTTACCCTATCAAATAGCTTATCCTGCTTAGCAGGAGTACTGCCGTTATCTTCATAGGAAAACATCAGCCGTATATGCTGCAGCGTGCTGTCGGCAGCAGTGGACAATGTAAAGAAACGTTCCTGCAGCATACTGAAAAGCTCTTTTTGCACTGAAGGTTTTAGCTTACCGATATCCCGCAGGAATAGAGTTGCTTGTCCGGTGGAATTCTTAGCAACAGATGGAGCAAGTTCGGAAAACGCATCAAAACATTTTTCAATTTTTGCTTCAAAATGATCAAAGGGGAGATTAACACAGTTTATGGTTACAAACGGCAGGTTGGGAGATAACTTGTAGTGAATACTTTTTGCCAAAAGTTCCTTGCCCGTTCCGCGCTCACCCACGATAAGAACAGAAGGATGTGAATTGCCAGCTAACAGCTTACTTTTTTGGTACAACTGTTTCATTGTTTGGGTAAGGTAAATAGCAGGTAGATACTCAATGTTTTTTTCAATCAGCTGGGTACGATGCATAAGGGGTTATGTTTTTGTTGGCATTCTTTGTTTTAAAAGATGTTTAAAATAAATTATATGCCGCCGGTAAGTCAAGCTATATTTTTTCTAAAATAAAAATAAAGTCTTTTCGTGCATATAATATCTTGAAACCGTTCCGAATCTGCAGGTTGTTGTTGCAAGTATCTGAGCAATAAAAAAAAAATTGTTTTTTAAAGTAAATTTAACCAACTTCATTTTTTCTCTAGTCCTTTTTTATACAAACAGTTCCAATTGTCGGAATTAACTTACATATTCATTCTTGTATATTGTTACCTGCTTCAAACTGGTCGTACAACCAAAAAAGGGGTTGAAACAATTGTTTCAACCCCTGAGGTAGCCCTTATATGCCGGACACCTTACAATCCGACACCTGCTTATAGCTGCATTGTGACTGCTACCGTTCAGTTACAGTAAATGATACTCCTCCAAAACCGTCTACCATCACAGCATACGTGCCGGGAACAGTCTCCGGGCTAACCGTAACTAAACAGGTAACACTGTTGCCTGCAGAAACCAACACACTGGCATTTATTTCATCAGTACCAAAGTCCACATCTGATTGCCGGTTAAATGAGCATCCATCCGTTCCCCGGATGGTTATTACCAGCGGTCGCGTTACGCGCCGCCATGCCTGTATGACTTGACGGCTGATTGCAATCAGGCGGCATTCTCCATCCTGGGGTATTGTCGTAGTTGTTGCAGGCACTGTTGTAGTCACTGATGTCGTAGTTCCTGCCCCGCCAATAGTAAAGGCTTCTTCGCATACCAGCACCTGATTACCTGTTTGTATCGTAATATCACATAGTTCCTGCCCGCCATCATCAATTGATGTGGTTGTTGTAGTTGGTGTACCCTCTTGTGAGGCACTTGTAAGCAGTATTGTTGTAGAGGCCGGTTCGGGGGTGCTCGGCATACCGCCGATCGTTATGTCAACCTGAATTTCTGTGGGTGATATAACTGTCTGGTTGTCAATTGTGATGCCGGTACCTCCGCTGCATGCAAAGCTAACCTGCGTTGTGCCCTCAACAAAGTTTGTACTGCTGGCCTGAATGGTAATTGTTGCCGATTCTCCTTTATCTGCTCCGGCAGGATCAACACTCAGGCATTCAGGCGCTACACATGACACGCTGAAAGAACGTGATACGGAACGCTCATTGTTGCTCATATCCCGCGCAACAATGGTGGCGGTATAGTCAAAATCTCCTACCGGAAAACCTGACAACAGAATCGTACCACATGTATCATTATCAGTATTAGTTCTTGTCAGGGTTGCGGTTATGTCTGCTCCGGTGTTGTCAAGTACAGAAACTTCAGTGTTGGCCAGATCCACGTCCTGATTGTCACATATCTCGATGGTGAAACTGCAATCAGCGGTCGTTATTTGCCCGACGACCGGAGGATCGAAGTCAGGGGTAAAGGCAAGCACAAGGGTTGTGGCATCATAGTTGTCTGCCGTGGCAGTAACCGACATGCTGGACTTGTCATCATCTTTATCTACGCTGAAGACTGCCCTGGGGGAAGTTGTTGACAGTTCTACTGTTTGGCCAGCATCCTGAATTGTTCCGTTTGCCGACTCAAGCTCAACCTCTATAATATTCCCGTTGCCGTTATCAGCACTGCCTGCCGGGGTGTTTGCCATTGTGATGGTCACCGGGGCAACCATACCGCCATTCTGATCAGCCATAAAGAGTTCTACCGGTGTATCGCTTACTCCCGGCACAGGCACAAAAATATACTGCAAGGCGGTTCGCTTCAGGGCCTGCAGATTGAGTATCACCTCTTTCATTTTCGTTCCGCCGGAAGAAACGCACTGTAAGACCGCCCGGTCCTGATCGGCAGTAATGTGGTCAAGATCAAAACCAACTTTTATAATACCGGTTTCTATATCATTGAGAACAGTTTCATCAATGCGCACTGAAGCTCCTGGAAATACTTCGTCTGATGCCGAGGAGGTATTATTGTCCGGGTCGAGGGGTAAAAATATTTCACAGGAGATGCCCGAATCCTTAAGTGTTGCACCGGTCATGTCAAATCCATTACTGTAGATATCATTTACTTCAAAAATCTTTGTCAAACCGACCTCGTCGTGATCTTCTTCAGCATCCATCAACACGTTAATCTGGGCAAAATCATCGGCCTTAACTACATTGACCTCGGTCTTGGAAGGGTCAACCGGGAGTACGGTTATGCCCGCACCATCATTATCAAAATACTGAATAAAATTTGTGTCCTCATTGCGCCCTCTGAATACAAAGAATAGGTCCTCTGAAAAAATCGTCTCTAACAGGCTAATCTCTTCCTTGGCTAAGTTGTCTTCATCATTCGGAATAGTAATGGTGCTCAGTGTACCACCTTCAAGTTTACCTTTATTAATCTCGGAACCACCCCCAGTGGTAATCATTAACAGTTCAAATGATTTTTCCCTGCCTTTGCCCTGTATTTGCACCTCGGCTGCTTTGCTTTGGGCTTCTTCACCGTCAAGTTTGGCAATATCAGTCAGGGTTACCGAAGCAACGGTGTCCTGGGCAATAAAATCTATACCCTCTTTTTGTTCGTCAACCTCCTCAAAAACACTCGGGTTAGGGTAATCAGACCAGGTTGAACCATCCCAAAGTCTTATCTCAGAAATATACAGATCGGTAATGCTGGCAATTGAGCCGTCAGCGGTTGCAGCAGTTGCCGTAATTTTAAACGGCATAAAACCCTGAAAAGCAAAGGCTGAAGTGATATGGGTATCTGCCAGACTGCCGTCGCTGTAATCGGCAAATCCCTGTAATTCCAGCCTGGTATCATTGACCGCCACGGTGCCGGACCCGGAAGCAGCCGTTCTTCTCAAACTAAAAACCACCCTGTCGTCACTTGTGTCGCTTCCTGTGGGTTCATAAAAAGGTGCCATCTTATTATTACCATCAACAGCAACTATCGCACCGTAAATGTAGGTTGTGGTAATCTGTGAGCCCGGTACGCGGAAAGCAGGTCGCGGGGGTTCCACCCTTTCGCTACCCGCCAAAAATTTCAGCCAGTCCTTCATTGCCGGTTTAATAGTACCCGGCCACTTGTTCTGATTCCCCGGGAACAAGCCGGACTCCTTGTGGAGCCCCTGCGATGTCACTTCATTTACAGGCAGCCCTACAATGGTAATTTTGCTCAAGGGGCGCGCTTTCCATGTTGATGTATCTATGTTCTCAGGATCTCCTCCTGATTCAACAGGCACATCAATCTCTGTAAAAATGTTACTGGTATTAGTTACATTAATTTCTTCATCATCAGTAACATCGCCGCGCTGATTACCGACAAGGCGGGTGCGCTCTACCACCTGGGCAGCAGAATGTTTGACCGACTTGCCGTCTTTAAAGTCATCATTCGCCTGCGATATGCTGTCTATGCTGGCAACAAACCCCGATTTACTGTATTCTAAACGCACATATCCATCTTCCAGGGTACCCTGAGCGCTATTCACGTTTACTTGCAGAGCCTCTTCAGGAATGTTATTGGTAAAGTAAAATTTCTGGTCGCTTTGCCTGAAAAATGCTCCAAAAACATCCAAAGTGACAGTATCACCCGGCCGCAGTATTCTGTTGTCGTTTTCTTTGGGGGGCGGGAGCTCGTCAAGCACATCCGGCATTGTTGTTACACCGCCGGAGCGGGTCACCCATTTGTTTGCAAGGGGAGCCTCGACAAGTATCTCAGCAGAACTGGAGGCGATAGTTGCATCGCCCTGCTGTAGTGTTGCGACAATCTTGTCTGTTCCTACCTCGTCCACACCATCATAGCTCACCGCAAACTCCAGCCAGGCAAAATCAAGACTTGTGGTTACAGAACCGGGATTATCTTCATCAAACTCATCCTCTACGTCAAGGTCGGTTGCGGGTTTAATGGCAAAAATAATATCAGCATTATAACTCTCTGATGCTAGAATAAGATCGGCAGTGTCTATGGATTTTCCGTTAAACTCTGTTGCCAGTTCATTATTCCCGTCAAGACAGATTATCCTGCCTCTGAGGTAATCCTTTACCGGCACATGTTCTGTCGGCCAGAGCGTGGCCGTATCACTTGACAGTTCAACATAGAGTCTTACCGCTTCTCCTCCTGCATATGCTGGCCCGACAAAAACCAGACAAGCAGCAAACACAAAAAAACGTACTAAAAATAACTGGCATCTGTTGCCGTGAGCTGTTGCGAATTTTTTATGCGGCCCCATCTTGATCCTCCTCGAAAAAATTTTGTAATTTAGAAAAAATTGAACTTAAAACATTTTTGTATACACACTGTTTATAAAAAAGTTGTAATATTATTACAGACTGTTACTATTATTAAGGTAAAGTCTATAAAATATCTTGTTTTTGTCAAGTAAAACTTTGTAAAAATATCGTGAAATTTGAACATAAATGACCTATTTTATTTAATAATAAAAAATATTTAATCAGAAATAATAAGCATATGCGTCTTCAGAAAACCTTTTTCAAAATGACTGCCGGGATATCTTTGCTCCTGGGCCTTGTGTTTTTTATTCTTTTTTATGGGACTACTCAGAAGAACTCCCTGCAGTATGGTCTGCTTGGTTTTTTAGTAGGATTTCCAATTGCGTGGCTTGTGTATTTTGTTATCTGGTTCATTAGAAAGGGATTTAGCCGGACAGCTTTCCCGCAACAGTCTGAAAAAGTACTATCCTTCTTTCAGCAACGACTGCACCTGGAGTTAACCTCTTACCAGGAAAAGCTTTTAGTGGAAGTAGCAGGCGCTCTGATTATGGTTGCCTGTGCCCTGGCAATAGCTGCAGCAGGATTCCTGGTTGTATCAGGGCTTATGTATTTTGCAGGAAAGGTTAGCTGGTAAAAATATGCAGTACTCAGCAAACTTCTTACACAATCCTCCGCTCAGCAAGACTCTTGTGGATGAATAAGCCCGACTTCTTAAACAAATACAGTTTCAAGATCAGAAAGGGGGGCTGATCTCTTGTAAATTATAACTTTTTGCCTGTTAACTTTCTTTACGCTGCTTTCATGAGACTAAGAAAAAAAGTTGGTTATGTACTGGAATATTGCGGTGTGCTTGTAATAAGTGCCACTGTGAAAATACTGCCTGTTGTGCTCACCATCAGGATGGGCAGAACACTTGGTAGACTGTGTGCTGGTATCATCAAAGGCAGGGTCCAATTAGCTCACACTAACCTCCGGCATGCCTTTGGGGGAAGTATAACCCCTGAGCAACACAGCCGCATCATTCAAAGCTTGTTCAGCCTGCTTGGAGAGGCTTTTGTGGAATCAATCATTTTTACTCAGGCAGATATTGAAAAAAATGTACATATTGAAGGTCTAAGTCATGTTACCAGCGCTCTGGAGCAGGACAAAGGAGCTATTATTATAGGGCCCCATTTTGGTCTGTGGGAACTTGCTTGTTATGTACTTGGCACACACCTGCAGGAGGCTGCCACGGTGTATAAACCTCTCAAGAACCCTTATGTAAATAATTTTCTTATAAAAACCCGTGAAAAGATTGTCCACCTTAACCTGATACCAAGTAAAAATGCCCTGCGCATGGTCCTGGGTGAGCTGAGAAAAGGTCGCGCCGTCGTTATGCTCTTTGACCAGAATGCCGGCAGGGACGGTGTGCCGGCTACCTTTTTTGGCCGGACTGCTTCCACCTATGCTGCCCCGGCAGCCTTTGCCCTGCGAACAGGCTGCCCTGTTATCCCCGCCTACATTATTAAGGATAGCGGCTTCAGAAAACACCGTATCACATTTGGAGAAGCCTTTCCCTTAATTCGGACAAATAACAAAGAAAAAGATATCCTGGCCAACACACAGCAGTTTAATGATTATTTTGAGACACTGATCCGCACGCATCCTGATCAATGGTTCGGGTGGCTTCATCAACGATGGAAAATTCCCCGCAGTTTTACTGTCCAAAAGTAACAGTCGACGCCTGCACATCGTTTCTTCAGGAAATGCACGGAAGGGCGACTCAAAAGACACACCCAAGGCATCATCAAGACCGCAACATCTCCAGTAATTCCTGTACGCGTTGAGGGGTCGGAATATCATAGGGACATTTTTCAACACAGGTTCCGCACTCATCACACTTTTCAAGAGCCGGCAGCAAACGCTTGCCCAGTTCAAGGGCCTTGAGAATAATCCAGTCGGACGCCTCGGCTGAAACTCGGGGCAAGTACATTGCACCCATACCAAGCTCCTGAACCTTACTACCTGTTTTACCTAGCGTCATTGTCCTCATACTATATCCCTCAAGCAATTTATATGCATGTTAGGAAGTCATATTGACCCATTAATTGAAACAACTATATAAGCAAACAACGCTGCAGGGTTTGAGATCCAAATTTTCAAAACTAAATTTCAAAACAAATCCAAATGACAAAAAACAAAAGATACAACAACATCTTTTTCAATATTCGACATTTTAAAGTTATAAGCAGCAACACAACACGACAGTTGCAATCGTCATCTAAATATATAATAATATTACCCAACACTCAACAAGCGTACCCGCAAAAAGCTTCATGGTCGCAAAAGATCATCCGGCATTTTCTCTAAGAGTATCACGCCGTCAGGATTGCCCGGCGGCAGGCTTTTTATGTAGTAAAACAAAATTGTATCGCTCATACTATGCCCCTTAGCGTAAAATTCTGGTTATTTCAATGTACCATCTTTCTGCCTTTTATTACCGGCTATCTCATGCAGGACAAGTTCGCCGACCCTCGTCAGTTTACCCGGACCCTCGTGCGGTTAAATATTATCGGGCTTGAACCTCTGATTATTTTCTGGTGTATGTGGCAGCTGCACTTAACAGTAGAGCTGCTCGTTCTACCGCTGGCAGGATTATTTCTGGTTCTGACAGGATTGGCTGCCGGGTGGATTTTTGAACCAGCCCTGCGCCTTCACGGAAAAAAAAGACAGACATTCCTGGTGAGTGCTTCCCTTGCAAATCACGGCTTTACCATGGGGGGCTTCCTCTGCTATTTTTTTCTGGGAGAAAAGGGCCTGGCCCTGGCCGTGCTGTTGATCCTGTACTTCATACCGTATGTGTACGGGTTTATCTTTCCGACTGTCAAAGCAGTTGCCCGTACGGCCACACCACGGCAGTGGCATACCTATATCCTTGACGTGCAGAATATGCCCCTGTTTGCGATGCTTGCCGCTGTTGTGTTGCAGATGTTTGGGCTAAAACGCCCCGAAATGTATGTACCGGTAGATGTGCTACTATTAATTTCAATTGCGCTGTATTATCTGACTCTGGGGCTTAATTTTAGTCGGGTGGATATTAAGGGGCTCAAAAAAGAACACCTCTGTATGGCTGCCATTAAATTTATTGTCGTCCCGTTTAGTGCATATACAGTCTGTAGCCTGCTGCAACTCAGCCCGCCGATTAAAGCAGTAATCATTATCCAGGCCTGCATGCCGGCCGCTGTCTATTCAGTGGTTACCGCAGTGCTGTTTGAACTGGACGCACAGTTTGCTTCATCCATCCTTGTTTGTAATACTCTGATATTTCTTGCTATTGTTTTGCCGGTACTGTTTTTAGCAAGAGTTCTTATATGAGCTGTTGTTGGTCCGGGCGGGTTGTATCTCAGTGTAATCTGCATCTGATAGAATTTTTCATGACAGTAAGTAATGGCGGCACTGTCATCAACGATCACTATCTTTTTCGGCTGCATGTATGTAATTGCCCTATTTTTCTTTTAAATGTAGATATTGTGCAACTGCCGCTGATGAAGCTTCAAGCTGAACAGGCTTGTTTATAAAGGTATCCTGGGGACAGATGTTGTACCCTCCAGGAAAATTTTTCTGAAAATACATCTCCTGGAAATTTGAAAACTTTAACTGGTGGGCTGTAGAATCAACCACAACTGTTTGATTTTTTTTCACTATACCCTGTGACAGGGCTTTTTTCAGTCCGGCAATGGATTCTCCGCCCTGCGTACACACTACATGTCCATGACGGTTAGCTTCCAGCATTCCCTCTATAATATCCTGTTCTTGCAGATCGACGGTTAAAAAGGCCTCAGCATAATAGTCTTCAACCAGCTTTTTAACTTTGGGAAATGAAACCGGGTCTCCAATCATAGCAGCCTGAGCAACGCTGGGTTTAACGCTCACCGGGGTATACGTGCCCGTGGAGCGCCATGTAGCAACCGGGTTGGCATGAACACTTTGTACTGCGAGGATGAGCGGCAGTGCAGGAATAATGTCCAGAGAATATAAATCTATAAACCCTTCCATAATAGCGGTAACATTGCCGGCATTACCAACAGGCACAACAACAACAAGTTCACGGGTATTATACTCAAGCTGCTGAGCAATTTCATAGGCATATGATTTTTGGCCCATAATCCTTATAGGATTTTTAGAATTGAGCAGGCACACCTGGTACCGTTCTGCCAGCTGCTCAACAATTTTCATACAATCATCAAAAACCCCAGGAATTTCAATAACCGTGGCACCACTGCCCAGGGGCTGGGACAACTGCTGGGGGGTTACCCTTCCCTTAGGAAGCAGAACAACCGATCTAACAATTTTTTTATCAAGATAGCTTAAATATAATGCCGCTGCCGCCGAGGTGTCACCGGTAGATGCACAGATACCCAGCACCTCTGTCAACCCGCGTGTACGTATGGAATAATTGATAAAACTTATGGCGCTGGCCATGCCCCTGTCTTTAAAACTGGCCGATGGATTAAGACCATCGTTTTTAACAAAAAATTCCATTGCCACTATGCTGCTCAATTCAGGATTTGATCTCACCAGCGGAGTATGCCCCTCTCCAAGATAAATGACATCCTGAAGCGGTATGGAAGGAAACAACAGTTCTTTAAACAGAAAAATACCCTGCAGAGCCTCTTCACGGAGCATATGCCGGTAGTCGAAAATTTCCCGCCACACAGTTCCATCTATTTTTTTTAGTTCATGGAAACGTTGATCCTTCAACCTGAGCAGGCTTTTGCACTGGGGACACGTATAAAGAAACTGATCAAGAGCATATGGTGCGCTACAGGCAATACATTCGTATACGACATCACCGCTATATTCAGGAATAAGCAGTTTTTGGATAGGTAAAGGTAATTTTTCTAAATTCATCTTTTGCTGGCTCATCGTGCAAAGAATAAGAAGCTAAGAGGCTCTATAACAATACAAGTATATTTGATTTTTTACGTTATACCAAACCGACCCCGGAGTCAATAAAATGGTTGCGCATAAAAAGTCTCTTGTCCCAGGCCCTGCCATTTTGGTATAACCATACAAAACAGTCTTAACGTGCGTGTCATATATATACAATGCTAAGAAAAGACTTCCCGGAAAATTTTCCTTTAGATGCATTCAACACCTATGTGCAAAAAAGAATTATGCCCAGGCTGCATCTGCCTGACAGTCCCTTCACCCTTGAAAAGACTGCTCTGGGTAACAGAAATGTTATCCTTTTCCTGCACAGTTCTCGCACACCGACAAAGATCATTAAAGGCTATAAGAATAAAAACCGGATTAAAAACAGTCTTCTGGCAAATCGCTTTCTGACACGCTGCAGTATCAACGTTCCCCAAACATATTTTTATGATATTTCGCAAAAAACGTACAGAGCATTCGGTTATTATGTTGTGTGTGAAAAAAAAATTACTGGAAAGAACCTGGCAGAAATTAATACCGGTGCTGAGTGCATTCCTGCAATTGCCGAATTTTACGCTCGGCTTCACGGTATTCGCAGTTCGCGCTGGGGCAAGTTTATTTCAGGGCGCAAATATGGGTTTAGGCGCTATGTAATGGAGAAGGTTGCCAAAAGAGTCTCCAGAATTCAAGAGCCGCACGGACTGTTTACACGTCACAGTGCAAAAGCCTGCCTTAAATGGTTTGCAAAGAAACAAAGTGTGCTAAAAGCTATTAAACACTTCAGCCTGTGTCATAGTGATGTGAATAAAAAGAATATTATTATCACGCCGGCCAAACAGATTTTTATTATTGATAACGAGGCAATTAAATATATGCCCTTCGCCTTGGAGTTCTACCGGCTGCAATTTCTGCTGTGCGAAGGTCGTCAGGAACGGGAAGAACTGTTTAAAACATCCTATTTTGCACATTGTCCGGCAACACGGCTGGCGGAGTTCGACCAATGCAGTGATTTTTTCAAGGCCTATGTTCTGTTGGAATTCGTCTGGTATTGTAACAAAAAAATAAAAGGGGCCGGCTCCGATGAATGCCAAGCAAACCTCTACAATTCATATTACCGCAGAGCTGCATCATCTCTTGAAAAACTTATTGCGCGGGAATAAAAAACACTTGACTATCATTCCTACATTTGATTTAAGATGATCAAAAGTAATAGCAACTATTTGTATATAGTTTTTTAACTTTTAGGAGGAGGTACAGATGAAAAACTTTATTAACATACGCGGCATCAATATCCTTGCAGCAGTCATAATGGTACTGTTTGCCCTGTCCAGCATAACATGCTTTGGAGTTTCGGACGCCCGGGCTGACGTCCCCCTTTCAATTGATATTGCCTCTAATGCAGCCGCCCAGACACCTGATGGAGATGACGATAATGACGACGGCCAGTGTCCGATAGCCGCAGTGCTGGGAGAAAATGATCCCCGGCTTGATACAATCCGTCAGTTCCGTGACGCAGTGCTGGCCAAAAGCCCTGTCGGCAGCAAAGTAATCGCCCTGTATTATGCCACGGCTGACGAGGCTATCGCAGAGCTTGATGAAAATCCCCCCTTAAAAGCTGCCGCCCAAAAAGCCTTAACTGTGCTTGTGCCCCTCATGACATCATGTCTTGCTGAGGATACCGTCGCAGTATCCATCACCTCTAATGCAGCCGCCCAGACACCTGATGGAGATGACGACGACGATAATAATGATGACGGCCAGTGTCCGATAGCCGCAGTGCTGGGAGAAAATGATCCCCGGCTTGATACAATCCGTCAGTTCCGTGACGGGGTACTGGCCAAAAGCGCTGTCGGCAGCAAGGTAATCGCCCTGTATTATGCCACGACAGATGAAGCCGTGATGCTGCTTGATGAAAACCCCCAGATGAAAGCAGCCGCCCAAAAAGCCTTAAAGGCTATAGTACCGATCATGCAGATTGTTCTGTAAAAAAAAGCTGCTGGACAGACCACCAGCACACAAATCAACGGCAGGGTTACCTCAGGTAACCCTGCCGTTTTTATATTCTCATATACCCATATACTTATCTGATATATATTTATCATCGGTGAAGGTCTTTGGTTTTGAGCAGCAAGGGCGGTGTGAACAATTGCCTATCTATAAAGACACTCGTTCCAGCGAGCACTGAGCCCGCAGCAAACAAGCAGGTGCGAGCCCAGCTTACACCCAATGTTAATTGTCCCCATGTACTAGCCCGCATTATTCATCAGCATGTAGTGAACGCACTATCCCCTGGTGTTTACTACAAAAAACCTTCCGGCACGCCTGCAGCCGGTGGCATCGGATGGGGCTGCAAAGGCGGTGCGAGCGATGTCTGGTAATCAAGAAAG
>JANQFE010000086.1 GCA_028278025.1 Thermodesulfobacteriota bacterium | reverse complement strand
CGAAATGTCTTCTACTACAATACAGGATCAGCCTGCGCTCCTATCCTTTGCTGTTTCATTTCAATATCCTGTTTTTCATAGAACTTTTGACATAATCTTCTTTCATTTCCATCAATAAATTTTATAATTTTATTTCTTGAAATTTCTACTAATGGTGAAAAAAATATAAATATTCCACAAACAAAAACAAAATAATAAATAATATTTTTTATATTGGAAAATAAATTGTAAAATTTCATATTATTCATATTTGTTTTGACACGAAACATTTGGAGTCGCTATTCAAACAATACTTTAGTTTTTATTCTCCCCTGTGGGACTACCGTTGACTAAAGGCACAGACTCTCCTTGTGCCCTTGGAATTAAATAGTGATAGCACCTTGTTAATGTTGATATGAGTTAACAATTCCAATTATTATAAAATATTTTTAATCAGCCCGACATAGTTACTCATATCATGATCGCCAATTCCATCCGGTGTCCACTTAAGTATATTTTTAATTCTCCCTTGAACTCGATCAAGAAGCCGGTTCCAGTAGTTGATGTCACTAACTAACTTTTGATTGCTTGTGAAATATTTAAAAGTTCCAATATGACTGTAATCCATTTCCCGTGTTGGAACACGTGTAACAATATCGTTGTTATTTACAAACCTGAATGCAAAAGGTTTAAATTCAAAATTAAAATTTCTGGCAAAATCATTATTCCCTGTTCGAGGCTGTCCAAAGGTATACAACCCTTTGACAGGCCGTTCCTTTTCAATCAGTAGTGCTACTGCTAAAGTTGCCAATGCTGCGCCTAAGCTGTGACCGGTAACCCATATTGGTTTTGTCCAGGAGTTGCTCATTGATTCAATTACAATTTCAATGCTTTTCCATACATTGCTCAAAGCTGTATAAAAACCTTCATGCACCATACCGTTTAACGGACCATTAACAAGATCAAAGTTAATATCCGTAATCCAATCTTTAATTTTGTTTGGTTCTGTACCCCGAAAGGACAAAATGACTAGTTTATTATTGCACGCCGCAAAAGCCTGTGTTCCATCAATAGAATCAAAAAATTGACATTTATTAAATTTCCAAATATTTAATACTTTTTTTCGTATATGAGCTTTCTCACCGTAGGCCAGTTTTGCAGCTTGAGCCATAGCAAATGCATTTTTTTTACTAAATTTCTGGGTATTACTATCAAAATCAAAACTACTCATAAATTCCTCCTAATTCTTGCCCTTAGTGGATATTTGAAGATTAACTTCAAGGCATAACCTTGTTCACCCTAAATTTCGTAATTTCATCCAATATCACCCCCTCAGGGCAATTTCTTAAGGATGCCACTGTAATAGGTATGAGACTTTTCAGCCTGTGCTTTAACTACATCATCGAGATGATGAGTTACAGCAACATTTTTTAAATGTTGAAGGGAATGTTTCATGAAATCATTATATTCTTTATAGTAATTTTGCGCCCCGTTGCACGGCAAAACTGCGGTCGCTGCTGCTGCCTCTCGAAGAACTATTGATATCTCACAGCGGATTTTTGCCAAAAATAATTGTAATGGGTGGCCCTGCAGGATATGGTCGTTAACTATTCCATCAAGGTCCTTTTTTGTCTGTTTGGCGTTTGCTATAATATTGTCTATTGTCTTCTCTGATTTCTTCTTCGGTTCTTCCGCTGCAAACTTCTTAGCTTGCTCAGCAAGGGCATCGATCTTAAAGAGAATCGGTAGAGATTTACAAATCCCGAGATCACGGGGCCAAACTTTGTCAGTATCAGAATTTTTAGCAGCAAGGGCAATCACCTCGTTAGCGACCTTTTGTGACGCAGCCGTATCACGTAGACGCCACAGCGATAGGGCTTTTATTGTCAATGCGGTACCGTACAGACTGTCCTGTCTAAGATCCGTCTCCCCATCTCGGATAGCCTCGTTGACTGTTCCGACTGCGAGTGCATAGTACAGGTGCGATTCCTGCAGTGTATCGTCGACCACAGGCATATCCTTATTGAACTTCCACGCAAGATCAAGTCTCGCACCGTGTGAGAAGAGGTCCTGTGCATCACGGACCTGATGCGCATACTGCGCACAGCCCATCAGTAGAATCGTAAAAACCAGTACTGTCTTCAGTATTTTTACTAGGTATTTGCTCATTTTTTTCCTCCTTTTAGGCTGCTAACCTGCTTTCTAAGTCACTTGCGAAGGCATCAATCGAGAAACGACTTGACACCTCAAGATTATCCTGGGCTTCCCGAATCGCTGTGCTCAGTTTGTTAAGCGAGTTTTCGGTAATACCGTAATCGGTCAGCAGGGTGAATACGATATCGAAGATTGCCACAAGTACATGGGCCTGAGTCATCCGCCAGATTGCCTTCTCATCTCCATTGGTTAAATCTTCTAAAATGGTATCGATCACATAGGCCAGTGTCATCCTGCCTGCACCCTCTCCTCCTTGCAGATTTTCCAGCATCTCCCAACGTTCGCTGGCTGCCTTCAAGCCGCGAATCGCAATCTTGGTGGCGGTATCCATCGAAAGATTGTCCAACTCATTGCACGCAAAACCAGCAAGAATTGCAGCTATAGCAGCCTCGATGGCTGGCTTGTCGGTTACTATACGTGTTACGAACGCTGGATTATCTGCCAGATCATCTAATACGGCTTCAACAACGTTCAAGACTTGAGACTTTGACAGTCTTAGTTCCCAATTCCCCTCTTCTGGCTCACGCGCCAACTCATTGAGAAGCGACCTGACAGCTGTTACGGCAAGATTCTGCCCTGCACCATCTGGTGTCCAGAAAAGTTCCAAGTTTGCCGCAGTCTTTTCCAGTACAAGGCGTGCAATATCCGGGAAAAGATCTGGACCAATTTTTTCAGTCTGACTTGCAAGCTTTGTTACAATCTCTTTGACGATTTTTTCAATCCCTGGATTGTTAATCCCCATTAGATCAGGATGCTCGGAGAGGACAACGAAGGCACCTCTAACAAGCTTGTCGAGAGTCTCTCCTGTGGCAATCGCAGCAAGGTTTATTCCTGTGCTATCTTCCGGTAGCACAGCATCGAGGATAATCTTTCCCAACTTGGAAGCCATCGCCGATTCTCCTCCAGCTTTGGTTCCAAGGAAAGTCTCTGGGTTTTGAAGCACCGTATCCGCTCCGTTACGGATCACGCTGCTAAAAACTGCACGAGCAACCTCGGCAAAGCGGTCCGCAGCAAACAGCCTTTGGTTCCCAGGAAGCTTGTCGATCCTTTTCTGGATATCCTCTATCACACCCCCGGCAACTCCGGACACAAACTTTTGCATCTTGGGATCACCTGAGACAATTGCCGGATTTTCCTCGATGACGTCCAGGGTGGCGATAAAAACTTTTTCAATGGTACCCTCAAGCCCCTCGGATACAAATGAGTGATCATCCAGTGCCCTCAGTACTTCGTTCAGCAATAACTTGGTTGGCGAGTTCCCGGCAAGCTTACCCGATCCTGGGCCACTTGTGAAATAGTCAATGCCAATCTCTGTCATTGTGCCTGCGATCCGGCGTATCGCTGTAGGGTGGGGAGTCTCTCCACGACGCCATTGAGCGACAGTATTGAGTGCGATAATTTCCGAAAGTAGAAATTTATCATCTACCAGTGACCCCTCATCACCATAGAGGTAAAACTCGTATAGTTCTACATATTCTTTTGCCTCAGCAGGATGTTCCAGCTTGAAAGTCTCAGCGCCTGCCTTGGCCATGTCATGCAGCTCTGATAGACGAGCCGATTCAGCTACTTTACGTTTACCTTGTATGTTGTCTTTGAAATAAGCAAACGCCTGCGTGACCGTCTTGTTATGCCTAAGTCCCGGCAAAGGTATCACGAGCTCGCGTTCACGCGTTTTTTCCACATAAGCCTGACGGGACTGACCATAAAGCCGGGCACCAGCCTGGATCCCAAACATGATGATCTCAGCAGCACCAAATGCCATATTCCCTCCTTTCGTTTTATGAATTGCTAAAACATTTAAAGCAATTGCTTTAGGAAAAAATTTCATTGCCGTTACGCTAACCTAGAGGCATCAATTGCTTTTCCTAAACCAAACCCGCAGTCAAGGGCATTAAGAAAATGTTTAGATTAACGGTTTGCCCCTTAAGTATTTTTAGTTTTTTAAAATTTTATACGTTTTTCATCTTTCACATAACACACCAAAATTACATAACGCTATCCGCACTGTTGCTCATTCTTGTCTGAGCAGTTTCACTTATTGACCTGGAGACGGAAAAACAAAGTTACTATTGCAATACAAAAATAAATTTTACAGACAATCTTTCACAGAGTTCTCAAAAACTCGCCGGCATTCACACCAAAGTGTTTACTTGCCAAATATTTTTTTGTTTAATAATTTACCTATGGGAAAAATAAAGAAGATGCTTTACCCTCTTTTAAAGAGATGCTTCCCTCCTTATAATTGAAAATGCGACTTTAATATTAATGCTAGTAGAATAATTGAAAGCACATGTCAATACACCAATCACTGTATTTTTGCATACAGTGATTGGTGTATGCCTTTCGTTTTTCCATACCGCAACTACTGTATGCTGGAAACAGATAGTATGTTTTTTATTTTTTTTGAAAGAGTAGTGGTTTTTTTGGTAGATGTTTTTAAACAATTTTTTATTACCACGTTAAAGCAGAAAAAATAAAAAAAAAATGATATTGACTGCTTGATATTACAAATGTGGAATTTGAGATCTAAAAAAGATTGTTTGCAGACAATCTCTCACCGGGATTTGCGAGGCACAGAGGTATTCACACCAGAATACTTGAGAGGAGGATTAAAGGTTCATCTGCTATGATTCGCGTTTCTGCCGGTTAACAGGTGTTTATTGAAAGTATATTCTACAAATATGTCAGCAGATTGTTTCAAGAGGTGGGGAAACAACAATTACAAAACCACCACACGCGTTAATGAAAGAATCCCGCGTATGGTGGTTGCAGAAGTTTTAGCAAATGTTTAAAGATAAAAGACCAGCGTTTCTTACCTGCTAGAACTGCAACCCCAACTCTTTGCTTTTCTCACAGCTCTCAAAAATCTCAATATCAATACTGCCCATCCTGCCAATAAACTCATCAGTAACATCTAATGCCTTAGTAATTTCTTCAATAGTATTTTTACTAATTTTCTTCATTTTTATACCCTCCTTCAGGCAACTTTTTACCTGTCAAGTCCATGTGTTTACTATTGGTACCGCTTCTTTCTATGACCATTATAGAACAGCTGATTATGCAAGAAAATCGCCGAAAAGTATGATTTTATATATTATTTTAGAAAAGGTGGGTATAATACCGCTATAAGAAAAAAGCATGAGTAATTCAGGTATGTTTGAAGTAGTTATCCGCTCTCATAGGGCATTGGATTGTAATATTAACTAATCGCAGAATCACACGGACGGTCGCGGACTTTTTTCTCCCGCGACAATGCGGGAGAAAAACCAACTGTGGCCTTTCAGGCAAAGAGGCATAATACAAAATTGATGCAATAAGCCTTGTAATTTCCCAAGCGTAATTGTTTTGATATCGTTAAAGAGATTATATTTTCAAGACGGACAGGTCGTTCGCTTAGAATATCTGCGACTGTCGGCGCCGGCCTGCGGTTGGTAGATCAATATGGTGTATATGCTTTCTTTCTCCCCGGATCGGTAGAGCCTTTCCAGCCCACTGCCAAGGGGGTGGGTTTAGAAATTTAACTGAAACTGTTTAGTGTTCTCCTTTTGCATACCCGAGTTTTTTTAAAGATCCTTTATTGTCACGCCATTTTTTTTCAACCTTTACGTGCATATCAAGGTATACGCTATATCCGAGAAACTTTTCAATTTCACGGCGGGCCTGTTCCCCGATCCTTTTGATCATTTTACCGCCTTTACCGATAACGATGCCTTTTTGAGAATCTTTTTCCACAAAGATAGTTGCCGCAATATAGGCCCCCCCTCCTGTGCGTTCCTCCATATCGTCAATAATAACTGCACTGCTATAGGGTATTTCATCCTTGGTGTTAAGATACACTTTCTCACGAATGAACTCGGAGATAAACCCCCGCTCGATCTGGTCGGAAAGAATGTCCTCAGGATAGTAAGCCGGAGCCGCGGGTAAATAATCAACGGTTGCCTCAATCAGCCGGTCAATATTGTCGCCTTCCTGGGCAGAAACAGGTACAATCTCGTCAAATGGCATAATATCTTTATACGTGTCTATCAGCGGTAGCAACATATCCTTCTTTACCCGATCAACCTTGTTAATTATAAGAAAAGTCGTTTTCTGCACATTTTTTACCTGCCGGATTAAATCTATTTCATGGGGTCGGGGCTTGGCCGGCTCAACCATTATATAAATAATATCTGCTTCCTGGAGGGTCGCCCGGGTTGCCTGAAGCATAAATTCGCCCAGTTGATCTTTAGGACGGTGCAGCCCGGCAGTATCAAGAAATATTATCTGAGCTGTGTCTGTGGTAAAGATACCGCGGATGGTCTCCCGGGTTGTCTGCGGCTTGGGGGTAACGATAGCAAGCTTTGCACCGACAAGCCTGTTTATGAGGGTGGACTTGCCGACATTGGGAAATCCGACAACGGCGACATACCCGGATTTAAAATCTTTTTTTTCTTCCATGCTATAACATGCTGATTACGAATTACGATTTATGTTCTTGTTTCTGCAAAAATAAACAGTACTGCTCCAGTATCTCTTTCTGTTCAAACGATTGCGGTGCTGCACCGACGTGAAGCACTTCATCTGCTGCCCTGGAAATTTTATGACCTTTATAGATCAGATAGGCAATGAGGATCACACTGGTTCTCCCGATCCCTGCATAGCAGTGCACCAAAACCTTTCTGTCATGTGTTATCTCCTGGTCGATCCATTGTACAATTGTATGCAACTGCTCAACAGAAGGCCCGTAAAAATCACGTATCGGTGCATGCAGCACGTTAAACCCCGTCTCTTTTTCATCACGCACAATTTCCTGATACCAGTCTTCGAGCAAATTCACGACGGAGTCTATCCCCGCCTCTTCTTTCCAGACTATTAAATCAGTATAATCAGGGATGGATGATTTAGCAAGCCGGCCGGGAATGAGCCATGATATTTTTGTGTTACTATTCATGTATCACTCATTGCTCATTACTCATTGCTCATTACTTTCTTTATCTTCGCCCAGGGATCTCGCAGCCCTACAGTACGGTTAAAAACCGGTTTGTCCTTCATGGAATCAACACAAAAATAGCCCAGTCTTTCAAACTGGTAACGGCTTCCCGGAGCTGCCTTTGCCAGGCTTGGTTCCACCCGGCATGAAGGTAACGTTTCAAGTGAATTTGGATTCAAAAATGTTTTAAAATCGGTAGTATCCTTATCGTCGCAGGGATTCTCTTTTACAAAAAGACGATCATACAGTCGTACTTCAGCTTCTACGGCATGCGCAGCAGAAACCCAGTGCAGTGTTGCCTTGACCTTGCGGCCGTCAGGAGCATCGCCACCCCGTGTTGCCGGATCATAGGTACAGTGCAGTTCTACAACTTCGCCGGTCTTAGCATCTTTTACAAAATCAGTACAGGTAATGAAATAGGCATATCTTAGTCTGACTTCACGGCCCGGGGCCAAGCGGTAAAATTTTTTGGGAGGAGCCTCCATAAAATCGTCACGTTCAATGTAAAGCACCCGTGAAAAAGGTATCCTGCGTGTTCCCATGCCGGCATCTTCAGGATTATTTACGGCATCAAGGTCTTCAGTCTGATCTTCCGGATAATTATCAATAATTACTTTTAGGGGTCGCAGCACAGCCATGACCCGGGGGGCATGCTTGTTTAAATCCTCACGCACACAGTGTTCCAGCAAGGCCATATCAACCATACTATCACGTTTGGCTACACCGATACGCTCACAAAAAGAGTGTATCGACGCCGGTGTGTACCCTCGTCGACGCATACCTGCTATAGTGGGCATCCTGGGATCATCCCATCCATCCACCTGTGCCTGATCCACCAGTTCCATAAGCATGCGTTTGCTCATCACCGTATAACTCACATTAAGGCGTGCAAACTCAATCTGCTGGGGATGGCAGGCAACCGCCAGTTCGTCAAGAAACCAGTCATACAGCGGGCGGTGGTCTTCAAACTCAAGCGTACAAATTGAATGTGTGATCGACTCCAGAGAATCTGAAAGACAATGGGTAAAGTCATACATGGGATAGATGCACCATGCACTGCCTGTCCGGTGATGCTCGGCCCGCAGGATTCGATATATGACCGGGTCACGCATATTTAAATTTGGTGATGCCATATCAATTTTAGCCCGCAGCGTGCGAGTGCCGTCTTCAAATTCACCGGCCCGCATGCGCTGGAACAGATCTAGATTTTCCGCAACTGAACGATTCCTGTAGGGGCTCTCTGTACCGGGCGCGGTCAAAGTCCCCCGGTACTGCCTAAGCTCATCAGGGCTCAAATCACAAACATAGGCCTTGTTGCTTTTTATAAGTTGTACGGCATAGTGATAAAGTTGTTCAAAGTAATCCGAGGCATAGTACAGCCGGTCACCCCAATCAAAGCCAAGCCATCTGACATCTTCCTTGATTGACTCAACATACTCAATCTCCTCCTTGCTTGGATTGGTATCATCAAAACGCAGATTACACAGTCCATTGTAATCCTGTGCTAAACCGAAGTTGAGGCAGATTGACTTGGCATGGCCTATATGCAGATACCCGTTCGGCTCAGGAGGGAACCTGGTATGAACCCGGCCCTCATGTTTATTATTCCGCAGATCTTCATCAATGATATCCCGAATAAAATGTGATGGTTTTAAATCATGCATACTCATAGGTATTGTTCCTTAATGTCCTTCCCCGGCATATGACCATTACCTTTAAACTCCTGCTGTGCTTCCTGATACAGCAGCTCAGGACAGTGCTCGTAGCGCGGTGAAAAATGGTATACCTGCAACTCTCGCACCCCTGCTTCCCGTGCAATAAAACCAGCCTGCCGAGCTGTCAGATGTCCCCGGGCCACAGCTTTGTCACTGTCTTTTTCAAGAAATGCAGCCTCACAAAAAAGAATATCAGCTCCGCAGACAAAAGGAATCACTCTCTTGAAATTTTTGTTAATACCCCGACAATCTGAAATGTATACTATTTTTTGTCCTCTGGTGATAGTCACAATATCTTTTTTTAACCGGCCAAGGGTTATCTCTTGCGTTTGTTGCCCCTGCATTGTATCGCCGCTGATCCGAACCGGCCACTCGTCAGGCTTTCCATCCCAAATGTGGTCTTTTAGCTCTCGTAACCACTTTCCGGCCGGCAGCCCGAGCTTTACAAGTCGATCCTTGTTGATATTAATATGAAACCGTTCCTCCAGTGAATAGGCAATCGAGGTAATTTTATGGTCAAGACTGAGGGCTTTTACTGTATAATGCGGATAGCTGTCCAGCGCGTCTTCATACGGGACTGTACGCACATCCCCGTGCTTAAACCTGTCTTTGCAAAAAAATTGCACGATCCTGAGTGTCCGGGCATGAATTTCAACAACTTCAACGATAAAAGGATATGAATCAACAAGATCCCAGGTATATCCTTTGAGTTTACCTTTGACGTTTTGTATCATCCCTTTAGGCCCGCATATTCTGATTGTTCTGTCCCTGGCAAGATTGAGCCTGATGAGATGGTCAAACCCGATAAAATGATCCATATGGGTATGGGAAACATATACATCACTAATTTTACACAGCTTGCCGGCCTTCACAAAACTGATATTACCCAGATCAAAAAGCAATGCTTTTCTTTCACCGGCTAAGCGTACATATAATGCGGGGTCTCCAAAAGGCTGATTTAAAAGTTCATACTGAAACAAAGGTGTCATGATGATTGTGCCTGTAGTACATTTGATGAAAGGAATTCAGACAGCAAAGACCATACCTGTTCCTGGAGACTGCCCAATTCATCATATAAGCGATTAAACTGACCGGCTTTTCCGCCGGCCTCAAGCTGTTGGGTTACAACTTTACAGTTTACCTTTACACAGGGATATGGCCGTATATCCTTTGGGAGCACGCACCCTTGAGACCCCAGAAAACTGCACCCGGTTTCACTGTCATGAGGCACTCTTAAATTAAAAGGGGCCTCATAAAGCATACGAAAGATAAAATAGTCGCTTTCAGTAAACCACCCGTCAACAGGCATACATTGACAGCAAGGATGCTCACAGGAAGCGCATACACCGGATGTTATTCCATCTAAAAGATCGCGCATACTGCACTGTACTGCGGCTATCTTGTGTGCAATAGTTTGTAGCCGGGATATGTTGCCGGGATATTTTTTTATGTACAACTTATACTTGTTTTCTAAAACTTCAAGCCCCATGGTAAAATCCTATAATTGCTGGATGAAACAATAGAAAAAGATATCACATTTTAAGACCTTAACCAAACTTTTGATTAAAAGCCGATACAATCACTACTGTCATAACCATATCACATATAGTGCTTTAAAAAAACCTCAAACAATTCTGATAAGTATTGTACATAAATTCTTTTTCTGTTACACTTTTCAAGTTTTAGAAACCAGTTATGTTCACTACCGTAGCAGAAAAAACAGCCCACCGAAAGGGATGCTTATTATGAATCAGGTGAGAGTACGATTTGCTCCTTCCCCCACAGGATACTTGCATATAGGCGGTGCCCGTACTGCTCTCTACAACTGGCTTTTTGCCCGCAAGCATAATGGTACATTCATCCTGCGGATTGAGGATACAGATGCAGAGCGCTCTACAGAAGAATCCATTAAGGAAATACTTGACGGGTTAACCTGGCTCGGGCTTGCCTGGGATGAAGGGCCTTATTTTCAATCAAAGAGGATTAAGGACCATCAGGCCGCTGCCGAAAAACTTATTGAAACCGGTCATGCCTACAAATGTTTCTGCACTAAAGAGCAACTGGATGCCAAACGTCTGAAAGCCCAGCAGGCAAAAATCGATTATAAATATGACGGCACCTGCAGAGCCCTGTCTCCCGATGTGGTTGCACAACGTGAACAGCAGGGCCTGCCCTCTGTTGTCAGGTTTAAAATCCCGCAGCAATCCGGTTGTGTTGCTTTTGATGATAAGGTATATGGACATATAGAAAAGCAATTTGATGATATTGAAGACTTTGTCATTCTTCGCTCTGACGGCAAACCACTGTATTTACTCAGCAGTGCTATAGATGATGTGACCGACAGGATCACCCATGTAATTCGCGGACAGGACGGCCTTGGCAATACTCCCAAACAGATCCTTATATATAATGCCTTGGGCTACACCCCGCCGATCTTTGCCCATATGTCCCTGACCCTTGATACGAGAAAGGCAAAAATATCAAAACGCAAACACGGTGAAGTAGTAACTGTTGCTTATTACAAGGAAAGAGGCTTCATTCCCTGGGCCCTGTGCAATTTTCTTGCGCTTTTGGGCTGGTCTACTCCTGATGACCGGGAGTTCTTTTCCAGAGAGGAACTCATAGACGCTTTCAGCCTCGAAGGAATTGCCCGCCATAATTCAATCTTTAATTACAATCCCGACGATCCTAACAACTGGACTGATCCTAAAGCAATTAATATGAATGCGCGCTACATCAGCATGCTGAGGCTCGATGAGATCATACCCTATGTGCGTGAAGAGCTGCAGGCCGTGGGTCTTTGGGACAGTGCTTATGACAACGAAAAAAAACTCTGGTTTGACACTATCATCGAATTAATACGTACCCGGGTGCATACTATTAAAGATTTTGCAACCAAAGGAAGACCTTACTTCTCTGACGATTTCCTCTTTGAAGAAAAAGCCGTTAAAAAGAACCTGCAGAAAGATGCAAATCTCAAAAACTATCTTCCACAACTGGCTGAAAAGCTTGACAGCCTTGACACATTTGATCTTAAAACTACTGAGAACACTATACGGGAGATCTGCGAAGAGCTCACTATTAAACCGGGGCTGCTTATAAATGCCGTTCGTACTGCGGTAACCGGTCAGTCTGCCGGGCCGGGGTTGTTTGAAATTTTGGTAGCACTCGGAAAACAAAAAACAATACATCGAATACACAAAGCACTGGACCTTGTATAGATGCTGTGCTCACCCCACACAGCACGAGCATGACATCATGTGATATGCCTTGCAGCCTGAGCATCAAATCCCATTACCGTGCATATTTTCTGTATGCAACTTAACTAAAGAGTTTACTCATGGACCACTATGAAATGCTGCGCCGTGTCAGCCGTACCTTTGCTCTCTCCATAGAGCAGCTCCCCCCAAGGCTGCGCGAACCTATTACGATTGCATATTTGCTGTTTCGTGTTTCAGATTACCTTGAGGACGCTAAAACACTGCAGGCTGAGCGCAAAGCGGAACTGCTTACATTATGGGCCCGGGTATTAGACGGCGACTGTCCGGCAGATACTCTCACAGACGAAATTTCAAATTTTGACGAGCATGATCCTGAGGCATATGTTGCCAAACATGCAGATGTGGTAATCAAGCTCCTCAATACACTCCATCAAGAACTCCGCCCAATTATTATCGATCATGTCCGGAACACATCACTTGGAATGGCCAGATGGCAGGAACATGGCCCCTATGTTGCTGATGAGGACGACATGGATGATTACATGCACCAGGTAGCAGGCCGGGTTGGGTACCTTCTCACTGATGTATTTTCATGGTATTCTCCCGCAATATACAAACTAAAGAATAAGCTCATGCCGTTAGGACAACAGTTCGGCTTAGCACTTCAAACAGTAAATATTATACGCGGTCTGCGTAAGGATTATGAGCGTGGCTGGGTTTTTGTACCGGTTACTTTTTATAACAGGGTCGGACTAAAACGCGAAGACCTTTTTGAGCCGGCATATCGTGAAAAAGCCCTAAAAGTTGTTGAGATGCTGGCTGATAAGGCTGAGCGTCACTTGCAGCAAGGCATTACCTATATTACCCTGCTTCCTCGTTTCCAGCATCATATCAGACTCTTTTGTATCTGGCCGTTATTGTTTGCGGTTAAAACCCTTGCAATCAGCAGAAACAATGCTACTGTGCTTTCTGATGAAGCTAAAATATCCCACAGCCACATAAAACAGATAGTTTACACCTCCAGGCTCTTTTACTGGTCAAATCTTTTTTTAACTGCCTATTACAGGCATCTATCTAAAATGTATTGAAAACAGTGATGCAGTCCGCAAATAATAACACCCGCAGGTCAAATAAGAAATTTTTAGTAATAGGTATGCTGCTTGCTGCTGTCATACTGGTTAGCAGTATCTATATCGGCTTTCAGCTAAAAAAAAGAAACGGTGTTTCTGTTCCTGTAAATATAACTCAAACGGATAGTGTCACGCGCCGGGCTGCCTCACCACAGGATGGTAAAGGTACGGCTGTAGTTATACCTGATCAGGATGCAACCGTTTCCTCGCACGGCACATGGAAGCTTATATTTACTGTTGCCGAAACCGGTATTGCAAAAGGAGGCGGGGTTGCCTTTCATATCTCCCCTTTCTGGGGATGGACACCTCCACAGAATTACAGCCCCGCCATGCCGGGCTACGTAACAGCAGCATGTTCAAAAAAAAATGCCCGAATCCAGGTAGTAACAAATAGACAAAACAGCTACATCGTAGTACGAACTGAAAAAACAGAGCTTTCTGCAGACGATACTATTACAATTATATACGGTGATACTCAGGACGGACAATACCCTCAAGCCCAGGCTCAAGTTGACAGGTATGCAGAGCATCAGGAACGGTTTTTTGTAAAAGTTGACGGTGATGGAGACGGCCACTTTTTTGCAATCAATCAACACCCTTCTATAAACATTATTGCAGGACCTCCCAGCCGTCTGATTGTTTCAGCACCTTCTCTTGTTGCAACGGACGCTCCTTTTACAGTTACGGTTGCGGCAGTTGACCGCATGGACAACTGGGTCCAGTCCTATAGAGGAAACCCTGCAATTACATCTTCTCCGGAAAATGCCCATTTCGCCCCAATGCAGGGTGATCATCGCATAGCCTCATTTACGTGCACCATCCCGCATGAGGGCACCTATCAACTCTTTGCCCGCGACAAGCATAATAAAATCTCAGGAGCGTCACATCCGGTTATCGCCGACAAACAGCTTCCTGATTTGAACATTTTCTGGGGTGATCTGCACGGTCACTCCCGGCTGAGCGATGGCACGGGAACACCTGAAGACTATTTTCAGTATGCACGTTTTGTTGCAGGGCTTGATGCTGCTGCCCTTACCGACCACGACGCCTGGGGCTTTGATGCTCTTGATGAACATCCACAGATATGGCCGTTTATAAAAGAAACTACCAACAGATTCCATATTCCCCACACGTTTGTAACCTTTATTGGCTATGAGTGGACCAACTGGACATACGGTCATAAGCATGTCCTTTTTCTGGACGAACCCGCTCCCCTGTACAGTTACCGCAACCCTGAGAGTGATTCACCTGATAAACTATGGGGGCTCCTTAAGAGCTGCAATGCTATTACCATTTCTCACCATATCGGCGGCGGACCGATCGGGACTGACTGGAATTTCTATGATGCTGAGATGGAACCTGTCGTTGAGGTGTGCTCAATCCACGGCAATTCTGAATTTTTAGGGTGCCCGGCAAGTATCTACAAACCACAGGAAGGATCATTTTTACGCGATGCACTTGCGCGGGGGTATACCCTGGGTATTATCGCATCGGGTGATACTCATAATGGCCATCCCGGGCAGGGTGAACCTCTTGCCGCAACCGGAGGGGTCATGGCATTTTATGCAGAACAGTTGACCCGCGAAGCCCTGTGGGATGCCCTTAAAAAAAGACGTGTGTATGGCACAAGCGGTGCCCGCATTATTGTGGATTTTAAAATTAATGGTAAATGGATGGGAACCATAGCCAGAGCTGCTGACAATGTAAAACGGGAGCTGTATCTCAAAGTAACTGGAACCGACAAGCTTCAGCAGGTTGAAATCATTAAAAACAATGCCTCTCTTAAGATCTGGGAAGAAAATACTTCCTCGTGCGAACATCTTTTTACTGATAACACTACATCCGCAAAAGGTGATTTCTATTATTTGAGGATTGTTCAGGCAGATAAACACATAGCCTGGTCAAGTCCTGTCTGGTTTAAGTAGTTACGTAAATAACTATACACTATAGCTATATATTCTATATAAATTGATCATATGAGGTGTTGCGATGAAAATTGTAAATTTTGTGACTGAAACCAAGGAAAACGTTATACAGCAGCTTTCAGAGCTGGCAGGGCCCGATGCTTGCAGTCGGGAAACAATCCCTTTTGCGATAGGACAGGCTGATGTTGCTATTATACGCGGCGGTGCAATTGAAAAGGCTTCCATAACGCACCTTACGCTCAACCAGGTAAAACCTCCGGGGGTCGAAGAACCTATTGATTATATGGTCTTTCAAATGGAGGTTTTCCCTGAGAATCCGTTCTGTCCTATGGGCCATTTCAACACTGAATGGTCGCTGGCCGGACCGGGTCCCTACCATATGAATCTTGATCTTTTTCCGGCCGTTGCGGTTGCTGAGGACCTGACACGCATGCGCTCTGCCATGGATCGCGTGGCAGAACAGTTCGGTCTTGATAAAGACCAGATGCGCAAAGGACTGGACGAACACTATAACATGGATTACTGGGAAGTGCCTCTTGCGACCATGGTGG
Source organism: Thermodesulfobacteriota bacterium (assembly GCA_028278025.1). Taxonomy (GTDB): domain Bacteria; phylum Desulfobacterota; class WTBG01; order CAIYCZ01; family CAIRTM01; genus JANQFE01. The sequence goes on along the minus strand of JANQFE010000086.1, from coordinate 27,889 downwards.
GCTGCAAGCTGCTTGATTTAAAAGATGATCAGGTAGATCTGTTTATTGCTGCTTATCACACGTTCTTTGGCAACTATCTGGAAATACTAAAAAACAGAAAAGAAACCCCTAGTACTGAAGACGACCAGCATACAAAGTTAAAAAGGAACGGGAGGTGGCTTGAGTACATAACCCTTAAAGACCCTGCCGTCAAAATGGGCCTTGCTGCGGGCATCCCGGCACAAGTGCTGTTAAAGCTCAGCTATCCCCCCAGTGCGGTATTCTAGAGCATTTGCAAAAAATCGCGCAGCCTAACCATTGAGGCAGCACAGGCTGGTGCGGTTCGACCGCCGGCAGCCTGTGCTGGCACAATCTTTTGTTTTGCCTCTTTACAATAGTACGGGATTGTGTAATATGTAATCTAATTTTGCAGCCCCAGGCAAACACTAAAATCGAAAAAGGAGATATTTTCGTAGTTATCGGCACCCAGGAACAGCTCGATCTGATCATAAAAATGGTCAAATGATTGCTACACGTTAACCTGAATAGTTATACAACTCCTATCACAAAACATGATCAAAAAAAAAATACTTTTAGTATGTGTATCGATTATTACTGCTTGTGGGGTTTTTTTTATACCTGCTGCTTCAACTCATTGCTCTACCGATAATGCTACCGTAGAAAATTATTACTATGCAACTTTCTTCAGTCTTCAGCAGCGGCACACCATAGGCCCCTCAAAGATTTCACTTAATCCTGAAGGTATGTTTGTGTTTATCATTGAGGGGGAAGCGTTACAAGCACAGACAGGGATCTATACCATAAAAGGGGTATCATTTGAGGCTACTACAGAATTTACTCTACAAAAAAGAAAGTCGTATCACTATGTAATACATTTTAAGGGTATAGCCGTTTTTGACGCCTATATAGCAGGCATCGCCAGACTCAAGGAATACATTGAGGAAAACAGGTTATCACAGGAAATTCCTTTTCTCTTTTTTGCATCCAAGAACTCTGGCGAGCGTTCGCCTATAAGAACCCCGTTTTTTTTAAACAGTGCTGAATCTGCCGACATTCGTCTCTTACGAACATTTGTTGAACCTTCTAAAAAAGAAGCCGATTACAGTGTAACCGGCCCGGATTCGACTGAACATATTATTGCAACCCTTGCAAATTATCTAACAAGGTAACTTCACCGTTATTTGTTTGCAATGTAAAAGGAACGCAAGTTATGTCAACACCAAAAACCGTATTTAAAGGCCGGCTTCTCAGGGTTGTTACCAAAAAAAAGCGTCTTCCCAATGGACATAGTGCAAACCTGGAACTGGTTGAACATCCGGGAGCAGTGCTCATCATTCCATTTTTAACAAAAAAATCCATAATCCTGTTAAGACAATTCCGACCGGTAATTAACACTTATATCTACGAGTTGCCTGCCGGGACCCTTGAAAAAGGGGAACGACCTTTGACCTGTGCCCGCCGGGAAATTATTGAAGAGACGGGCTATGCTGCAAAAAAATTCATAAACCTTGGACATATTTTCCCGGTTCCGGGATATTCAACTGAAAAAATTACAATGTATAAGGCTGAGCAGCTCTTTGAGCACAGCGGTACCTGCGAAGCTGACGAAGTTATTACAACCTCTATAATCACTAAAGCCGGAATGAGCAAGCTGTTTAGAACAGGCAAGATAGTTGATGCCAAGACGATTTGTGCTCTGGCCCTGTGCGGTTGGCTGTAAAAAAATGGTGTCCTTTTAAAAACGGCTTTTTCTACCTCCTTTTATTATCCTAAACTTATACTACCAAACTAAACAATATCCTTGTGCTGTAGCGTTTTTTTCAGCATTAAATTGTAACTATTTAATATTGCTATATATTTACCAGCAGGCATTGTTTCTCTTTAATTTTTTTAAAAAATATTTCAACATTTTTTTATTCACCTCTTGACAATAGAAAAAACGTTATTACATTTTCAAAAATCAAGAGAACAAAAGAGAATAAAGTATAAAAAGAATATAAACAAAGGAGCAATATAAGCAACACATACCGGATAGTAGGACATAATCAGATGAAATAAATATATATACCCCCCTTAGATATTTACCTAAATATTTTATAAAATTATTGATATTTTAATATGTATCAAAGTAGTGATTTAAATACAAAACCTGTATGCATAGGCAGTTGTTTAAAACAGAAATATATGAGTAAACTTTTTTAGAAGGAGGCTTTGTAAATGAACATTAGACCTTTACAAGACCGGATCATTATCAAACGCGTGGAAGAAGAAGAAAAAACAAAAGGTGGTATTATCATTCCTGATTCCGCAAAAGAAAAACCCATGGAGGGTGAAGTTATAGCGGTGGGCAAAGGTAAAGTGCTCGACAACGGGGAACTGTCGAAACCGGATGTAAAAAAAGGCGACCGGGTTCTCTTCAGCAAATATGCCGGAACCGAGATAAAAATTGATGGTGAAGAGCATCTTATCATGCGGGAAGATGATATCCTGGGAATCATTGAAAAGTAAAAAATTATTAATTTCAGGAGGTTGGAATTATGTCAAAAGAGATTAAGTTTGAAGAAGAAGGCAGAAAAGCTATACTGAAAGGGGTCAATACGCTGGCAAATGCTGTCAAAGTAACCCTTGGACCCCAGGGAAGGAATGTCGTTCTGGAAAAAAGTTTTGGGTCACCTACCGTCACCAAGGACGGAGTAACCGTTGCCAAGGAGATCGAGCTTGAGGACAAGTTTGAAAACATGGGTGCTCAAATGGTAAAGGAAGTTGCCAGTAAAACAAGTGATGTTGCCGGAGACGGAACTACCACAGCCACAGTACTGGCCCAGTCAATATTTACCGAAGGCAGTAAGCTTGTTACGGCAGGCCACAATCCCATGGAGCTCAAACGGGGGATTGACAAAGCTGTTGAAAAAATTACAGAAAAGCTTAAAGGTCTGAGCAAAGAAATTAAAGACCAGAAGGAAATTGCTCAGGTGGGAAGCATTTCTGCCAATAATGACAGCACTATTGGCGATATCATTGCCGAAGCAATGGACAAGGTCGGCAAAGAAGGTGTTATTACCGTTGAAGAAGCCAAAACAATGGAAACGAGCCTGGATGTTGTAGAGGGAATGCAATTTGACCGAGGCTATCTTTCACCCTATTTTGTAACTGATGCGGAAAGGATGGAAACGGTTCTCGAGGACTGTGCAATCCTTATACATGAAAAGAAGATCAGCGCCATGAAAGACCTGCTGCCTATTCTGGAAAAAGTTGCCCAGAGCGGCAAGCCCCTTCTCATCATTGCAGAAGATGTCGAAGGCGAGGCCCTGGCAACATTGGTAGTAAACAAGCTGCGCGGCACGCTCAGGATTGCCGCTGTCAAGGCTCCCGGCTTTGGCGACAGAAGAAAGGCCATGCTTGAAGATATCGCTGTACTGACCGGTGGTAAGATGATAGCGGAAGACCTGGGTATTAAGCTTGAAAGCATTACTCCGGATGATCTCGGCAGTGCAAAGCGGGTAACCATTGACAAGGATAACACTACCATAGTTGAAGGGGCCGGAACCAAAAACGATATTGAAGGCCGGGTTAAGCAGATTCGCGCTCAGATTGAAGAAACCACCTCCGACTATGATCGCGAGAAACTGCAGGAGCGTCTGGCTAAAATTGTTGGTGGTGTCGCTGTGATAAACGTTGGTGCGGCTACCGAGATTGAGATGAAAGAGAAGAAAGCACGCGTAGAGGATGCCCTGCATGCCACACGTGCAGCAGTTGAAGAAGGCATAGTTCCCGGCGGCGGTGTGGCGTTAGTGAGATCGCTGACAGCCCTGGAAGAATTCAAAGTTGAAGATGATGAGCAGCAGCTTGGGATTGATATCACAAAAAAAGCAATCGTTGAACCCCTGCGCTGGATTGCTTTAAATGCCGGCTTTGACGGCTCAATAGTTATTGAAAAGGTTAAAGAAGGTAAAGACGCCTTTGGATTTAATGCCCAAACTGAGAAGTATGAAGATTTGGTCAGTGTCGGTGTTGTCGATCCTACCAAAGTAGTTCGCTGCGCACTTCAAAATGCAGCCAGCGTTGCCTCCCTGCTCATCACTACAGAGGCAATGATTGCCGATAAACCCAAAGAAGAAAAACCCATGCCTGGCATGCCTCCCGGCGGCATGGATTATTAATACTGTGTCAATTAGGTACCATATATACACAATGCCCTGCTTGCAAAGCGGGGCATTGTATCTCTATCAGACATGCACCTGCCCGACCAGCTCTATACGCTCTGATGTAAAAAGCCGTTATGCTCTGTTAATAAGGTTTTATACTGTATAGCTTTGTGGTACATGAAAGTAACGCTACTCGCAAGAACTGAAAGTGTGGGCTACCGTCCGGAAAACCCAAAATTATAACCTGATCCGACAATTGAATTGAACACACTCACTCTAATAGGAACGGCTTTTGCGCTGGCAATGGATGCTTTTGCAGTTGCTGTTGCCAGCGGTATAAGTTTGAAAAAAGTCAATGTGCGGCAAACCTTCCGTTTATCATGGCATTTTGGTTTCTTCCAGGCTGTGATGCCGGTTATCGGTTGGAGTGCAGGTGTAACAGTGCGTGTTTATATTGAAGAGTATGACCATTGGGTCGCATTTGGGCTGCTGGCCATAGTAGGCGGGCATATGATCAAAGAAGCCTTTCATGAAACAAAGGCACTAACAAAAAAAATTGATCCCACAAAGGGAATATCTCTGGTTATGCTTTCTGTTGCTACCAGTATCGATGCCCTTGCTGTAGGACTCAGCCTTTCCATGCTCAACATATCTATCTGGTTACCCGCCCTGGTTATCGGATTAGTTGCCCTGATTTTTACCTGCATGGGTTTGCATCTGGGCAAAAGGGTGGGCACCACATCACATCTAAGTCGATATGCCGAAATCATAGGCGGTCTTGTGCTTTTCAGCATTGGGATCAAAATCCTTTATGAACACGGGGCCTTAACGTTCCTAACATAGTAATGTATGTGATGAGTAAAAATCACTGCACCGGGGAATCCTCACTGTCATTGCTGTGATGCTTGATCACCCTGCCCTGCAACATGAAAATTACATCCTCACAGATATTGGTTGTCAGGTCTGCAATGCGCTCCAGGTTTTCGGCAATGCGCAGTATATGAATGCACTCACCGATAATTGCCGGATTTTCTGCCATAAAGGTGATAAGCTCCCGCATGATTTGGTCCCGCAACCCGTCGATAATTGAATCCCGTTCGCAGATATCCTTTGCAAGCACCGGATCATTGTTGATAAACGAGTTGATACTGTCAGCCAGCATCTGCTTTACCAGATCATTCATCCGGGGGATATCAATAAAAGGTTTGATGGGCGGATGTTTAATAAGCTCTAAAGCACTTTCTGCGATATTCACCATATGATCACCCATGCGCTCCAAGGCGTTATTCATATTATAAATAACAAGTATGGTACGTAAATCCTTGGCCATGGGTTGGAACTGCGCAATTAGGGTTGTGCAGAATTCATCGATGTCCAGCTCAAATTTGTTGGCCCGCGGCTCATCCTCCTCAATAACCTGCAAGAGGGTCTTTTCGTCCCTGTTCACAAGCCCCTTAATGCTCTTATCTTTCATCTGTTCAATCAGGGTTGCAAACTGGATAATCTCGCTTTTAAGTTCGTTCAGCCGTTCTGGTAACATATCTTCTTCCTGTTGTATGATAATGTATTATAGTTTTTATGTTGTTATGTAGTAATGGCTGGTTTTTTAAAATTAGAAGCTGTTGAGCGTATAAATCTTATAGTTATAGCTTTTTATAGTTGATACTTTTTATCCAAACTTTCCGGACAGGTACTCCTCGGTCCGCTTGTCCTCCGGGACCGTAAACAGTTTCTCGGTTGTCCCAAACTCAACCAGCTCACCTAAATACAAAAATGCTGTGAAATCAGACACCCGGCCTGCCTGGGCAATATTGTGTGTAACCAGAAGAATGGTAACATTCTTTTTAAGCTCGGTGATCAGCCGCTCGATGTGTGTTGTTGCCTTAGGGTCAAGGGCAGAGGTCGGCTCATCCATAAGCAGTATATCAGGATTCATTGCCAGGGCCCGGGCGATACACAGCCTTTGCTGCTGCCCGCCTGAAAGGAATGTCCCCTTTTTATGTAATCTGTCTTTAACTTCCTCCCATAGGGCGGCCTTTTGAAGAGATTCCTCAACAATCCTGTCCTTTTCGTTCTTCTTTATTCTGATACCATTCAATGTATAACCGGCAATAACGTTATCATAAATGCTCATTGTTGGAAAGGGATTTGGCCGCTGAAAAACCATGCCTATCTTTTTGCGTACAAGGATAGGATTCATCTTGTACAGGTCATCATCGTGCAGCAGTATTTTTCCGTTGACTCCGGCATCCGGAATGAGCTCATGCATTCGGTTAATACATCTGATGAGGGTTGTTTTACCGCATCCTGAGGGCCCCATAAGTGCTGTGACCCGCTTGTGCTGAACTGCCAGATTCACTTCAGATAAAACGGTTATTTCACCAAAATGTGCCGAAAAATTTTCTACCCTTAAAACTGGACTTTCCATTTTTTTGAAATTACCTTTGCAAAAAAGTTTAATCCTAATACAAAGACTACCAGAACAAAGGATGCACCCCAGGCCATTGCATGCCATTCAGGATAAGGGCTGGTAGCATAATTAAATATCAACAGCGGCAGAGAATCTACCGGTTTAAAAATATTCATGTTCATGAAAGGGCTACCGAACGCTGTAAACAGCAGCGGTGCGGTTTCACCCGCTATACGGGCTACTCCAAGCAGAACACCCGTCAGGATACCTGTAAGCCCGGCGGGAACAATTACCTTTATAATAGTACGACTATAAGGCACTCCCAGTGCCAGAGACGCCTCCCGCAGACTTTCAGGTATAAGCTTTAGGGTTTCTTCGGTTGCTCGCACAATAACCGGTAACATCATAATAGCCAATGCTGCCGCACCGGATAGGGCTGAAAAGGTACCCATGTTCACCACAACCCAGGAGTATGCTATAATACCGATTACAATTGAGGGTATGCCTTGCAATATTTCCATACAGAGACGCACTGCTGCAGGTATACGCCCCTTTTTATGTTCGGAAAGGTAAATGCCTGCACAAATTCCTATGGGAATCGCTAAAACACTGGCGTTGCAAATCAGCATTATAGTACCGACAATTGCATTTGCAATTCCGCCCCCCAGCTCTCCCATTGGTTTTGGCAGGCTTGTAATAAAGTCCCAGTTAATAACAGCAATGCCGTTTCTGATAATATAAAAAATAATAAGCAGGAGAGGTATGATCATTATAAAAGATGAGAGGATTACCACAGCCTTAAACAGGACATCTTTTATAATCCGAAATGTTATCCTTCCTTCTGCCATGCTACTGCTCCAGCGTCATCTTTTTTATAATATAGCTGCCCAAAAGATTTATTATCAGGGTAACGATTAAAAGCAACAGCCCCACCTCAATCAGACTTGATACATGGACAGTGTCGGTTGCTTCGGCAAACTCATTGGCAATGATACTCGCCATGGTATTGGATGGGCTGAAAATATTTTTAGGCATCATGTTTGAATTGCCGATCACCATAGTGACGGCCATGGTCTCCCCAATAGCTCTACCCAGGGATAAAAGGGTTCCGGCGCAGAGCCCTGATCGCGCATAGGGCAGCACAACTTTTTTTATCATCTCGTAGCGGGTTGCACCAAGCGAGAGCGCTGCCTCCTTAAGCTCTGCCGGCACGAGACTTATAACGTCACTGCCGATTGATGCCGAATAGGGTATGATCATTACAGCCAGTATGAGCGATGCAGTGAGGATACCAACACCATACGGAACCACTCCCAGCTGTATCTCAATAGATCTCACCAGCGGTACCAATACAAACAGTGCCCAGAAACCGAAAATAACGGATGGAATGCCGGCTAAAAGCTCAACCGCACTCTTCAGCAGGGCTGAAAACGCACCCTCGCGAAAATACTCACCCAGGTAAAGTGCTATGGCCAGCGAAAAAGGAATAGAGATAGCTAAGGCTAAAAATGACGTTAACAGGGTTCCTACAAGAAATGCCAGGGCACCATATTCCTGAAAAACAGGGTCCCACACTGTTTCAGTAAAAAATGAAAAGCCGGTTGCCTTAATGGCCGGAATTGACTCGACCAGAAGGGTGATAATAATACCGCCCAGCAGCAGGAGCATCAAAACCGCAGAACCATAAAGAAGTGCTTTAAAGAGAGAATCAGACGCAACGGAAGACTTCGGTGTTTTGGACTGAAAGTATTTAGTAACGTCAGAACGGGCTCCTGCCGTTTTATCTGAAGCTGCTGTTTCTGCCATTGACGGGGTCGTCATACATCCAACTGTTTTTGCAAGTTAACGAATCATGAGAGCTGTATATTAATTTTATTAAAGGCGCACGGCGAGAATGGACACGCCGGCGCCCTTAAGCCTAACTCTTTACATATATGTTATTTTAAAATCGGCTTTCCATTATACGTGACAGATTTCAATATAATCTCAGCCTTTGCTACAGCTTCTTTGGGAAGTGGTGCATAGTGAAGAGGTACCGCAAGCTCCTGGCCCTCATGAATCACCCACCAGAGCATATTAAGCAGGGTTTCGGCTTTTGCTCTGGTTCTGCCGTTATAATTCTGTTCCTTGTATAGTATCAGCCAGGTAAATCCGCTGATAGGATATCCCGCTTTTGCATCGGTATCGGTTATTGTTACCCTGGTATCATCCGGCAGATCTATATTTGCTGCAAGGCTTACCGATTCAATTGAAGGTGTTACAAAGACACCTGCTCTATTATTAATATCAGCATAGGGCATTTTATTGCTCATGGCATAAATAAGCTCTACATATCCGACTGAACCGGGAACCTGCTTTATCAGGCCGGCTACCCCCGGGTTGCCTTTTGCACCAAGTCCGCAGGGCCAGTTAAGCGATTTGCCAGCCCCGACTTTTTCCTTCCACTGTGTGCTTACCTTGCTCAGATAATCGCTAAATATAAAGGTAGTGCCGCTCCCGTCCGAACGGTGTACAACCACAATATTCATATCAGGCAGCTGGGCTTTAGGATTGATGGCAGCAATACGCTTGTCATTCCACTTGTTGATTTTGCCGAAGAAAATATCTACTATGATGTCGGATGATAATTTCAGGGTCGGATTACCCGGAAGATTATAGGTCATAACCACGGCACCCAGGCAGGTAGGGATGTGGACGATCGGCCCTTCAGCTTTTTGTAAATCTTTATCTTTCATGTAAGCATCGGTTCCGCCGAAATCCACGGTCTTTTTTAAAAGCTGTCGTATGCCGCCGCCTGAACCGATGGCCTGGTAGTTTATCTTCACACCGGTTTTATTCTTATATGAATCAAACAGTTTTGAATAATACGGGTAGGGAAATGTAGCACCTGCACCCAGCAATTCTTTTGCCAGCGATTGAGAAGAAAAACCCATTATCATAATGCACATAGCGAGAATTAATATTTTTTTCATCTTCCTACTCCTTGTTTGCAATTAACTCTAATTAATTAACTTTTTATCTGGAGCATTCATGCAACAGCTGCTGTATTATCAGGCACAATGAATGCATAGCATAATATCTTAAAGAATGTTTTAAAAATTTTTAAAGAATTTTTGTTAATTTAAAAAAAAATATATGTTAAGTTTTGGTTAAATTTTTAACAGTAGTCAGCAATACTCTTTAAATATTAATGCAGCGTTACATTCTTGGTATACAAAAAACACAACCGCTTTTGTTAATTTTCTGCAAAAATGTTTTAATAAAGTTTTTCGTTTACCCACCGCCTTCCGCTGTTTTTTTACCCCTCCTATTAGTACATCTTTTCAACAATTATCTTATAAAAATTTATTTTGTCAGGCATTAAAACTTAAAATTCAAGTCAACCTGTAACACATCTTCTGATTGGCTCCTGCCCCTGATGCGCCGCATATAATAGTAGTCAAGTGCCAAAATGACATTATCCAGCAGTCCATACTGAAAAACCATTTCATAGCCTTTAGCATTGGTCTCACCACCATAGGCGTCTGAATCAGGGAAGATATCAAGCCATGCATCCCGTTCCAGTCGCCGGTACATGGCCTGGACCTGCCACTGGTTTTTCTCCTTCACCTTTTTGTTGCCGAACTTAAAGCCTATCAGGTGTCCATCATCCTTAGAGCTGATAGTCCTGTTATTGACATACTCCCCAAACAGCGCTGCAAAAGGCACCATCCCCAAAGGCTCCTTTACTCCCAGCTCACCACTGATTGCATAGGCATCATAATCATGGTGCAGAACGCCTCTGAATCTCTTTATGGTGTTGGTACCGCTCGAGTGGTCAAGCGTGGTGTTTTTGACATTGTCAAAAGAGTACCAGGTCACGGCATTTTTAAAGTAGACCCGTTTGCCAAGCTTTATCTTGTATCCCGGCTGCACTACAAACATAAATGGATCGTTCTCATCTCCGCTGCGTTCATCCAGTACCCAGGCCCCCGTGTTCATAAACAGCTCTATAGAGTTTCCAGGCGTATAGCTGAACAGGGCTGAGGCACCCTCGGGATTTATATCGCTGTCCCACAAAAGGTCCGAGGGGCGCCACAAAGGGTTTTTAAATTTACCGCCGATCAGCGTCAGCCATGACCAGGGTGTATATGATGCATAGGCATAGTCAAGCCTGATATCGGGGGTATCAAACGAATCTGTTAAGGTTTGATTGGTGGAACGCGGATCATCCTTCCCGGTTGCCAGGCCAAATCCCACGTGCACCTTATCTGTTATCTCTGTTACAAACCCCAGCCGCAAACGGTAACGGCCCCGGTGCCTGTCGGGTCTTGAATGCCGGTTTTTAAACTCATACCGCAGCCTTAAATCACCTTTAAACTTTGTATTGCGGATCCACTCGGGGATATCTGCAAGTATTATACTGCCGTCTTTTTGCAGGGCCTGTTTGGTCTCCTGCACCACCTGTTCACGCTCCTGCTGGGCTGCCTGTTTGACCTCTTGTAGAATCTCGCGGGCATCCTCTTCGGATAGTACCCCCTTCTTGACCAGTTTATCTACCAGTATGTCCACCTCTCCTGCTGCAGCCGGTGACAGGGCCAGCAGCAGCATAAACATTGCTGCAACTGCTGTAAAAATAAGTCTTTTATACATTCCTGTTCCCCCTTGTTTCAATAAATGCAAATGTATGCTTACTCTCATTGTTGGTTTGAGAAAGCTTATTACTCTTCTACCGGCGGCGCTTCAATTTCCTGAGCTGCAAGTGCGAAAGTTATGGTAAACGGCGCGGGCAGATCAACGCGGCGGGAGCTGGATATAGAGCTTATATAGGCCCCCACATACACAAAACCGAAGATGGAGTCTACATCAAAGCTGGTTTCTATGCTAAAGGGCGTTGTGGCTGATTCACTTATCACCACCTGGCCGGCATCCAGGCTGAAACCAAAGCCCAATAGTGCGAAATCCATATAGCCCCCAAATGCCAGTTCCGGATCAGCACTCAGCCCGATGCTCAACGTCCCGGCCGGTTCCTCCTCGCTGCCGATTGCCAGGGCTATAAAAGCTTCTACGGGCTCGCGTTCAGCCGGGTCCAGCACATCGTAGACCAAAAACTCCCTCTGCTGGCTTTCCCCCACGCTTAGTGAAATCAGCTCGTTTACAGTATAGTCGCGGGCCTGTACGCTGCTACCCCACATCATCAGTATTACTGCCATGATTGGTAATAATAAGCTCTTGTCTCCTTTCATTGTTTTCTCCTCTGGCGGTTTTTATTAATTGTCTTTACCTGTATACATGTGTATCACTGTTGTTCTCTTTCACCCCCCTTCTGAAATTTTTTCATAATCAAATTGTTAAATTTAAGTTAAAATTGAGTTAATTGCCCCTCTTGTATTAATATCAGGTTAATTAAAAGTTAATTTATTGTTAATTTTTGGTTAATTTTATTCCTGCTTTTTTCATCTGAAAAAGCATCAAACCGATACGAACCAATTATTATGGTTGATTTTTTTAAGGTGCAAGAAATCGAATTTTGAGCAGCAAGGGCGCTGCGAGCAATTACCTATACTATAGAGACGGTCATTTAAGCGAGCACGTAGCCCGCAGCAATCACAACCAAAAACCCTCGCTAAAGCATACCGACACATTTAAGTGTCACGCTGTAGCAGTATGGTAATTTACAAAGTATCGCTCACAATAGTCTTGGGTAGAGAGTGCGGCGGGATAATCGGTATGGTTTTTTTATTCTTTCATTTTAAAATTTAAAGTTAAAATCCAGCTGAAATTTATCTTCTGATAGACTTCTGCCGCTTATTCTTCTGGTATAATAATAATTAAAAGCCAGGATTACATTATCCAGCAATCCATAACCAAAGGTAGCCTTATATCCTTTTACGTTTGTTTCCCCATCATAGACATCCGCATCAGGAAAAATATCAAGCCAGGCATCTCGCTCCAGGCGTCGGTACATGACCTTGACCTGCCACTGATTTTTTCTCTTAACCTTTTTATGGCCAAACCGGCAGCCGATCAAATTGCCGTCATCATCACCGCTTACCGTTCTGTTATTAACATATTCCCCAAAAACGGCAAAAAACGGTACAATGTCAAATGGATTTTTAATACCCAGTTCGGCAATTATATTATAAGCATCATAATCGTGCTTGAGCCCGCCTTTAAATCTTCTGAGTGTATTTGATTCACTTGAATGGTCAAGGGTCGTGCCCTTGACATTATCAAACTGATAGAAGCTGACAGCATTTTTTAAATAGGCGCTGTCACCGATTTTGAGTTTATAGCCCGGTTGGGCAACAAACATGACAGGATCATTCTCATCCCCGCTGCGCTCATCAATGATCCAGAAACCGGTATTAAGGAACAAGTTAAGGTTTGACCCTACAGTGTGGTTAAAAAGCACTGAAACACCTTCGGGCCTGATATCACTGTCCCATAAAAAATTTGTCGGTTTCCACAAGGGGTTTTTCATTTTACCGCCGATAAGTGTCATCCACGGCCAGGGAGTATAGGAAGCATAGGCATAGTCAAGCCGGATATCTGGCGTATCAAAAGAATCTGTCATGGTCTGGTTGGTAGAGCGTGGATTACTGCCCCCCGTTGCAAGGCCGAAGCCCACATGAACATTGTCGGTTATCTCTGTTACAAACCCCAGCCGTAGGCGGTAACGCCCACGGTGCCTGTCTGGTTTTGAATGCCGGTTTTTAAACTCATAGCGAACCCTGAAGTCCCCTTTAAAGGTGGTGTTGCGAATCCACTCGGGAATCTCTGCCAGTATAATACTGCCGTCCTTCTCCAGGGCCTGCTTTGTTTCCTGCACAACCTGCTCACGCTCCTTGCGGGCTTCTTCTTTAACCTCAGTTAAAATTTCCTTGGCATCCTCCTGGGACAAAACACCTTTTTCAACCAATTTGTCAATGAGAATATCAACTTCACCGGCCTGGATAGGGTTCCGTAATATATGAACAGACAGAACAATTATAAATACAGCTAATAATAACTTTTTCATATTTCTCCCCATTCGTTTTTGGATTTCACATTTTTATAGTCAACAACAATACAACAGCCAGACATTTCCAAAAAAAATGCCGGTACGCGTCTAAAACAGGTACTGGCGTGTATGAACTCTTAATATGCTTTACCTTCCAAAGCATGGGAAACTCCCACCTTTCGAGCTGTACCCTGTCGAGCATATACCTTAGTGCTAAAACCTTAGCAATATAACTCCGGGAATAGTCCGGTTTTGATCAGTTTTGAGAAAAATACAAAAGACAGGCTGTTCTGTCAATAAAAAATGCTGAAGGTAGCCTGATATAAGCTATTACATGGATGCTGCTTGGGACTGCATCGGTGTGTTTGGCAGGGAAATGATGAATCGTGTGCCGACACTTGGTGTGCTCTGTACATCTATGGTGCCGCCGTGCAGCAGCACGATATGTTTTACAATGGAAAGACCGAGACCCGTGCCGCCCATGCTGCGTGAGCGTGACTTATCTACTACATAGAACCTTTCAAATACTTTTGAGAGATGGTCATGGGTCATACCAATACCGGTATCCTCGACAGTGATGGCAATCGTGTTATCAGTTCTGCGCAGTGAGATCAAAATGCCGCCCTTTTCAGTATACTTAATAGCATTATCAATAAGATTAATAAAAACCTGTTCCAGCTTAAAATGGTCGGCTTTAAGAATGAGTGGCTCGTTTTCGGTCTCAATTTTAAGGCTGAGGTTTTTCTCCTTCAGCTTTTGTTCATAAATCTTTTTTACCTGTTCGACAAGTTCCTTAAGGTTGACATCTTCCCGTTCCAGTTGTTGTTCTTTTTCAAGCTTTGACAAGACAAGCAGGTCTTTTACAATATTGATCAGTCTGTTAGTATGCCGTTTTATTATTTCAAGATAGCGCTGATGATTGTCAGCGGCAACCTCATCTGCCATGGTTTCTACAAAACCCTTGATTGCAGTAAGCGGTGTGCGCAGCTCGTGAGATACATTTACCACAAAATCTTTTTTCATTCGTTCAACATTCTTTATCTCAGTTACATCAAGCAGGGTTGCTACAACCTCTTCTTTTGGTGCAATAAAAGACGTACTGCACAAAAATGTTCTTTCGTTAAGCAATACCTCCTCCATGAAGCTGGCGTGGTCGTCTTTAACCCTTTTTATCATTTCACCGAATTTGGGGTCTCGTATAACCTCCCAGTAATATTTTCCCATAATCTCCTCTGACTTTATAATAGCTCCCAGACTGTCATTGATCAGGATGACTTTTCCATCCTTGTCGATAACCAGCAGGCCTTCATGCATTGAGGAGATTATATTATTCAGCTCTTCTTTTTGCAGTGATGCTTCTTCAAAAAGACTTCGTATTTTGCCTGTCATATAATTAAAGCTGTCCGCAAATTCATACAGTTCATCATTGTTTTTTAGAAAGACTCGCACATCAAAATCACCGGTAGCAACCCTCCGTGAAGCATCACTGAGCTTGCGTATCGGATTGGTCAATCGTCTGGCAACAATAAAGGAGCTCAAGAGCGCTATCAGAATAATTGCCAAGGCAATCAGGACAATGCTTTGGCGTAAGTCATTGATTATAAGATTAATGTCCCGTACAAATAAGCTCACCCGCACAACACCGGTTACTCTATCGGACTGTTGCATAGGCACTGCCACATACAACATGTGTTCATTAACTGTGGTACTGTAACGCATGGAAGAACCCACATTACCGTAAATAGCTTGAATAATTTCAGGCCTGGTCTTATGATTTTCCATCATTCGGGGGTCTTTTTCCGAGTCGGCCAGAACCACACCCATGGTGTCAACCACCGTAATTCTGGTTTCAATACTCTTACCTAAATTTTTTGTAAAGACATCAAGTTCTGCAATACGATTTTCCCGCAGCAGGGGGTGTATCTGCAGTCGTAATGTTTCAGCAAGCTTCTGCAGATCAGTGGTAAGGGTTTTTATATGGTAGTCTCGTATCAGTCGAAATGAAAAAAAGAAAATACAGCCTGCAAGCAGACATATAATTATAAAGTATCCTGTGAAAATTTTAACAAAAAGAGACTTTTTCATTCTTCCAGCTTATATCCCACCCCTCTGATATTCTTAATCAAAAAGGCTGCTTTGCCAAGTTTTTCACGTAAATGGCGGATGTGCACATCGACTGTTCTATCAATAACTGCTTTTTCTTCCCCCCACAGAAAATCAAGAATCTTATCCCGGCTGAACACCCAGCCCTTCTTGGTTGCAAGCAGTTCTAAAATCCGAAACTCTGTCGCGGTAAGATCAATCCGTTTGCCATCAACATTAACTTCGTATTTTCCCAAATCAATTACAAGAGCATCACCGATTTCGATCTTCTTGGCTTCTTTCATGGGGGCATGCCTGCGCAAAACTGCTTTTACCCGTGCAACCAGCTCTTTGGGCGCGAAGGGCTTGGTTACATAATCATCCGCACCCAGTTCAAGTCCCAGGATTTTGTCGGTTTCTTCACTTTTAGCCGTGAGTACTATAATAGGGATAGAAGACCATTCATCTTTCCTGCGAATTGTTTTACAAATATCAAGGCCGTCTATATCCGGCAGCATCAGGTCCAGCACCACCAGGTCAGGCATCTTCTTTTCAAGAAACTTATAGAAGCTTTTACCGTTTAAAAAGCCCTTGACAGTAAAACCGGATTTGGAGAGGTGAATGGTAACAAGCTCAATTATATCCGGTTCATCTTCTACAATAGCAATTAATTTTTTCATGCTTCTATACCCATGTTTTTAAATTTAATTATGCAATTATTATATACAGGGAATAGCATAATATAAAAAAATGTACAAATATATAAAATAAATAGCCATACATAGTGCCACTGCCTCCCACAGCCCTCATAGACTCCTCGACAAATGCCTGCAACGAGGACCTTCAATTATTGGGGAAACGACAGGGTTATTCTGTATGTGTACGGCTGATCACCTTCTGAAGGTGAAAGATAACCACTGAGGAGATAGACCCAAATGCCCGGATCAGATACAGGAACGGTGATCTCAAATGAATCCTGGGTTTCAGAACTGAACATTGTCCCCCAGGCAGGTACCATCTCATTTGCATAGACTGCCAGTGCGGCTGCAAATACCCGGTCGCCGGTATCTCCCAGATCGGTTATTTTAATGATTAATTTATCACCCGTATACCCGAAAATCCCCAGAACCGTTATATCACCATCTAAGGGGAAAAAGCTGTTCAGTTCACGCTCAAGAGTATAATTGTTCGTGCCTTCGGTAATTACCTCAAAGCCAAGACTCCACAGGGGCAGGTCTATCCAAATCCCCTGGGCATCAATATCTTCAGGGAGTACCATGCTGTCTAGCATACTGTCCGCAGTGCTCATAGCATGGCCTGTTAACGGCACTACAAGCATACACAGCATGATAACTGCCATTGCTCCCCGGCACTTTAAAGTTCTTATTATAAATGCTTGCATAAAGTACTGCTCCTTCATGTATTTATCGAGTTTTATAACTCATAATCTTAAATTGAGCATCCATTTCAACAATTGAACCGAAAAGTTTCAATTCAGTCTGCTCATCTTGCTCATTTTCAACAACCAGACGTGCATCACGATGCACTGTATAGGTTGTATAATCACTCTTCTCTTCAGCAAAGTTGGCACGGACCAGCTTAAATTTCCTGCCGCCATAACGCTGAAGTGTAGAACTCAGACCATAGGTGCTTTTCATGTCATGCTGGTTCCACACGAAATCAAAATGCTTTTGCCACGATTCTACCTTGCTCACCGGCAGTTGGGGCCAGATACAGCTGCGGTACTCTTCTTCACTAATCGTCATTGCTTTAAGTGCTTGCACATCCTTTTGTGAAAGTGCTTCCAGGAACCTGCTGCCCAGATCCTCAATCGAACCGGATGCCTGTTGCAGGCATGTATCCTGCGGGAGTACCTGCCTGCCTGCACACCCCAGAAGACCGGCTACACACATCAAACAGAACAGAATATGCCTGATGGCAGCCCCTGCTGTAAAGCCGGGGCTGCCGTACAGGCCTGTTTTTTTATGAGGTACACAGTTCATATACGCTTAAGACCTATTAAATCTCGTTTACAACAATCCGTTACAGCGGCAAATTTCCACCTTTGAGATCCATTTTTGCCTTGAAGATAGCAATCTTCAGCCCGATGCCTGCCTGTGCACTAATCTTATCAAGAATACCGATCATGTCCTTGGCCAGATCATCATCAAGCGTTGTGTTTTTGTTGGCCAGAGCTGCTTCAACAATCGGCATTACCTTGGTAATTACGCTTGCAGATGCGCTGAGCAGAGCCTTGTCAGCTGAGATAATTGCAATAACTTCATCAGCATACTGATAATACAGCTCGGTATAGAGTGCACCGGTAGCTGTTTGTGCCAGAACAGTATCCCTGAAATTTCTCAAAACGTCAAGCTGGGGATTACCGGCACCCATAACAACGATCAACGGACAGTCATCACCACTGTCATCATCGTCATCATCATCGGGAGTATCATCATCGTCATCAGCAGTATCATCATCGTCATCAGCAGTATCATCATCGTCATCACCCTCGGTCCAGGGTGCTGTTCCAAAACGGGTCCAGGGCTTGCGGGTCCAGTCATCTTCAGGATCAACCGCACCGATATACGTGGTAGATTCAATAAAGGTGTTTCCTGATGGAGGAGACGCTACCGTTACGGTACCATCAGTAGCCGGAGAGCCGTCACCCGGCCTGAAATCAGGATCAGTCAGGTTATAGGGGTCATTCAGTTTGGGATCAACTTCCTTGTTGTTCTGCATGGTTTCAGTAAAGTATGTCTTCGGAGTAAAAGGTGCCTGAAATTCTTCTTCTGCGTCTTCACTGAAGTTAGGGTTGTTGTTAAAAACAATGCAGTTATCCACAATCAGCTCTTCTGCTCTATTGCCTTGTGCCACTGCATAGGTCTCTTCATCATCAATGTCGACACCGGCTTCTTTAAAGCCCATGATAATGCTGTTGCGTAAATTAACAGCAGTACCGGCCCTCAAGAGTACACCAATGTCACTCTCATCGCCATAGGTCGTTGACGGATCACCAATTACCGTAAGGTTATACATATCGGGATTAGCTCTGGGTGTTGCCGAGGGGTCTTTGCCCAGGTTGTCGCACTCAAGTCCCTGGTCGGCATCGTCAGCTTTTTGCTGCACCACTGCAAACTGGACGGCTCCCCGCCAGCCTTCGGTCCAGTCAATGCTGTCGTCAGCGCATTCCGTGAGGATCCCGTATTTCCAGTCTACTGTACCGCCAAACATCTCAATACCGTCATCTTTGTTGGCATGCACCTGGAAATGATCAAGAGTCGTACCGGATCCAACTCCCTGCAGGGCGATTCCGTTCAGCTCGTTTTCAGGGCTGAATTCGATTCCGGCAAACTCAACCCGGAAATACTGCATGGTACCGCTGTTATCTTTATCATTGCATTCTGCGCCTGAACAGCCGTACTGGCCGGTGTCGCCTTCACCTTCGCCAATGCCGCCCTCCTTGTTAATGGTTGCATAACCGTTGATGATAATTCCACCCCAGTCCGCCCGCTGAGCATTTGCGCCCTGGTCACTGGTAAATACAACCGGCTCATCCTCGGTTCCGTTAATATTCAGCTTTGCGCCCTGTGCAATAATCAAGGTGCCGATCGTAGCCTTTTCTCCAAATACGGTCACACCCTTTTCAATGGTAAGGGTTGCACCGGATTGTACGAAAACTGCTCCTTTTAAAAGAACATCGCCGGACCAGGTTGTGTCGGATGTAATATCACCCTCAACAGCCTGCTGGGCAAAACTGGCGGGGACAAATATCAGTCCCATGATCATAAGTAATGCTAAAACTCTTTTCATTTCATACCTCCTTACGTTGTGTTAATTCTTACCTACTTGAATAAAGATGCCTGTAAATACTACGCTATTGTTTTGCTTCTATCACCTCCTTTACCTAAAATAAATTTTACCATTTGTATGACAGTTTAAACTTCCAGGAGACGCCCTCCTTGTATCTGTGGAAAAGGTTGCCCCCCTGGGTAAACGTGACGCCTTCATTAGTAATATTTTCACCAATCATCTTAAACTCGAATTTTTCCCAAAACTTCTTAATCAGCACAATATCAAACCTGCTGCTGTCCTCCAGGATAATATCCGGCAGATTAAGACCGCCTACCTCACTGATCCGGTCGGAAATATGCTGGAACATGATTCTGCCGGTAAATCCCCAGTCAGGGTTGTCATATTCCAGGGTAACATTATAGGTGTGGTCTGCTTGGCCCACCATGCGCCGTTTTGTATTGGTGGGTACAAATCCCGGTTTTGGTTGAACCTCTGCCTCGGAATCAGCGTAGATATAGTTCCCGATAAGGTTGACATGCCTGAGGCGGTGCCAAATGAAACCCAGATTTTTACGCAGCTCAAACTCAACTCCGAAAAGCTCGGCCTCTTCAGCATTGACATAGGAGGTCCGTAGTTCAATCGTAGGCTGTATGGTGCGCTCTATGGCATCAGTAAAATCCTTATAGAAGAAGCTCAGCGCAATCAGGTCGTTATCATTTATGAACCATTCCCAGCGCAGGTCATAGTTTTCAATCTCGGTGACCCTGAGATCAGGGTTACCCTTGATATTACGCCCGCCCCGGACATCCGTGAATTCAAACGGGGCCAGCTCGTGAAACTCGGGCCGGGAAACAGTCTCACTGAATCCCAGGCGGATATTCATACTTTCAAACGGACTCCACGTCAGGTTGATGGAAGGAAACCAGTCATCATCTTCTATATCGGTTGTAATGATCTCACCCCGCTTAAAAAGGTTTTCGGTTATGACATTGATCTCAACACGTTCAAACCGGGCCCCGCCGGCAATGCGCAGCCATGAGGTAATGGGCAATTCAAGCATCAGGTAGCCGGCACTTATCTGCTGATCTGCATCATACGTATCAGTGGCACGGGTGGTCTCTTCGACTTCAAATTCATATTGATTGATATTTTCAGGGCTAAATATATCCTCGGGCGACTGTGAAAGGTCAATCAGGCGTGTATTGAGCGGCATGAACCGGAACCGGCGCGACCAGAACTCTCTGTCGCGTTCAAGATAAGCCCCGCCGAATTTCAGCTTTGCGATTAAATCATTCCATACATCAAATTTAATGGTCCAGTGCCCGGAAAGATCATGAATATCCTCTTCCTGCCTGGTCCACATGCGAAAGCCGCTCATGCTTTCATCGGCCAGTACAAATTTCCCGATATTCGAGTTGAATTCATACATGTATTCCCGCAGGTCAGGCTCCCACATGTTGGCAAATGAGTAGGTATAGTTCCATTCCAGTTTGTGATCCCACAGGGCATAAAACAGATGCTCGCCCCGGAACTGTCCTGAGTAGATTTCTTCCTCGCGCCAACGCAAGCGCGTGTCATTAATGACCGTATCAGTATCACTGTTGAACCCCTGATAAAAGGCAACCTCATCTTCGCCGGTATGGACATAAAAGTTATTGAAATAGAGCTTATGATCAGGTGTCAGCTCATAACCCAGGTTAAAAAGTCCGTGAACCTGAGCTTCATGCGAGGACCGTTCAAACTCATAATTTTTCTCAACATTTAAAGAACCGTCACGCTGAACAGAATATATCTTCTGCCGTTCATTCTCACGATTTTGTGATTCGAACTTGTAGCCAAAATTAAAAGTATAACCGAATCTTCCATACCGGTTGCCAAGCAGAAAACTGTAACTCTGGTCAGGCTGGGCCTTTTTGTGATAGGTGTTCCAATTATTATCGAATGACTCACCGATCCGCTCAATCTCCAGCGGATCCAGCCCATCTTTGCTGAACAAGCCGCGTCTGACAACCTTGCCGTCAGGTACGGTATCAGGTTTGTCCCGGGTGCCGTCATCCCACCCCAGCCAGTCGAGGTCACCGCCCCGGTAGGTAAGAAAATCCTTGTTGGTGGTTGACGTGTTAAAGGTAATGCCTGCTGATAGTTTAAGCAGGTAAGTGTCGGGTATAGACTTTGTCTGTATTTGGGCCAACCCGCCGGAGAAGTTACCCGGCAGATCAGGCGAATAAGATTTGGCAACATTAATGGACTCCACAACACCGGCCGGGAACAGGTTAAGAGGTACCACTTTTTCATTGGGTTTGGTTGTCGGCAACACAGAACCATTCAACGTGCTGCGGTTATAGCGTTTGGGCATGCCGCGGGCCTGCAGAAACTTACCCTGGTAAATGGTAACACCCGGCATGCGCGTAAGAATACCGGCTACATCAGATTCCGGTATTTTACTAATGGTTTCAGCCGATATGTTATCCAGTATGTTTGAGGCAACCCGCCGCTTCATCAACTGGACAAGTTCAACCTCCCCACGTGGTTTTGCCACTACTCTCATTTCATCAATCTCTACCAGTGATGGTGATATCACCACCTTCAGGTCTGTGGTTTCTCCGGCTTCTACGATGACGCCCTTAATGTCTTTAGCCTCATAGTTCGGGTACGTTACTCTGAGGGTATAGGTTCCGGGCGCAAGCTCCAGCACAAAAAATCCTTCCTTGTTTGTGAGAGCGAACGTACCCGGCACCCCGGCCTGGGCTTTCACATTAATGGCTTCCACGCCCGCTTCAGTGAGTGTTCGGTTTTCTTCGCTTTCGGTTATGGTGCCGGTAATTTTACCCGGACCGGTTTGAGTGTTTACCTTATTTTCACCGTAAGCCGCTGTCGGTAACTGAAAACAAACAAGAAAAAAACTTATATAGGCAGCAGTGACAGCACGCCGGACCGGTGCGTATATGGTTATGGACAGCATCAGGTTATTCGGTTCCCATTTCCCTCGTGTGAACATGAACAGATAGCACTACCGCCGACTATAGCCACACGATATTGTGAATAATTGTCAGACATCATAAAAGCATGTTTGGATACCTGTGTACTACACAAAGAACCCTTCTGCGCATCAATGATTGACCGTTTGATTTTCCTCTTTATAGTGCGCCATTAAATTCTTGACCTCCTCAACAGGTGTCAGCATTTTCAAAAGCGCCAGGGCTTCATTTCGCTGGGGAGCAAATTCTGTTGCACGCTGAAGCAGCTCCCGTGCAATAGGGATAGCACCATTGCGCATGGCGCAGTAGCCTGCCATGAGCCATTCATGACCGTCCTTTGACATGATTTCTGCTGCTAGGGTATAAAACTTTTGTGCGTCACCGAACTTATCCTGCAGATAGTACAGCTGAGCTTTAAGCAGCAAACGCTCGGCTGTATTCTGTTCTGTGAGAGCTTTGTCCAGAGCGCTGATTGCTTCTTCAAACTCATAGGCGGAATAATAGGCTACCGACATTTTTTCATACTCTTCCGCTGAACCACCGTTGTTGAGTGCTGATGCATAGTACTGGGCAGCCCGCAGCGGAATGCCGACCATCGTAAACAGATCACCCATTATCATCAGTTCTTCACGCGAAAAGCCGTTCAGATAGCCGTAGGTTTCATAAGCAAGAGTAGCTTCCCTGTACTGCTGATTCTTAAAATAGGCCTGTGAAATCAGTTTCCAGACTTTTTCATTGCCGGGGTTCCGCTCAAGCAGCCGGTTGAGCATATTAATAGCTCCTTCATTATTTTCCAGCGTTATATATGCATTAGCCAGCAGGCTTACAACTTCAAAGGTCTCCCGTCGGTAAGTAGTTACAAGCTCTTCACCGACCTCAATTGTCTTTTCAAGCACCCCGGCCTGATAATAGGCAGCCATAGCCATATAGAGTATTTCAGGCTCCTTTCTGATACTAAAATGAAAGCCCTTTTCAAGGGCATCCGCTGACTTTGCAAACTCCTTGATCTGATAATACAATTTGCCCAGGTTCAGCCACAGCGGGGCATAGGTTTCATTAAGTTCTGTTGCTTTTTCAAGGTGCAGAATCGCGTTTTTGAAATCACCAAGAAATCCGTAGGCCGTGCCGATATTAAATTCGATCAGGAAGTGATTATATTTTTTTTTCCGTTTTTGAAACTTCAGCAGTTTGTTGATTGCCTGCTCAAACTTATTCTCATTCATGAGCTGTTGCGCCTTGTGCAGCTCCTGGCGGGTACGCTCGGGGATCGTATCCCACTGGATCTGCCCTCCGCTTTGGGCAGAGGCAGATCCGACCAAAAAGACCATGCACAATAAAAAAACATTGATAATACGCTGCATATATGGCCTCCTCTTTAATCAAGGTCCAGGTCATAGGCGATTGATGACTGGGCCCAGCAGGCCACCGGCATGCCCTTTACTTTTGCCGGTTGGAAGCGCCATTGCCGGACAGCATTGACAGTGGCCTCCTCAAAAATCTCAGGTGGCTCTGCTTCAACAATCTCAACCGCCTTGATCATACCGTCCTTATCTATCAAAAATTTAAATTTAACCCGGCCGGTAATATTCTTGCCCATAGCTTTAGCAGGGTAGACCGGACGGGTCCTGAATAGGGCCACTGGTTTTACATCCACATCTCCCTCATTCCAGATTTTCATTCCCAAAGACAGTCCCATGTCACTGTCTCCCTGGGAGAGGCCCAGATCAAATTGAAACGGCACATCAAGCAGTTTTGCCGAGTCAAACTTAGGCATAATATTTTTTATTTTCGGGTTCACCTTTGGCGGTGGTTTGCGTTTTTTGCGTACTATTTTCTTTTTTGGCGGCGGTGGCTTCAGTTTAATCGATCCGATCAGACTAATCGCATCACGCTTTACATCCTTGCGTGGCGGACTGGCAAACTGCAGCAATAGGGGCATACCGGTAATCAGCAGTATGGTAACAAGTACCGCAATGACAAAAGCCCCGAAATATCTGGATGTTGTTGATTTCATTCGTCAAGCTTTGCCGCAATCGAAACACCTTTAGCCCCAGCAAGTCGACATTGGTCTATCACATTGACTACCGTACCTGTCTTGCTTCCCTTGTCCGCAACCACGATAACACCCGCCTCAGGGCTTTCCGCTAATGCTTTTTCTACATTGGCCCGTACCGCCCGAACATCAATGATCCTGTTCTCCATATAAATGGTGCCTTCTTTACTGACACCAATCAGTATAGTGCTCTTCTCCTGCTTGGATGCCGTTTTAGCAGTTGGCCTAAACACCTCAAGTCCGGTCTCCTTGACAAATGTTGTTGTCACGATAAAGAAGATGAGCAGAAGAAATACCAGGTCCATGAGGGGCCCCATGTTGAGCTCGATTGCTCCTGCTGAACGTCGACGCTTTGCTTGTATCATAAATTAAACTTCCTTATTATATGTACGCTCAGTTCTCTAACGATGGTTTCATACTTCAGCGCCCGCCTGTTGAGGATCATGCTGATATATAAACCGATAATGGCTACCACCAGACCGAACTGCGTTGTTATCATCGCCTCTGATATGCCGCCGGACATCGCCTTTGCATTACCCGTTCCGAAAATGTTCATTACATTAAAAGTTGTTACCATACCCGATACGGTGCCTAAGAGTCCCAGCAGTGGTGCTGCGGTGGTCAATGCACCGATGCTCTGCAGATGCTTTTTAAATTCAGGCATGATTTTCCGGGTAACTTCATCAATGATAGACCTGTCCAGTCTGTCATAAACCTTTTGAGCTGAAATAAAACGGCGTAAAAGCTCACTATATATTCCGGTACTATTAGCGGGCGTTTCTTTTTTGTTCCTGATACCCTCTAAAACATCATCAGGTGTAATGTCGTCTTTGCCAAGGGCAGCATAGAAAAAAAACCGCTCGATAACCAGAAAGGCAAGCATGAAAGAGAGTCCTATGAGCGGGAACATGACCCATCCGCCCATCTTGATATACGTGAGGATTGTTATTTCCCAGACCACGATTACTCTCCGGACGTTTCACCTGTGCGTGCCGCGTTAACCAGCATGATAGCTTTTTCTTCCAGGTTACCGATAATATTGTCAATACGGCCTTGAAAGTATCCATGAATCAGTATTATGGGTATTGCCACGATTAAGCCATACTGGGTAGTGACCAGCGCTTCCGAAATGCCGCCGGACATAATCTTAGGATCGCCCGTCCCGTAAAGGGTTATCATTTGAAATGTTGCGATCATACCGGTCACGGTCCCTAGTAGTCCCAGCAGCGGTGCTACCATACCCAAAATCTGAAGCGCTGACATGTTTCTTTCCAGACGCGGAAGTGTAGACTGGATTGCCTCGGCCATTACTGATTCCAGCACTTCTACCCGCTCATGCCGATGATTAATGCCCGCCTTGAGAACATCGGCAAGGCTTCCCTTTTTTTCATTGCAAAGCCTGAGGGCCTCATTCCACTTCTTGGTTTGCAGAAAGCTGGCTATCCTGTCGGACAGTGATTCTGTGGTTTTACTTTCCCGGACAAGAACCATAAGTCGTTCAAGGACAAGAATCAAGGCAAACAATCCCACACCCAGCAGCGGGTACATCAAGGCCCCACCCGACTGTAATTGCTCGTACCAGCTGGGCATGTCGGTCAATTGCCGGAATGCCCCGCCGGCTGAAAGATCCAGATAAAGCCCCTGAGATTCGTTGGTGAAAAATTTTCTGGCTTCCTTTGTCATTTCCCGGGGTGGTGTGACAATTAGCTCATGAAATGCCTGTTTGACCGTTGCATATTCAAGATAACCGACCCTGTTCTCCTGACGAAAAATTGCATTAAATGCACCAATGCGCATTACTTCTCCCCGGGTTTCCTTTCCTGAGGCGTCCACAAAGTTAAGTGTCTTTACTTCTATGGTGCCGTTGCGTTCAATTTCATCAAACATGACGTCAGTCATTTTTTGTATATTTTCAAGCGAGGGGAACTCCAGTTCAGACAGCAGTGGCTCGACTATAGTGTCTCTTTGCGGCCTTTCACCCGAAACAATTGATCGGCGCAGCAGTGTAGCCGTATCCTGTGCCAGTCCCCGCACAGATCCTGATACTTCATTCATGGCCCCCTCCTGTTCATCCAGCCTTTTTTGAAGCCGTTCAATCTCCTTATCATTTTCATGATACTGCTTATTCAGGGACTCAAGCAGTCTGTCCTGCTCCTTTTTAGCTTTTTGCATTTCAGCAACTTTGGCTTTCAGCTCACCCCGTTCATACAGTATCTCGGCTTCCTTCAAAGCAGCCTCTTTGGTAGCACGGGCAGCATCCTGCTCAGCCTTTTCCTGGGCCTGGTCTATGGGAGAGCTTTGTTGCACTGGCTGCTGAATTGGAGTTTGCGATTGCTGCTGCTCCTGTCCATATGCCGCTGCTGTAATACACAAGATGAGAAAACACATAATTACTATTTTATTTTTATTCATTCGCCGCCCCCCTAACTGGTAAATTTACAAATTCAATCGGCCTTCGTCTCTGAGTGATTTCAATTGCCTTTTTAATTTCAGATTTGTATTTCCCCGCCAAAGGCTTCCAGGCTCCATTGTGATAAATACCGACTTCGTTTTCATCAAGGGTCTGCATCAGCAACGCTGTACGACCAAGCCTGAGCACTTGCACCATAAGTTTTTGACCTTCGAACACGATCTCTTGCTTTGTAGTTTCAACAGACTTGCCGTAATCCATCTCTACACGTAATCCTTCAAACACCCTGCGCAGCTTTTCACCCATGGTCAGTTCCGGATCATATATAAGCTGCCGCAGAGTTTTTATGCGGGCAGAGCGTTCATCCGTAAGAAACGGTAAATCGCTTTGCATGTGCTCTTCCATTCTGTTAAGCACTTCTTCCAGATACGGCACAAGATTTTGACGCATCTTTTCCATTTCAATGATTCGTTGCTGCATTCTATTAATGTAGGCTACTTGCCGGGCTGTTACGTCCTGCATATGCTTTACTTCAACCTGCGTTGCTTCAAGTGTATCTTTGAGCTGGTAGTACCTGCTCTTCAATCTCTCTTTTTCTGTCTGCCATTTTGCCGATTTTTTTTGTGTCTCACCTCTGGTCTCAATGCTGGCATCAATTGTCTTCTCTATTTTCTCTGGTTGTTCTGCCCGTACAATTGTGGCTCCTAAAACAACTGCAGTAGCCAGCAAAAAAGCATGAAGATATTTCATAGTAGCTCCTCATATTCTTTTTTGTTAATTCTTGATTGATATTTATTAATGCTGAGTTAACCTCGGATAAAGATAAAGTTAAATTTCAGTTAACTTTTTTTCTTTCCAGCAGGTTAGGTTATGCAGTTTAAAACAAACAGGGTGAACGGTTTGTTAAGGCAGGGTTAATTAAAGGTTAAGGAGTAGTTAGTCGTTACTGAAAAAGTGGTTTTTAAGCAGCAAACGAAACCGATTTGGCGGTCAGACCAAAACGGTTTTGGCTTTTTTGACCCCAAAAGAGCCAC
>JANQFE010000074.1 GCA_028278025.1 Thermodesulfobacteriota bacterium | reverse complement strand
TTCATCCTCGGCAGCAGCATTATTAACTGCACTCTGGATGCTGTTGAACGCGGTGGCCCAAGTTGTACCGCAGCTTGCCGTGCAGGTGCTTGCATTGTCTATGTACCAGGTAGCGGCTTGTGTATTTAATGGAATAACAATAAGGAAAGAGAAAAACAGTGAACAAAGTATTGATTGTTTTTTCATGATAGCGCCTCCTTTTTAATGAACTGATTATAAGATTAGCTAATTCGATATATTAGCCCCCCAAAAGTATAGTAATTATAAAAAATATATATAGTTATGTCAATAAAAAAAGTTAAATATCATATAATAATCTAGATTGCATAAAAAGATTGTATTGTATATAGCCTAAAAAGGTTAATTTTTTGATGCGGTGTAATAAAAAAAATAAAGTTAAAATAATAGATTGAAACAACAAGGTAGGTATATAGGGTTAGTTTATTGGTAGTAAAAGGACAAGGATTAAGTAATCGGTAATCAGTAACAGTTAGTCAGCGAAAAGTAAATATTCTAAAACCAATAACCAAGTACTGATTGCCACTCACTATCTTTTCATTTGGCACATTGGCTATTTCTCTATTGGCTCAACATAATCCTGAATCCCTATTCCTAATTGTACAAAAAGCTCACCGGACTCAAGGTTAATTCTCAAGAAGTTAAGATGTGTTTGCAGCCGAGGCGGTGATTGGGCGGAAATATTTTTTAAGAGCTTCAGCATGCGGCTGTATTGAGATGGGGTGAGTGTGAGTGTACGGTTTTCATAAATACTGGCATTAATACCCGGCAACACTTCAATCACAAGCTGCCTAAACATTGCCTGGAGCTCAGCATTTGACAGCAAGATATGATCTAGTTCGCGGACATGGATATAAAAGAGATAGATAAGGGTAAGGCCCAGAGGTGATTGGGTCAGTTTCGTGTCACGATACTGTCGCAGCGATTCGACTGCCGCGGGGTTTTCATCTTTGAACAACCGTTCAATAGGACAAATACCGGTAGTAGATGTGGATGTTGAGGTACTGCTGCTGGAGGTTGTTGAGCTGACATATTCAAAAGCACCCCTGTCCCAGTTACCATCTTCACCCCTGACATTGTCCAACATATCAGTATTATATTCAGAGCCGATGCTGCTGTCACCCGGCTCGGTAGCCTGGGTAAGAGTATAGTCATGGTTTCCAAAATCAGTAAAAAGCTCTGTGCTGCCGGTCCAGAGTTGTCCGCTGCCATCGAGGTCATTTTCAGCATAGTCTTGGTTGTTCCACAGGTTATGGGAGCGTTCAATTTCCCCGAATACATCATCAGTATTGATACAGATATTATTTTTAAAAACATTACCGGAGGTTTCATCCTGAATGCTGAAAGGCGGATCAGGATCACCACGGGAAGCATCAGTGATGTTCACAAAGGTATTATTGTATACTTCCACATCAGACAGCAGGGCCTTGCCCGGACCGGTATTGCAGATGGCACCGTTTGAGACCGGATAACGCTCTTTGTCGGTAGTGTAAAAAACATTACCGTAAATTTTCCAGCCGGACTGGTGCCCGTCATCATCTTTAATCACCAGCATACCGGTGCCGGCAGAGTCGTATAAGAAGTTATACCGGAAGATATTATTCTGATTAAGGCCGCTGTCGTTCCATGAAATAAGCTCACCGTGCCGTTTGCCGTCTGTGTGACGTCTGGCAAAGGTGTTATGCTCAATGAGCGAATCTGTAACACCCCGGGTCTTAATACAGGTGATGTTGACATCATGCAGATAATTGTGACTGATTGTCCAGAAGCGGCACAGGTCGTCTTTGTCTAATTCACCCCGCATATACAGGGCGTTATGGACATTATCACCCTGGTCCTCACCGCAATGCTCAAGTTCACAATAAGCAAGGGTGATATTTTTTGCACCAAATCCATGGCCGCCCTGGGAAGCAACCCCGTCGGTAAAAACCAAATCAAAATTATTATCGCAATTGGTTGTGGTAACTTTTATGCCGTACGCTTCTTTACCGTTTATTTCAAGATATGAAGTCTCTATATTAATGGTATAGAACCCGGAAGCGGTAGTAAAAAGCGCTGTACCGTCACCATACGTTGTATCCCAGCCGGTGTCAGTACCATGCTCTGATTCAGTAGCCTTATAAACATAAATATATTTTTCGCCATCCACGGGATCATCAAAAGTGTAGGGGCCATACGTTCCATCAGCCAGGTAATAAGTGCTGCCGCGCTCGAGCACATCGGGTAGCTGGCCAAAAGCGTTCTCCCAGTCCAGCCCATTACCGTTTGCTCCTTCCCTGACATAGTAGTTCTCTGCCTGAATAAGAGCAGGAATGCCCAGGAAGACTATCAATAAAAAAACATATCTATGTATACGATTCATCATTTTAAAAAAAGGAAATGAGACATATAAAATTAATCTTTTAATTTTAAAATACTTTTTAATTTTACTATATAGTGCGCAGGAATGCAATCGTGGGGGAAGGAAAGAGTCGAGATTCAGATGACCCTGCCGA
Organism: Thermodesulfobacteriota bacterium; assembly: GCA_028278025.1. Lineage (GTDB taxonomy): Bacteria > Desulfobacterota > WTBG01 > CAIYCZ01 > CAIRTM01 > JANQFE01. Next base: position 4,951 of record JANQFE010000074.1, on the reverse strand, counting down.
AGGGCGGTAGCAGAGATGGATCCACCTGCGAAGTCAAACAGGAGGAGAATAGAATTAAAGTAAATAATTAATAATATAATATAAATATATATAATAACATGATAATATGTATCACAAACTTCCGGTATACTGTACTGCATCCTGCAGCAGCTTGCGATAGGGAACAACAGGCGGCGGTACTTTTGTATAACCAAAACAGAGCATAGCAACCGGTAAAAGCCAATCAGTCAACCCAAAGCGTTCGCGCAGTTTTACATGTGACCGTTCAACTCCTTGCCAGTTAAGCCAGATCGATCCGATATTAAGGGCATGGGCATAGAGAAGCATATTTTGAATTGCAGCGCCGGCCTCCAAATATGCCTGGTGACGCTGGGAGGGCAGAGCATAAGACCTGCAGTCCAGAAGGATTACAACCGACCAAGCAGCCTGCTGCGGAAAATTGTGGCCCTCACCGGCTATTCTCTGACAAAAACGAATATCCTCGGCCTGGTCCAAAATGAGATATTCAGTATTCTGACGGTTGCAACCGCTGGGTGCCCATAGTCCCATTTCGAGTATTGCATTAATGGTTTCCCTAGGTACCGGTTCGTCACGAAATGATCGAATGCTTCGGCGTGTTTTTATTAAATCAGCAATAGAATCTTTCGAGAAGGAATGACACGATGAAGAACCATCAGTGGGCAATGACTGCAAAACATCCTGAGATGAGAGTCTCTGGTTATACGCCTGAAGTATCTGCTGAGCCCATTTAACCGTGGGAGAATCGGTTATGTCTTTTGATTGCAGGTTTTCAATAAGTTCAACGGTTCTTTTTGCAATGCCGGCATGCTCTTTAAAGGTATCAAGGGTCAGGAGCTTATCCAGATGATGGGCACAAAGCCGTAGCTGCTGTTCAAGGTATTTTATGTCATCGTAGTTTTTATAGCGTATGGTCTGGAAAAAAATAATTTCAGACCGGTATGTTTCTGCCAGTATTTTTTTAAAAAGTGTGTTTACAATAAAAGCAAACAGAACTGACCATAAACTTTTTAAATGTCTTTTTATTGTTTGCACACGAGTACCTTTCATCTGATAGGTTAGCAGTTTGCGGATATTATCTCTCTCTTATGCGTGCAATTATGCTTTAAGATGCAGGTATTGACAAGCAGTTTTTGGAATAGTGCTATAAGGTTTGTTTGCCACCTGCAGAGTGGAGAGAAGGAAACTATTATTCCTTTGGAAAAAATTTGAAATCGGAAGCCAGAAGCTGCTTAAGAAATCTGGCAAATATTTCTTTAACCTCAGGATGTGCTTCAATAAGACGTACCAGTGTCTCATCATAATGATAATAGAGACGTATGAGTGCTTTGCCTGCAGGAGTTTTGCTGATAACAGTATCTCTGTAACTGCGCAGCAGTGCCAAGTCAGACTCATCCTCCAGCAGGCGAGGGAATATGCACGGCTGTGTTGTGGTTGTGAAACTCCAGACCGGCCCTGCGGCTGTATCACCGGCATTGTGCTTGACAACAATTTTCCAGTAATAGGTGGTCTCAGTAGTTAGCCGCTCAGGGGCATATGACGGTTCACCAAGATCCTGTTCAATGAGGGGTGGATCTTCCTCAGTACCAAAATAGACATCAAGGGTGATTGCTTCTGTACTTTCAAGATTTTTATTTGGCAAAGTCCACTGTAAATCAGGTGAGAGCGTAACAGCAGTTGCTCCGTCTGCGGGCCAGGGTTCAGCCGGAGGCAGTAATGAGAGGAGGGAACCGCCTTCACCAACAAAAAAGAAGTTGCCGGACTCTCCTGCCCAGATACCGTACAGGTTTTGATCAGTTCCGCTGTCAAGCTGCCTCCAGGCAATACCGTCATATTTAAGAATGGTTCCGCGGCTGCCTGCTGCAAATACATTGTCGGTCTGTATGCCCCAGACACTCTTTAAATCCTGAGTTGTATTACTTTGCATACTTAACCACGAGCTGCCGTCATAATGAAGGACTGTTCCTGCTGCGCCGACTGCAAACACATCCTCGGCACTGCTGCCCCAGATATCATACAGGTCTTCGGACGTACCGCTGGTCATACTGTTCCAGGCAGTGCCGTCATAGGTAAGAATGGTACCCTGAGAGCCTGCAGCAAACATATTATCAATAGCAGTACCCCATAGGCCCGTGAGATTTTCGAGCGTACCACTTTCAACAACAGTAGCATTGTCTGCATCATAATGAATAATCCTGCCGGCATCACCGACAGCAAAGACAAGCACATCCTCCTTTTTGTCCCCGAAATGGATTCCCCATACATCATGCAGGTCTTCAGCCACAGTGCTTTCCAGAGCAAACCAGCGGTTGTTATGGGAGTCAAAGAAATCAAACTTACCCTGCTCACCTACAGCATAGAGGAAATTACTCTTTGACACTGAAAAGCCCCATGTATCGTAAACGGTCCGCAAATCAAACGTGCTAGAGGCTAAAACCCAGTTTTCCGTGGGTTCGCATACTGCAGCATTTTCACACTCGTTTTTATACAGAAATAAACCTTCATCTCCCATGACCATAAGTTTCCTGCCGAAACGGGTAGATTCATAGCCCCAGATATTATAAAATACATTTGGACTGAAATCACCGGACCTGGTTGTAAAACTCCATACATCCCCCTCGGTTTCCTTACCTGTGTTGTCGGTGACCACAATTTTCCAGTAATAGGTTGTATCATAAGCAAGTATGCCGGTATGATAGCTGGAAGCGGTAGCATTCTGTTCAGCCAGAGGAGGATTTTCCTGTTGACCGAAATAGATAGCATAGGTTGCATTTTTAGGATCATCGGTTTCAATAGACCACTGCAGAGCAATATCTATTGGCAGGTCGAGCCCCTTGTCTTCGGGAAAAGGATTGTAAGGGGTGTTCTGTTCAAGACCGGGGTCATCCGGGTCATCGGAAATATCAGTACTCTGCTGGAAAAATAGTACGGTACCGCTATAACCGACAAAGAAAAAATTATTTGAAGGGCTGGCCCAGACATCAAACCAGGTAAAATTCGTACCACTTTCTATTGATTCCCACCCTGTGCCGGTATACTTAAGGATAACCCCGTTATTGCCGGCTGCAAAAATGTTTTCCGTATTTGACCCGGCAATACAGTTTAAATCTTCAGTGGTAGTGCTGTCCAGAGCTGACCAGCTGCTGCCGTTATAATGCAGGATTGTTCCTGATCTGCCTACTGCAAAAACATTATCAGCATCGGTGCCCCATACAGCACGCAGGGTTTGGGTGGTTCCGCTGTTCATCTCCTCCCAGGTGCTGCCGTCATAATGCACAATTGTTCCTGCAGTACCGACAGCAAAAAAGTCATCTGGAGCACTGCCCCACACGCCGTTTAACTTGTTTGCTGTCGGGCTCTGCATAACAATGGCGCTGGTACCGTCATAATAGATTATTGTCCCGTTATTCCCGACAGCAAATAGCTGGACGTCAGGGTCTTCGCCATGGGAATAGATACCCCAAACATCATGCAGGTCTTCAGTTACCGTACTGTTGATCAAGGTCCAACGACTATAGTATGGATAAAAAAAGTATATTTTACCCAGTTCACCCACAACATAAAGGAACTGACTCTTGGAGCGTGCATAGCCCCAGCTGCCCAAAACGGTTGTGGAGCCTTCAACCTTATATTTATTTGAAAGCCACGCATCAGTCGGTTCGCATATGATTGCGCCGTCGCAGTCTTTCCTGTAAAGGGTGATTCCATCTGCCCCCATAACGTACACATCCCGTCCAAAACGGGACGATTCAAAGCCCCAGGCAGTATATAATATATTCTTAGATAGATAGGTTGTACCGGGCCAGGCGTCATCATTGAGCTTAGAAACAAAGCCCTTGTCTGCTGCAATAAAAACAAGGGAAGATGCCACGGCCCAGACCGAAGAATAATCAAAGTCAGTCTCTGCAACGTTTTCACTCCATGAGCTTCCATTGTACTGAGCAATTCTGCCGGCATTGCCGACTGCCACAGCATATGTTTCTGAAAGAACCCACACGGCATTATAAGTTTTACTTCCAGTAAAAACTGTTGACCACAGTGAACCATTATAGGCGAGGATTGTCCCGGAATCACCCACTGCATAGATACTGCCGTCAGAAGTTCCATGAACACTCTTGAGTTGAACTGTTGTGCCGCTAGCCATCGTTTGCCATGCAGCGCCGTTGAAATAGAGGATGGTACCCTGTGCACCAACAGCATATACATTATTTGAAGCTGCAGCCCAGACACCGTGCAGGTCTACGGTTACACCACTGGTCATCGAGGACCAGCTTGTACCGTCAAAATGAAGGATTATCCCATCGTTTCCAACTGCAAAAACATCTGTTGCAGAACTGCCCCAGACACCCGTCAAATCACTATTAGTACTGCTGGTCATAGATGACCATTCCAAACCGTCATAACGAAGGATAGTGCCTTTTTCACCAACCGCAAAAATATTGCTCCAAATGCTGCCCCACAGTGCAAAGAGTTTATTTGTTGTAGGTATATTCTGGGTGGTCCACGAAGCACCGTCGAAATGAATAACGGTACCTTTGTCTCCAACCGCAAACATAAAGCTTGTAGATGTTCCCCACACGCTATTCAGGTTTTCTGTGGTCGGCCACGGGCTCTGCCAGATTAATTCAGAGCTGTGGCCGGTCACGGGGAATAAAATTGTCACAAGGTAAATGAAGGATATGGTAAGAATCTTTTTGACTGCTGATTGCATCATAACAAAAATTTCATTTTAAATCTGCATTACAAAAAAATGTGTAATATTTTATATATTACATTTAATAATACTATATAAAATCATATATTTCAATCTTTATAACTTACTGTACATGACTGATTATTGTCTCACTCGGGGAGAGAAACCCTCGCCTGTAGGCGAAGACTTGAGTAAGCACCGAAGGTGCTATGAAAAAATATACCCCTCGTGAGAATTTCA